>JAFZME010000010.1 GCA_017553405.1 Bacteroidales bacterium
CTGGTTCATTGATAATCAAGAACTTTTCAATCTCTTCCTTCCACTGTTCCAGCAACGCCTTCGAATGAACGAGTATCAACGTGTTTGTTCTTCGCCTTGCAATCATTCCAATCGCGGCGACCGTCTTTCCGAACGCGGTGGTAGCGGCGAGCACCCCGTTGTTGTATGAGAGCAGTCTTTGAACTGCCGCCTCCTGTTCCGGCCGAAGTTCGCCGGAAAAAGAGACATCGATTATCCTTCCCGCGTTGGTCTGGTCATCCTCTTCCCATGCAGAGAAATTGCTCTGTAGCAATTCTATCACTGCATCCTCGCATCCCCTTGGCAGTTTGAGGTAATCTTCTGTCATCTCATAACAAGTCACGAGAGACGGTGTATGTTATAGCGGTTTCCTGGCGTTAAGCAGCTCATAGTATTTGGGATTCCGGAAGGAGGCCAAGCCTTTAAGATGCCTGAGCACCTTTCCGGAAACGCTTTTAATTTGCACATAAAGTCCATTCGCCCGGACAAGTTTGACAGGGCTGTGGAAATCTTCAAATGAAATGCGGTCCGGCTTCGGCGTTTCCCAGGGTTTTGTCTCCGATGACGAAGACAACTCTATCTGATACGCGTGAGTAGCCAGAATGGATTTAAGCTCGGACGCAGATAGTTTCCTTGCCGATGATAACAGAGACCACTGGTCCTTGAAGGCCTCAAAACTCTCATCTACGAATACGCTGTTTCTGCTTTTTCGAGCCAATCCCTGTAAAGGGAGAGCTATTAGGTTCCCGAAGCCGCCCTTCGGCAAGAAATCTTGATTCGGCAGGAATCTGTCATAAGACTTCATATCCAGACGAACATTGCTTTCCATGGCGGCGCCGATGACAGCGAAGCCTAACCTCCTGGCGTCAGTAGCCAAGATTGGCTCTTCGAAGAATATCCATACATGGGCGCCCTTACCGGAACGAGAGCGCTCGATGTATGCGGAAATACCCCATTCTTTACAAATGCGGACATACGAAAGGACATCGTCCTGATAACCATGCTCGCAGTTCTTGTCATCAAAATCGGCGCACAAGAAACAAACCGTATTGTCCTCAAGGATTGGATAAATACCGATGACATCTGTCTCCTTCGCATCTTTATCCAGATGCCGACGGAAGGCCGTCTCATCCAGCGGAACAAACTCCCTGAAGGGGCAGCCATCACACTTGTATTTATGCTCTACACACCCGTCTGACCACCTGTTCTTGCAAACAGGTTGATAACCGGCCTTGCCAGTTTTGGAAACGAAGCGCTGCGCAAAAACATCTTCACGCCCTCGGAACAAACTCCGGAATATGTCTAAACGGCGTTGGATTTCAGCGTCCTTGTCAAGAATTGGTCGAGATGGCTTACTCCCATATTGGGGCGGCTCCGGCTCACACAACAAAGAAGAACCATAACCTTTCAAGCGGGCATTCTCCTGCTCTAATTCACGGATACGTGCACGCAAGCGAAGGTTTTCAGCCAGAAGTTCTTCGTAAGTCATTTAGATAAAGAATTAATCCTCTCAATTACGTTTTCCGGATTGTTTAATTCCTCAACCAGTTTGTACACTGTAGTACATGGTTTATGTGAAGCGTAGTCGGCGCCACTATACCGGCTTTCCAAAGCCTTTGCACTTTTTATGGCCTGCTCTTGGTTTCCAATTTCGGTGAGAAGTTGGTACATGCCCTCATCGTTCTTTTTATACTCAAACTGCGGATACACTTTTCTAATTTCACGCGTGAGCATTTCAATATACTGATGACGCCCGACCTGCGTATCCAAGAACTGAAAATGCAGGTAATACCAGAGTTCAAAGGCCTCGTTGGACCATGCCGGATTGACTCCGTTTGATTTGGCATACGCAATGGCATCATTGAAATCCACGAAGTCATCCTTATCAAATACCGCCCATGTAACATCAAAGTGGATGGGAGAAAGGGCGCGTTTCTTTATAGCAATATCTATCAAAGACTTAGTATTAGCTCCTTCTCCCTCTATCGTGGCTGTAAGGACCTGTGAATTACGACCTTTCACAAGTGCCTTGAAGTAATTGGGCTCTGTCTTTTCACCCTCGCAGACAATCAAATAGTTCAGGTGCGTGAGCCTGCTGGCCACTTTAATTTTCTTTTCAAGGTGGTGGGCTTTTCGCTCCCGTTCTCTCATTTCACGGATAGCCTTCCCTGATATAGCTTTTCCCATATTAATCCTCCCAATCGTAATTCAGATAAGGGATGGCACCGTATTTCCCCTGGATGTAATCCTTTTCGAAGCTGCGGTCATTACGCACCTTCACACCCTCAGCATCCTTGAATTCAGCAAGGCAATACAAATCTGAAGATTCCGTTTTGTCCTTCTCGACGAACCAGATTTGGTCGCGTCGGAAAATCTTGGAACTAAGGAGGTTGGTATCATGCGTTGTAAATATCAACTGGGCACCTTTAGGGTTTGTCTTGGCATTGTTGAAGAGCCCGATTACATATTTCGTAATCAAAGGATGCATCGCCCGGTCAACTTCGTCAACAACCAAAGGAGATCCTTCCGCAAGTGCACTCATAATCAGATATATAATATCGAACAAACGGTTTGTACCTGCCGATTCGGATGTCTTCATTGAAAAACGCTTGTTTCCTATGACGTGCCCGTTGTCATCATAGACATTATGCGTTGTCCAAGCCTTCACCGCCTTGGCTTCTTCAACGGAAGAGGGTATTTCAAAGGAAGTAAAGCCAAAGTCAAGATTCTTGAAAACCTTTATCACATCGTCAGAATATACCTCTTTAGCAGTTTGAATAAATGCGAGTTGCGCATCAAAGAGCTCTTGGGAATTATCCGGAAGAGGCGGAATAACAATGCTATGGACCAGTTCTTTTGCTACCGGACCATTAAAAGCATCGCATACTGAAAGAAAAAGTGCGTTGCTGCGAGTCCTTTCTTCCAAGCCTTTTCCTTCACTAAATGAGGACGATACGCCGATGTTATCCCCCTCACGTATGAAAAGGTTTTTCTCGGAACGGCTACCAATCCTATACAGCCATTCCTTAACAATAAAGTCTTGTGTACATTCAAATCCGTAGCGATAATAGTAAAGCGACGGCGTTATAACCTCAATCTCAAAGAAAGAAGGTTCCTTTTCGCTGGTTCCATCCAGAAGAAACGGAATCACAGGTAAACGGGAGATGGAGCTACTGGACGAAGACTTATTCACCATTGCAGAGAAAGCGCCAAAAGCATGAAGGAAATTGCTCTTGCCGCTGGAGTTGGCGCCGTACAACGCGGCAGACGGCAGAAGCTGGTGTTTTCCTACCTCAATAACCTGACTCCCACTATCTTTAATTGGTGCCGCCTCCAGGCTCAATGTTTTCTTCCCCCGGAACGACAGGAAGTTTCCGACTGTGAAATTGACAAGCATACTTTAATCAGTTTGTTTCTGCAAATATAACGTATCTGAACTATTTTTGCAATAAATATGAGAATATTTCTCAAAATTTCGTTGATTTTGGTCAAAAACATGGTATTACAATTCCAGCAGCTTCCTGGCCTCATCCTCGATTGTACTCTTCAGAAATCTAGCATAGGATTTTTGCGTGGAGATGATAGTTGTGTGCCCCAGGAGAGCGCTGACGACCTCAAGTCGAATGCCTTTGTTGAGTGCATTGACAGCGAAGGTGTGGCGTGCCATGTGGAAGGTAACGGGCTTATCGAAACCCAATTCAAATGAAACATCGGCAAGAATCCGGTTGAACGATTTGTCTTTGCTGTTGCGTTCCATGAAGAATGCCTCGGCCTCAGTTACATCGTAATCGGCCGGGAGAAGATCGAATACAAAGCGAGGATTCCTCCCCTTCCAGGCTTGCAGAATATCCATAGCAGGCCGAGATAGCGGAACCGGAATCGGCATCAGGCGCTTTGTCTTATATTGAACCTTCCGCAATTCTGACTTTTCCCAATTGATATGACTCCATTCCAGCGTAAGGATATCTGACAGACGCAGGCCTCCGGCATAATAAGAGAAATAGAACATCTGAAGTACTTCGCGGCGGCGGGAAAACTTTGTGCTCTCCATATAGTTAAGCAACTGAGCCTGTTGAGCATCCGTCAGAAATCGCACAGGGCCCTCCAGTTCATCTCCCGGCCTATATGAATGCGGATACGAATCCAGTCTGTTTTCCAGAATGGGCGCGGCAGCAACAGGTGATACCATGCCGACCTTTATGGCATATTGCAGGGCGTTATGGAGCGGCCTGAGGGTCTGATTAATCGCCTCGGTGCTCTTGTTGTGCCGCCATTCCATCCGATACCGAATAAATGCCTCAAAGGTTTCGGGGTTTAGTTTCATCAGCGTCATCGGCTTACCTCCGGTATGGTATTTCTCAAAGTCAGAAAACACACGCAGATAACTCCGCTGATTGTAATAGGTCTGATAGGTGATTTGTTTCTTGACGAACCTCGATTCCAGATATTCCAACGCAAAATCGACAAGCGTTACCATCCTGGGACGGTCTTCCTCTGCAACATGCGTCCCTTTTAGGATTGAACCGATGAGTGTAATCGTCAGGTTTTCGGGTTTACACTTACCGATTTGTTCCATAATCCCAGCCTTAAAAGCCGCGAGCTCCGCATTGACGGATAGCGCCTCCTCAGTATCCCCAGTTGCCGTTTCCCTCCGACTGTCCCATAGGTCGGGTTCGATGGAAACTCCTGTTGAAACATGCCGGCTTGCGCCTTTGTAATACACCCTGCAATGGATTTGCCGATGGCCAGTTCGCGTTAGCTTGCCATGAAGACAGAAATGTACTGTGAGTACAGTATTCTTTTGATTTGTCATGATAAAAAGTGTTTTGGTTATCCGGTAATGATAGCCAAAACACAGTTAAGCAACTCTTACTACTCTTTCTCCTGAAGGAGGAGGAATACTGCCACAAATCGGCAGCTTCGAAAAAAAGAGGGTAAAACAGTGGGCAAAAAAGAGGGCAATACGAAATAAAAATCGGCCCCAGAGTGCACTCTAAGGCCGATTCCAACAAATAACCGCCCATAAAGAGGGTAGCTTTAGGGCGGTTATAAATCTCTAATATTCAATGAGTTGCATCAATACTCCTCCTCGTTAAAGAAGAAGTCCTCTTTGGTGGGGTAATCGGGCCAGATGTCCTCGATGGATTCGTAGATTTCGCCGTCGTCTTCAAGCTCCTGGAGGTTCTCCATCACCTCTTCCGGGGCGCCGGAACGGTTGGCGTAATCGATAAGCTCGTCTTTGGTTGCGGGCCACGGAGCGTCGTCAAGGCGTCCGGCAAGTTCAAGTGTCCAAAACATAATAATAAAGTACTAATAATCAATAACAAATAAGCGAAAGAGCGGCGAGCGCTCCATCGGGGCTGCAAAGATATATAAAAAATCAAAATCCCATCAAAAAAATTTACTATTTTTGCAGCCCCGAATGAAAATTTGAATATGGCATACAAAAAAACAGAACAGTTCGACCACACCGAAGAAATCGCGGCCCACGTAAAGGCCATCCTCAGGCTCCTCGGAGAGGATCCTGAAAGGGAGGGTCTGCAGAAGACCCCCGAAAGGGTTGCAAAGGCGATGCAGTTCCTGACCAAGGGCTACGAGGAGAACGGCGTGGAGATAGTCCGCTCCGCCGTTTTCAATGAAGACTACAGCCAGATGGTCATCGTGAAGGACATCGAGCTGTTCTCGCTCTGCGAGCACCATATGCTCCCCTTCATCGGAAAAGCCCACGTGGCCTATATCCCCAACGGCCGGATCACCGGGCTCAGCAAGATCGCCCGTGTGGTGGAGACCTTCGCCCGCAGGCTTCAGGTCCAGGAGAGGCTCACCGTCGAGATCCGCGACTGCATCAACGAGTCGCTGAAGCCCCTCGGCGTCGCCGTCGTCATCGAGGCTATGCACACCTGTATGTCAATGAGAGGAGTCCAGAAATCCAACGCGATCACGACCACTTCGGCCTTCTCGGGTGCATTTCTGAACTCCACACGCACAAGGAACGAATTCCTTGACCTTATCAAAGGTTAATCCTTCTTCAAATAGGCGTCGCTGACGACCTTGCGGCTTCTCTCGATGAAATCCGAGAGGGCCTTGCCCTTCAGCATACCGTTGGAGAGCAGGGCGATGTCCACAATCTGACGAAGAGCCTCATTGCCCTTGGCAAAGGCCTCGATGTCGGCTCTGTGGGCATTTCTGACAGCCTCACGAGCCTCCCTGGCAGCCTTCTTGTCTTCTTCAGAAGCATCTTTGTCAGCCTCCGGAGGCAGCTCGCCCTGAGGGGCGACAGCCGATTTCTCGGCGTCGAGGATCATAGCGACGAGCGGATTCTCCATATTGACGGTGATGTTGTAGGACTCTGGCATCTCGCCGTAGAAGTTCATACCGCCGCCGAGGGCGCTCATCTCGCGGTAGCGGCGCATAAACTCGTTCTGGGTGATGAGGATTGCGGGCTCGTTCTCGCCGAGGTTGTCGCCCTCGACGTAGTAGTCGTTGCCCTCGGGGAGGACGGCCTTGAAGAGGTTCTCAAGGTCGTAGCGGGCATCTTCGGCCATTTCCAGCTTCACCCTCTCCTCCTTGGGAATGAGCCTCTCCACGCTGTCGGAATCGACGCGCGCGAAGCGGCAGCCTTCCATCTTCCTTTCAAGCAGGTTGACATAGTGGGCGTCCAGCTCGCAGTCGAACAGGAGGACGTCGTAGCCCTTGTTCTTCGCATCCTCGATGAAGCGGTACTGGTCCTCGACGGAAGTCGCATAGAGGCAGACGACCTTCTTGTCCTTGTCGGTCTGCTGGCCATCGATAGCGGCCTTGTACTCGTCGAAGCTGAAGAACTTGCCGTCGGTGTTCTTGAGAAGGGCGAACTTGAGGGCCCTGTCGCAGAACTTCTCGTCGGAAAGCATACCGTACTCGATGAAGAGCTTGAGGTTGTCCCATTTCTTTTCGAGATCGGGCCTCTGCTCCTTGAAGATCTCTTCAAGCCGGTCGGCGACTTTCTTGGTGATATAGGTGGATATCTTCTTGACGTTCTCGTCGCTCTGGAGGTAGCTGCGGGAAACGTTGAGCGGGATGTCAGGAGAGTCGATCACGCCGTGGAGGAGCGTCATAAAGTCGGGAACGATGTTGTCCACGTGGTCCGTGACGAACATACGGTTGCAGTAGAGGGATATCTTGTTGCGGTCGATGGCAACCCTTTCCTTGATCTTCGGGAAATAGAGGATGCCGGTGAGATTGAACGGGTAGTCCACATTGAGGTGGATATAGAACAGCGGATCCTCGTTCATCGGATACAGGGCCTTGTAGAAGGCCTTGTAGTCCTCCTCCTTGAGCTCGGACGGGGCCTTGGTCCATAGAGGCTCGATGTTGTTGATAATCTTGTCCTTATCCGTGTCGACATACTTGCCGTCCTTCCACTCCTGCTCCTTGCCGAAGACTATCGGCACGGGCATAAACTTGCAGTATTTGCCGAGCAGGCCTTCGATGCGGCTCTTTTCGGCATATTCAGCGGAGTCGTCATCGAGGTAGAGGGTAATCGTGGTGCCGCGCTCCTTACGGTCGGACTCGCCCATCTCGTATTCGGGAGAGCCGTCGCAACTCCAGCGGACAGCCTTCTCGCCTTCCTTCCAGGAAAGGGTGTCGATGGTCACCTTCCTGGAGACCATAAACGCGCTGTAGAAGCCAAGGCCGAAGTGGCCGATGATGCTGCCGATCTGGTCTTTGTACTTCTCGAGAAACTCCCCTGCGCTGGAGAAGGCGATCTGGTTGATGTACCTGTCCACCTCCTCGGCGGTCATACCGATGCCGCTGTCGGAAACCTTCAGGATCTTTTTCTTTTCGTCGAGCTCGATCACGACCTTCAGGTCGCCGGTCTCTTCCTTGAATTCGCCGCTGGAGGCAAGGGCCTTGAGCTTTTCAGTGGCGTCCACCGCATTGGCGACGATCTCCCGCAGGAAAATCTCGTGGTCGCTGTAAAGGAACTGCTTGATGACCGGGAATATGTTTTCCGTGGTAACCCCGATCTGTCCTTTGTTTGTTTTCTTTGACATAATATTTTGTTTTTATTTAGATTCTCTCGCTTCTTCGAAGCTCGGAATGACAAGGAGACAACAGAACCGACCTTGCCAAGTCGGTTCTGCGAAAGTCAAATTGTATTCCAAAGGGGAAATTATGACAAAATGTCATATTTCACGGATGAACTGGTGGGTGTCACCACTGCCGGTGTAGAGGAGGAAAAGGCCGTCGATGCGGTCGCCGTTTTGATAGACGTCCATAGTAAGGCCTCCCTTGCAGCTGGCCCACGAAGAAGACTCGCGATAGCCGGCGTCATAGAAAAGGGGGTCGGACGTGGAACATTTGGCGGTGTAGCCCTCCTGCTCCGTCCTTTCAAACTCGGTGAAACTGACATACCAGCTGAAATGGCTTCCGCCGCGGGCGGAATGATATGACTTGCGGCAGGTGACAAGGAGGGAATACTTTGTGGGATAGCTGCCGGAAGGCAGGGCGTATTCGGCGTCACGGGAGAGGATCCAGGTGCTGTCCTGCGCCGTTTTCTCCATCTTCACGCCCTTGATGCTGGCCTCCCTGTCGATTGTCCAAACCGAGCCCTCGCTCCAGATGGAATGGCCGTCAGGGTGGATGACGGCGGCCTCGTCGGTCTCGTATCTGCCCATCTTGTCGAAGAGAATCGCGCCTTCGGCTGCAAGGAGGTTGTCAGCGACAAACTGCTGGGCAATGGAGCAGAGGTACTTCTCGTAGGCGGTGGTGTTCTCCGCACTGTCGGAGCCTTTTATCGGATTGCTCTTTGTGCTGTCCACGTAGTAGGATTTGGTGCAGGAAACTGACACCAGAAGCATTATCACAAGAAAGAATGACTTTTTCATAACCTCTTAGAATCTGTAACCGATGCCGGTCCTTCCGCCGAACATATAATTGCCAAGTGAAATTTCGATGAAGCCGCAGACCTTGCGGCCGACAGAGAATCCGATCGGCACGATTTCGAAAACCGGATCGATCTTCTTGATGCCGTTGTCAGGAGTGATGCCGTTGCCCCAGCGGAAAACAGGGCCTATGCCGAACCCGCCATAGCAGCAGGTGTATTTGGACATTGCGAAATAGAAACGCACTCTTGGCATAATGGATATTTCCTCGATGCTGAGAGACCAGAGCGTCCTGCCGTCCGACTCGTTGCAGACATTGCCGACCACGTGGTCGTAGTTGGCCTCGAGGGAGACCTTGAGCCACTTTTTAATGGAATAGCCCGCCTCGAAAGAAAAAGACGGAGTGCACCACGCCGGAGAGATGTAGGTGTGGACAGTGTTGCCGTAGAGGTTGATAAGATCCGGATCGGTCTTGTAGAGGGCGGAAGGATCCGTGACAGTCTTCATATCCTCGAAGAAATGGGTCTTCGGGACACCGCCGACGCCAAGAGCCACTTCCCATTTGTGCTCGTAGCTCTGGGCCCGAGAGGCAAGCGGGAACACAAGCAGGAGCGCCAAAAGCGCTGCGAACTTTTTCGTTTTCATCCTTGCAAGTATATGGATATCAATACTTAGATGCAAACTTCCAAAGGAACGTTGCAGCTCTACTTGTAGAGGAAGCGGCGAATGGACATCTTCGGAGTCTTCTCGAAGGGCTTGTCCTGGCGCTCGACGGTGACGATGCGGCTGTAGATGGGGAGCTTGCGGTTGGCGCCGTTGCGGATAAGCTCGGGGATGTCGGAGATGTGCTCCGCATCGAGGAGATCCTTCGCAATCTGCTGCTCGTCGAGGAAGACGAGGGCGACGAGCTTGCCGCCGCGGTCCACCACGACCGACTCGAGGACATAGGGCTCGTTGTTGACGACGGCCTCAACCTCTTCCGGATAGATGTTCTGGCCGGAAGGGCCGAGAATCATATTCTTGGAGCGGCCGCGGATGAAGATGTTGCCGTCGGCGTCGATGATGCCGAGGTCGCCGGTCTTGAGGTAGCCGTCGTCGGTGAAGGCGCTGGCGGATGCTTCTTCGTTCTTGTAGTAGCCGATGCAGATGTTGTCGCCCTTGGCCTGGATCTCGCCCACGACGTGCTGGGGATCTTCGGAGTCGATCCTGACGTCAGCGCAGTCGACCGCCTTGCCGCAGGAGCCGGGGACATACTTGGTCCAGTGCTCATAGGCGAGCAGCGGAGCCGCCTCGGTCATACCGTAGCCCACGAGATAGGGGAACTTGATCTTCTTGAAGAAGCGCTCGACCTCGGGGTTGAGGGCCGCGCCGCCCATAATGAACTCCTGGACTTCGCCGCCGAAGGCCTTGATGAGCTCCTTGCGGATCTTGTTGTAGATGATGCCGCGGAGGCCGGGGATCTTGAGGGCCAGCTTGATGGCGGGCTTGTCGAGAGTGGGCTTGACCTTGGACTTGTAGATCTTCTCCATCACGAGAGGCACGGTGATAAGCAGGTAGGGCTTGACCTCGGCGAACGCCTTGAGAAGCGTGGCCGGAGTCGGAGCCTTGCCGAGCCAGTAGATGGAGGTGCCGTTGCAAAGAGGATAGATGAATTCTATCACGAGGCCGTACATATGGGCCATCGGGAGCATCGAGACCATCCTCTCGCCGGCAGGGACATTCTTCTGCGAGTACTCTACCGTCGCCGAGAAATTGCGGTAGATGAGCATCACGCCCTTTGGGTTGCCGGTGGAGCCGGAGGTGTAGTTGATGACGGCGAGGTCGTCCCAGTTGTCGGTCGGGAAGACGACGTCGTCGGGGCCGTAGCCATCCGGCCACTTGGCGGCGAACGCCTCGTCGGCGCCGTCGAAAGCGGCCTTGAGCTTGTCGTCGACGGCATAGATGACCTTGAAGGTGTCCACGTCGACAACCACCTTAAGACGCGGCATCTGGGCCTTGTCGAGCTTGTCCCAGCGGGCCTTGTTGGTGAATAATATGACACTCTCGGAATGGTCCGTGAGGAAAGTCACGTTGTCCGGGGTGAAATCTGCGAGGATGGGAACTATGACAGCTTCGTAGGTGTTGACTGCAAGGAACACCATACCCCAACGGGCACCGTTGGAGGCGCAGAGGGCGATCTTGTCGCCTTTCTTGATGCCGGCCGCGGCAAATGCAAGGTGGAATTTTTCGATGCGCTGCGCCATTTCGGCGTAGGTGAAGCTTTCACCGCCGAGGGTGTTGAGCGCGCTCTTGTCCCAGAATTTACGGGTGGCTTTCTGAAGCCTGGAAAGATAATGTTCCATAAAAACGAGGTTTGTTTTAATACAACTCACAAATGTAAACAAAAACCTCCATTAAACCGCTTTAATTATTATCTTTGTGCCGATTTTTAATGTAAACGCGTGATTATGAGAAGAAAACCCATAGTAGCCCTTATATACGATTTCGACGGAACTCTATCTCCCGGCAATATGCAGGAGTTCGGGTTCATCCAGGCCATCCACCAGACACCGGCCGAGTTCTGGACCAAGAGCGACGGCATCGCCATCGGCCAGGACGCCAGCAACATCCTCGCCTATATGAAGCTGATGCACGACGAGGCCAAAAAGGCAGGCATCAAGCTCACCAGGGCCGGCTTCCGCCACTACGGACGCGACATCCGCCTCTACGAAGGCGTCCGCGAGTGGTTCCGCAACGTCAACGCCTATGGCGAAGAGCACGGCGTGCGCGTCGAGCACTACATCAACTCTTCCGGCCTCAAGGAGATCATAGAAGGCTGCCCCATATCGAAGGAGTTCAAGCACATCTTCGCCAGTTCGTATATCTATGACCAGAACGGCGAAGCCGAGTGGCCCGGCATCGCGGTGGACTACACTGCAAAGACGCAGTTCCTCTTCAAGATCAACAAGGGGATATTCTCCTCAAGAGACGCCAAGAGAGTCAATGAAAGCGTTTCCGAAGATGCCAAGCGCATTCCGTTCACCAATATGATTTACTTCGGCGACGGCGAGACCGACGTCCCCAGTATGAAAGTCATCGGTATGTTCGGCGGCGCAAGCATCGCGATATTCGACCCTTCCAACCCTTCAAAACGCGCCGCCGCCCAGAAGCTCCAGCGCCAGGGACGGGCAAATTTCATCACCCCCGCCGTCTACACCAAGGACTCCCGCACCTTCCGCCTCGTCTGCGCCATCATCGACAAGATCAAAAACGACGCGGAGCGGGCGCATTTAGCGAAGTACAAGTAGAGATTTCTCGACTTCGCTCGAAATGACAAATAGAACAAGTCGTCAGGTTTTGTCATTTCGACCAAGCGAAGCGCGCGGAGAAATCTAAAAAAGGTCGGCTCTGCAAAGAGTCGACCTTTTTTGTAAGCCTCTGAATCCTAGAGGATGTGAAGCTCGACGCGGCGGTTGGCGGCGCGGCCTTCGGCGGTGTCGTTGTCAGCCACGGGGTCTTTCTTGCCATAGCCCTTGTAGGAAAGGCTCTTGGCGTTGCAGCCCTTGCTTACGAGGTAGGTGTAGACAGCCTTTGCACGAGCCTGGGAGAGCTTGAGGTTGGACGCATCGGAACCGACGCTGTCGGTGTAGCCGGCGATCTCAATCTTGGCGTTGGGGTTCTCCTTGATCCAGTCGGCGACTTTGTCGAGGCCGACAGCGGTCGACTTGTTGAGCACGGAGCTTCCTGAAGGGAAGAGGCCGCCGGAGAGCTCCTTCATAGTCTGCTGGATCTCGACGGGGACTTCCTTCACGACAGTGACGGTGTCGGTGACGGTCTTGACGACGGTGTTGACGACGGTGTTCTGGATGTAGACGGTGTCGTGGACGGCGGGCTTGTTCTTGAGAGCCTCATTCTCCTGTGCGAGGGAGTCGGCCTTGTCCTTGAGGGCGTTGTACTGATCCTCGGTGAAGGGGACAGGGATGACGGTCGGGGTGACGGAGGACTGACGGACGAAGCCGGTCTTGCCGAAGTTGAAGATGATACCGGCGGTCACGCTGGGGATGAACGCGAACTGTCCGGTCGTGATGGTGCGGAGCTCACTCTCAGGGACGACGATGCCGCGGAGGTCGATGTAGAAGTCGAGCCTCTTGCCAAGGCGGATGTCGTTGAGGAGACCGATACCGGCGCCATATGAAAGGTTGGTGGTCTTCTTCTCCTCACCTTCGGGACGATAGCGGAACCAGATGCCCTCGAACGTGGCGTAAGGGATGAGATCCCAGAGACGGGTCTCCTTGTAGCCGGAGAGGGTGTTGGAGATGTTCCACAAGAGGTCGAAATGGACGTTGTTGTAGCCGAACTTGCCGTCAGTGGTGACGAAATTGGTGGGGTCCTTTACCTGGTCCGAGCCAAGACGGAAACCGAGGCGGGCACCAATGCTGGGGGTAAACCACTTACCAGCATAGATTTCGAATGCACCGCCGACTTTGCCGAGCTTGCTGTTGTCGAAGAAGGTGTTGATACCACCGCCGACACCGACAAACCAGTTGTCGATAAAACGGTTGGTGAGGTACGGGCCGTAGACGGGGCTTCCGTTCTCGTCACGGTTGGCGTTTTCCTGGGCGGAAGCGCTGAAGGAGACAGCGAGCAACACGGAGGTCGCAAGTACGCCGATCAAAGTTTTAATTCCTTTCATAATTTTGATAAGATATATAATTTCTAACGCAAACACCCGCACGGCGGGTACATAACCTTGCAAAGCTAATCAAAAAAACTGTCTTTACAAAAATTTTTAAAAAAAATTAGCTTTCCCACACCTTCAAATACTGCTGGAGAGCCCACATTTCGTCGCGATAACGCGCGGCTGCGAGGAAATCCAGCTCGGCCGCCGCCTTCGTCATCTTGCGCCTGGCCTCCTCGACGGCCTTCTCGACCTGAGGCCTTGACATAGACCTGATTACGGGGTCCTGAAGCACGGCCGCAAGGTCGGCCTTGACGAATCCGTCCTCGAAGGCCGACTTGTCGTCCCGGCGGGCGTCGTGGCCCAGCCCCACCGTCACGCGGCCCTTCCCAAGTTCCGAAGGATCAGGCACATAGTAGGGTTTCGTCACGGCATCCGGGGCGCTGACCTTGCCGGTCACCGTGTTGTTCAGCACGGGGTTGAGCGAGCCGCCGGTACGCACGGCCACCTGCTTCGGGGTGATTCCGTGAAGCTTGTTGTATTCCTGCTGCTTCGACCTGCGGCGGTTGGTCTCGTAGATGGTCTCGCGCATCGAACCCGTGATGGTGTCGGCATACATAATCACGAGGCCGTTTAGATTGCGCGCCGCCCGCCCTGCGGTCTGGGTAAGGGCCCTGCCGCTGCGGAGGAATCCCTCCTTGTCGGCATCCAGGATAGCCACCAGCGAGACCGTCGGGATGTCGAGTCCTTCACGGAGGAGGTTGACGCCGACGAGCACGTCGAAAAGGCCGTTCTTGAAGTCGTCGATTATCTCCACACGGTCCGCAGTGTCCACGTCGGAATGGATGTAGCGGCACCTCACGCCGGCCTTGAGGAAATAGGCGTCGAGTTCCTCGGCCATCCTCTTCGTGAGGGTGGTGACGAGGACTCTCTCGTCGCGCTCGGCCCTCTGGCGAATCTCCTCGAGCAGGTCGTCCACCTGGTTCTCGGTGGGACGGACTTCCACGGGAGGATCCAGCAGGCCGGTCGGGCGCACTATCTGCTCCACCACAAGCCCCTCGGAACGCTGCAGCTCATAATCCGCCGGAGTGGCGCTCACGTAGACGGTCTGGCCGGTGACGCTCTCGAACTCCTCGAAGGTGAGGGGCCGGTTGTCGGCCGCCGCTGGGAGCCGGAAGCCATACTCGATGAGCGTCTGCTTGCGCGAATGGTCGCCGCCGAACATAGCCCTCACCTGAGGCAGTGTCACGTGGCTCTCGTCGATGAAGGTGATGAAATCGTCGGGGAAATAGTCTATGAGGGTAAACGGCCTCTGCCCCGGCTTGCGGCCGTCGAAGTAGCGGGAGTAGTTCTCCACTCCCGGGCAGTAGCCCATCTCCTTGATCATCTCGATGTCGTATTCCACCCTCTGTTTGAGGCGCTTGGCCTCGAGGTTCTTCCCTATCGACTCGAGATAGGCGAGCTGGGTGGTGAGGTCGTCCTGGATGTGGCTGACCGCCATAGCGCCCTTTTCCTTGCTCGTGACGAAGTTCTTTGCGGGATACAGAAGTATCTCGTCGAGCTCCTCGAAAGTCGCTCCCGTCACGGGATCTATGAGGGCTATCCTGTCCACCTCGTCGCCGAAGAATTCAATCCTCGCGGCGTAGTCGGCGCCGCCGAGGAAGATGTCCACCGTGTCTCCCCTCACCCGGAAGGTCCCCCTCTTGAAATCGGTCTCCGTGCGATAGTAGAGAGCGTCGACTATGCGGTAGAGAAGCCTCGTCAGCGCCATCTTCTCCCCTTTCCTGACCTTGACGGTCTGGTCGTGGAAGTCGTCGGGGTTGCCTATGCCGTAGAGGCACGAGACGCTGGAAACGACAATCACGTCCCTGCGGCCCGACATAAGGGCCGAGGCGGCGCTCACCCGTAGTTCGTCGATCTTCTCGTTGATGCTGAGGTCCTTCTCGATATAGGTGTCCGTAGTGGGGATATACGCCTCCGGCTGGTAATAGTCGTAGTAGGAGACGAAATATTCCACGGCATTCTCCGGGAAAAATGACTTGAACTCCCCGTAAAGCTGGGCGGCGAGAGTCTTGTTGTGGCTGAGGATGAGGGCGGGGCGCTGGAGCTTCTCGATGACGCTCGCCATCGTGAAGGTCTTGCCGCTGCCGGTCACGCCGAGCAGAGTCACCGCATCCACCCCCTCGCGGAGCGCGCGGGAGATGCCTTCGATCGCCTCGGGCTGGTCGCCGGAGGCCTTGAACGGTGACACAAGCTTGAATTTCATACCCTCGTGACCTTATAGACCTGCTTGAGAAGTTTCAGCTGGGACAGCACCTTGTCGAGCTCGAGGTTGGACGGGACGGATATCCTGAGGGATATCTCGTAGGTCCCCGCCCTGCGGTTCTCAACTACGTTGAAACTGCGGATGGACGTGCGGAAAGTGTTGACCACGTCGTTGACCGACGAGATGGCCGTGCCCTCCCCCGCCGTCACGACCTTCAGGGCCACCTGGAACGAGCCGCCCGAAGGGGCGTCGGCCCATTTGACCTTCTGTATACGGTAGGGATAGAGTTCGAGAAGACGCGCCGCGTTGGGGCAGGTGATCCGGTGGATCTTTATGCCGTCGGTCCGGGAGACGAAGCCGAAGACATCGTCGCCGAAGACCGGGTTGCAGCAGCGGGCCATCTTGTAGTCGAGGCCCTTGAGGTCGCGCGCATTGAGCACAAGGATGTCGTCCTTCGAAGAGGACGCTCCCCTCTTTATCTTCGCCGCTTCCGCCGCCTGGGCGGCCTCGACGGCCTCCCTGTGGCGCTGTTCTTCGCCAAGAATGAATTCCTTTATCTCGTTGACGTCTATCTCCTCGTCGGAGATGAGTCCGAAGAAAGCGTTGACGGAAGATATCTTCCTTTTCTTGAGGAACTCGGAGAGAAGTTCGTCCGTAAGAGTCAGTTTCCAGTTCTTGAGGCGGCGGGAGAGAAGTTCGCGGCCGTCGGAGGCCTTCCTGTGCTCGGCTTCGCCAAGCGCCTGCTTGATCTTCGAGCGCGCCTTGGAGCTGACAACGAAATTGATCCAGTCCGGCGCAGGCTTCTGGTTCTTGCCGGTGAGGATCTCCACCACGTCGCCTGTCGAGAGCTTCTCCCTGATGGTGACGGCCTTGCCGTTGATCTTGCCGCCCAGGCAGTGGGTGCCTATGTTCGTGTGGATATTGAAAGCGAAATCGAGCACGGTGGCCCCTGCGGGCAGGATCCTGAGCTCTCCGGAAGGAGTGAACACGAATATCTCCTTCGAAGGCGGCTGCGGAAGGTCTTCGGGAGAGTCGTTGTCGGGGTGCTCAAGGGCGTAGCGCACGGCGACGAGCCACTTGTCCATCGTCTCCTCGTGGCGGATGCCCTTGTAGGCCCAGTGGGAGGCGAAGCCGTTCTCGGCGATGTCGTCCATCCTGCGCGTGCGGATCTGGACCTCGAGGAAAGCGCCGTCCTTGTTCTTGACGGTGATGTGGAGGGACTCGTAGCCGTTGGTCTTAGGGTTGGTCACCCAGTCGCGGAGACGGCTGGTGTCGGGTTCATATTCCTCCGTGACGAAGGAATAGACCTTCCAGCAGAGCGCCTTCTCAGTCGCGGGATCATCGGGGCAGTCGATTATGAACCTTATGGCGAAAACGTCGTAAACCCCCTCGAAGGGGACTTTCTGCTTCTGCATCTTGGTCCATATCGAATAGGCCGCCTTGGTCCTGATCTTCAGCTTATACTGTATGCCGGCGTCGGAGAGCTTGCGCTTGAGCGGTTCGATGAACTCCTCCATCAGGCGCTCGCGGTCCTTCGCGGTGGCCTTCAACTTATTGGTTATCAGGCGGTACTGCTCAGGCTCGGCATAGCTCAGATAGATGTCCTCCATCTCCCGCTTCATATTGTACAGACCCAACTGATGGGCCAGCGGGATATAGAGAAGGAGCGTCTCCAGGACCTTGCTCTCCCGCGAGGAGCGCGGGAACATCGACAGACTGCGCATCACCTCCAGGCGGTCGGCGAGCTTGAGCACCGTCACGCGGGGGTCCCGTGAGTACTGGATGATGAGTTTCTTGTAGTTTTCGGCCTCCAGGCGCGTGTCCTTCGGCTTGATGGTCGAGATCAGATTGAGGCCGTCGACCATCGTGTAGACGCTCTCGTCGAAGCCGAGGGCGCGTATGTCGATTTCGGGATGGAGGCGGACCGCCTCGTGGAGAAACACCGCCGCGATGCACTCCGGCGGGAGGCCGATCTCATCGGCCACTATGCGCGCAACACCCAGCGGGTGACCTATAAAAGGAGACCCGTCATAGCGGGTCTCCTCTTTCAATGCATCTGCTGCAACCTCGTAAGCTTTGCGTATTGTCTCCCGACCCTCCGGAGAATATGCGTCGAACAGCCCCTGAGGAAGATTATTCATACTCCAGCGATAATTCGTCTACATAAAGTGTACTGCCCACGCCGCCGGTGTAGTCGTCGGCGTAGAAACTCGAACATACGATAATAACGATGTATTTCGGCGTGCGGTAGCTTCTGTACTCGAGAGGGAGGGTGAACTCGATGTACTGGTCGCCCTCGGTCCTCGGAAGTTTGACCTCGTTGAAAGCGATGATCTCCGGGGCGTTCTTGAAATCCACGAACACCCTTTCACCGCTGAGGACGTGGAACTGCTCATCCCAGTCGGTCAGAAGTATCTGGAACTGTCCGATGTCGTCCTTGCCAAGCAGGTCGTCGTGACCATAATCGACATAGTTGACCGTTGCAGGGGTATAGTGATACCAGCCCTTGAGAGCCTTCGGCTTCGAGGTGAACGGATATCCCCAAGCTATGTCGGCGCCAAGCCCCTGCAGTCTGCAGAAATCACCCACATAGATGCTTCCGCCGGCGAATTTCACCGCAGCATAGGTGCTCTTCATCTTCACAGCCTTGCCCTTTACGACGAAATTCTCCTCAGGGAAAGTTACGTTGTCGAGGAAACTGGCCGTCGCGGCATTTGCCGTGTCCCAGCAGCGAAGTTCATCGTACATACCGGTCGTACCGGCCGGATAGGGATTCCAGACCTTGCCGGACTTTGACCAGTCGTCGAAATTGCTGTTGGGAATCTGGGCGGCCTTGTCGGTCTTGACGGTGACGACATCGGAAATTGTTTCGCCGTTGGCGATACGGATTTCATATTCGGTGTCGTCCTCGAGATCCGTGATCTTGCCGGTTATGCCTACACCGGCTACTTTTGCCTGCTCCCAGACCTCCCAGTCTTCATCACCGGACATACGGTACTGAAGCTGAGGAGACCCGGCGCCGTTGAAGGTGCCCTTGACCTCGATGCTGTAGGCCCACGGAAGGACCGACTTGATCTCGACGGGAGGAGTATACTGCACGACGGTAAGCGTCCAGGTCGTCGTCTCGCCCTTGTACAGCACGTCGAAAGTCCTGTCCATAACGCAGCTGAGCGTCATCGGGAACTTGACGTTCCTGGTGACGACAGAGGTGGTCTCTCCGTCCTTCTCGTAGCCGGTCGTGGAGACTATCTTGGAGCCCTTGGGGCCGAGTTTCATCGAATTGAAGACGACGGAATTCAGGCTCTGGGTGTTGAGGACGCTGACGACAATCCTGTGCCCGGCCTCATTGATGGAGGCGTCGCCCGACTGGTTTCCCACATTGACATAACGCTCGATCGTCTGCGTAGCGGAAATAGTCCACTCGTAGTCGCGGTAATATGAAAACGTGATCTTGAACGGCTCGGTGAGGTCCAGAACATTGGGGATCTCCCTCGAAACCGTCGCACCCGGGGTGTAGACGAATGACTCCACGTCGAGGGCCGACATATCCGCCGTCTCCTCAAGATCGACGACGACCGTACGGGCCGAAGCGTCTATCTTGACGCTTTTCTGAAGCCCCACCTTGAACTCCGTGATGCCGGCAAGGACGACAGGGTAATCCATATCGTTCCTGAGGCAGGAAGTGAGGAGAATCAGCAGAAGCGCCGCGAATATTTTATTCAGCCTGCACATTCGGATGTCTCTTAGGATTATGGCGACGGTCAAGAATATAGAACGAAGTACCCACCTCGATGGAAAAGACATTGAGCCCGAAGGAAGTGTTGCCTCCCTGCATAAGACTCCTGTCCACCTGGTTGGTCGTCTGCACCACACGCCTGTAGGTGATGCCGAACACGCCCATCTGGGCTATCAGGGCGACGTTGTTCATCACGAAGATGCACAGGCCGGGGAAGAAGTCGAAACTGGCCCTGAAAGTGTCGCTGTAGGTGCCGTGCTTCAGCCCGTCCTCTATCTTGTAGCTCTTGGACTGCGAATAGGCTCCGCCGATACGTCCTTCAAGGATGATGGCGAACCGCTTGCTGGAGGCTATGGGCATATAGTTGCGCAGCGTCAGACAGGCTTCGTAGGAATTGGACTGGTAGTAGTAGTCCTTGACTCCGAAGGAAAGGTCGTCGCCCAACGAGATGTTGAGGTTGCCGACTCCGAGCTTCATACGTCCGTAGCTGAACCTTGCTCCGATACAGCTGTTGTCCCAGAGGAAATACTCCACGTTGGGAGAAATGGTGAAGCGGTTGAGCGAGCCCTTCATACCGTTGATAAGCCCTGTCGGCAGGGCGAAGCCCACGTCTTCCAGACCCTGACCAAGCTGGTAGGTCATAAAATTGAACGTGGCGCCGGCCCCGACGGTCCCTTTCGGGATGAAAAGCGTGTTGGGCTTTTCAATGCCGCGGTCGAAGGGATCGGGTGCCTTCTTCTCGCGGGCCTGTACGCCGAATGTCGCGCACAGACCCGCTAAAAGGAGTATTAGGCTGCTTTTACGCATTTTCTAATCACGATATCCGACGAGCTGCCTCTCAGCCTCGGTGAGCTCGGCAGGATCGTAGATGAGTTCGAACTCATCCACAAGGAGAGTCGAGCCTTCACCGCCGGTGAAGTAGTCGGCATAGCGGCAGGAAGAGGCCATAACCACGATGTAGGAAGGATTCCTCTCCAGGTCGCGGTACTCGAACGGGATTGTGAACTGCACGTAGCCGCTGTTCCTGACACTCGAATACAGGGCGCCCGCGGCGATGATACTGTCGTCATCCTCGGCCAGGAACTGCATAGAAGACGTGGAAATGGAGAACTGCGAAGACCAGTCCGTCAGGTACATCTTGATGGAGCACTGGTCGGTAGTGCCGTTGAGGGATGTGTACGGAGCCTTTGTCTTGTTGATGGTCGCAGGAGTGTACTTCATCCAGCCGCGGAGGGCGATGGGCTTTGAAGTAAAGGCGTAGCCCCACTTCAGATCGGCGCCGAGGCCGTTCACCCTGCCGAATTTTCCGGTATAGATGTTACCCGCGGCAAGCTGGCCATAAGCGACAAGCGCCGTCAGCTTCGCCGCCTTTCCGCGGACCACGTCGCTTTCTTCGGGAACCGTCGGGTTGCCTGCGATACTGGCCACGCCGGGGTTCGCGGAATCCCACACATAGTTGCTGGAAGAAGCGTTGGGGATCCACGCACTACCATCCTGATACCAGTTGTCAAAACCGAGATTGGGGATTGTGAGCGCGCTGCCGGTCGTAAACGCTATTTCTCCGGTGTCTTCATCCTTGTCGGAGACGGTGCGGAAGACGTACTGGGTATTGGGAGCAAGCCCGTAGACCTCAGCATAGACAGTCTTGGCCGCATTGTCATAGACGACATAGTCGCTTGCTGAAGGCTCGTGCCAAACGGACTCAGAGGTCTTCTTGTACTGGATCCTGACGCCTGCGGGCATTGTCGCTGCAAACCAGCGGCCCTTGAGCATTGCGAACTCGGCCCACGCCTTGGCGCTGACGGCCTGGGCATCGATAGGCGAGATCACAGAGAGGTTGTAGCGGACCTCGTTGTAGGCGTTCTCGGTGTCGATGACGGTCGTGGTGAAGGAGTAATCGCCTATAGGAAGTCTGGAGATAAATGTGGTGAAATCAATCTCCGCCTCAGTGGCGCCCCAGTCGACGACATTGCAGGCAATGCCGAGGTCGGTGACGGAGCTGATGACCTGAGTGGTCACGAGGTCGGTCCACTGGGGAAGGCCCACGGCGAGAAGGCCGGCATCGGCGTGGTGGAGCACCAGGGAGGCAATGCCCCTTTCCGCGAGGAAAGTGGCCTTGTGGCTCTCGGTGGATCCTTCGATGACGGTGATGACGTTGGTCAGCGGGAAGTCCGTGTTGGTGATGGGCTTTCCGTCGAGGCCGAAGTTCATCTTGAGCTTGTACTCGTTGTAGACAGTGTCCTCATCGACGATGATGGTGAGGGTGAAGCCGCCGGTCTGGGCGCTTTCATCGGCCATCGAGAACTTGAAGTGGTAGTGCTGGTTGGCCTGGACACCGGTGATCTCATTGGGCCCGATGGTGGTCTGCATTCCGTCGGAATTGACCATTATCAGGGTATAGGTGAGGGTGCCGGTCACGGCGTAGTAGCCGGTGTTGTTGACGGTGCCGTTGTTTTTGGCGAAAGTGAGAGTCTCACCGTTGCCGTTTTCGATAATCACCCTGTAGTCGCTGAAAAGTTCGGGAATGGGGTCCGTGAACTCAACCGTAACCATTGTGTTGGCAAGGGTGCAGGTGATGTTGACGGTGTTGGTCCTTTCGGGCTTCACGAGTATCCTCTGGGAACCGCTGTAGTAGGGGCTGCCCCAGGCCGCGGCATTGTCGCTGCCGGAGTACGCCGTGACGGTGTACCACCCGGCCGCAACCGCGAGGGGCTCGGTCGCGAGAGTGCGGTAGTCCGCTACAGAGTAGCTGTGGACTCCGTCGTCTCCGACTATCGAAAGGGAGAAGACCATATCGTCATCCGGGGCTTCCGGAGACTTTACGGTGATCTCCGACGGGTCGCCCATTCCGAGCGAGACCGTCAGGTAGCCTGTGCCGCTGTACTCCCTCTTCGCGCAGGAGAGCACGGAGAGAAGCACTATCGCGGCAAGGGCTGCTTTAATCTTTGACAATCTCATAATCCGGATGGGTTATCAGTTGTTGGGAGCCACAAAAATAATGGGCTTGGTCGTGCTCTGGTCCAGTTCGTCAACGACAGTCAGAGTAAAGATATGCCTTGATCCTGCGTCACTTCCATCAGGAGCAAGATAAACCTTTATCATAGGAATGAGCTTCGACAGGGAGAACAGTACTTCCGTCTGGCCGAGAACAGCATCTTTGACAGGAATTCCGAGTTGCATACCGTCGAGCGCATCGCAAAGAGTCGTGTCGTAGATCATATCCATAATGAAAGGATGGGTCGCGTAGTAGGATGTACCCTGGGGGTCGCTGGCCGGGAGAGAGCCGTCGCGGCCGGACAGGGCGGCGAGGGTCGGTCCGAGAGGGCGGGAGTTGACCTCGACCTCAAAGGTCTTGATCTTCTCCTGGGCCTCGATAAGAATCTCGACGTTCATCGAGTCGGCGATAAGCATTTCCTCGAAATCAGGGTTGGCCTCCCAGGTGAATACCGGGGCCGTGGAAACCACGGGCGGATCGTCGGGGTTGTTGGGATCGTCGGGATCGTCGCCGCCTTCACCGCCGCCTTCGACGGGAGTCTCCGTGAAACCGGGGACTTCGACGTCGTCCACCTTCTCATTGACGGAAGTGTCGATGGTGATGTCGAAGCCGGCCTGGCCGGTGACCTTGGCGTCGAGCATAATGACGTGGTGGTCGCGCGCAGAAACCCGCGTGATGGCCTTCTCTACGTGGCAGACGTTGTCGGGAGCATCATAATCGATTGACCTGTAGCCGTCGACGGATATGAGAAGAGGAGCCACGGTGAAGTAGCCTTCACGGCATTCGGTGATGTCGTCACGTTCCGAGTTCTTCTCCCAGGTCAGTGTCTTCTGAGCCACATCAGGGGCGTTCCAGTCATACGCGTTGGTGACCTTGACGGTGTAGCTCGAGACCTCCTCGTTGAAGTTGGCGGTGGTCGCGATGGTGACCTTCATATTGGCAAGCGTACACACGATGCCGACCGAAGTAAGTTCGCCGGTCACGATATTGAATTCCTTGGTGCCTGAATAAATGGGCTGGTCCCAGGCCGCGGGCTCCTGATAGAGGGAGGATGCGGTGATGCTGTAGTGGCCGCTGGGGAGATCCAGTTGGGCAGGCATATCGGCAAAACGGGGGTAAGTGCGCGTCCAGTTGTCGGCAGGACGGTTGATGTCGATGACGAACTCGCGGGTGTCGCTGTTGGTCGCTTTGGTCACATAACCTGCGGAAGAACGGTCCAGATTCAATTTGAGGAAACCCGTGCCGTCGGTCTTGACCTCTTTCTTGCAGCCGGCAAATACTACGGCGGCAAGCATTATGGTATAAAATATCTTTTTCATTATTGGTAAAGCATTTCTATTTCATCGAGATAAAGGATATTGGCAGCGTGGATCCTGTGGCTTCCGCTGAGCGTGTTGACATCTACGCGGTAGAAATAAAGGATGGAACCGCTGTCTCCGACTTTAGGCTTGTCGCTGGCATTCTGGCAGGACATAAAGCTCATCTTGATAGATGCGGCTTTCTTATTTGTGATGCTGTAGGAAACCGGAATCGTACAGGCGGTCCAGTTGCTGACGTCTGTCTTGACGTCGTTCTTGGTCCCCTGGCCGATTATGTTGCCGTCGGAATCGAGAATTTCGATATGTACATAGAATGGTGCATAACCCGAAGACGGGACATCCAGCTTGTACATAAACTTGAGCGAAGCGGGACGGTTCGAGAAGGTGCCGCCTTCGGAGACCTTCGCCCAGTCGTCGAACTGGAGATCGTTGCCGCGGCCGACGAAGAGTTCGCCGACGTGGTAATCGCTGTTGGTGGTCCAGTCGGAACCGTTGGTGTTCTCACCGATCGTGGCAATCATAACGCCGTTGCCGGAATATCCATCGCTAATCCAGGATACGGTCGGGAAACACTTGTAATCGGTGTAGGCATCCGGGCCGTTCGCGGTCTTGCGCATACTCACCGGGGAGTTGACGGCCCAGAACTTCGAGCCGGCATAAGGCTGCCACCAGGTGACGTCCGCAGAAATACCCACGACACTGCCGTAACCGGCGATACCGTCGCAGACGAAGGAATTCTCCGTGTAGTCGTCGAAATGGGAATTCGGAACCTGCTCGGGATCCTCGGTCGGAATCTCGGTGACGGAGCTGACGTTGTCGGCGTTCTGGTTGGCGATGACGCGGAACTTGTAGGTGCGTCCCGCAATCAGGCCTGTCGCGTTGCCGAAGTTGACTCTCCTGCCGCTGATGGAAGTCTTGTTGACCGTGGTCCAGCTGCTGCCGTCAAGGCTGTACTGGAGGCGCAGGTCGGCGGAAGAGTTGACATTGGTGACATTGGTGATGAACGCGTACGGGGAGACCATCTTCCAGCCCCAGATGTTGTAGTCGAGGCAGTGGACGGTCGCCTCGATGGGCTCGCCGTTCATATTGAGAACCGCGGTCGCGGACTTGCCGTAGTCGTCGACGAGAGTCATCGTGAAGGTCGCCACGGTCGGGTCGGCGGCGTGGTAGTCGCTGTGGACCGAGAGGGCGGGAGTGACTCCGCAGACATTGATGAAGCCGTAAAAGCCGCTGTCCGAGATGTGCCAGGTGATGCCGGCGTTGTTGAGGAGCTGCTTCTCGGTCGGCTCGAGGTTGATCAGGTCGACCGAAGCGGGAAGTCCGAGGGTGCCGGTGAGGTAGGAGTTGTTGATGGCGAGCGTCGCGGCGGCGATCCCTCCGGGAGCGCTGAGACTAACGGTCGCGTCGGAGACGTCGGAACCGGCCCCGACGGGGAAGGAATAGTCGAACGAGGTGCCCTTGACTCCACGGAACATAAAGTAGGGAGGATCCTTGGGCAGGGCGGTCGAAGGGATTTCGACCTGCTGCTCGATAAGTTCGACCTCCTTGTCCACAAGGATATTGACATCGAGGAATCCCTCACGCTCGCCGCAGTCGACATTGAAAGTGACGAAATCGTTGGGCTCGTAGGCCTTGACGGCCGACTTGAAGTAGACTATGGAGTCCCTGACGCCGCCGTCCTGCATACCGGAACCGGCAAGCTGGGCAAAGACCTCAAGGTAGAGGTTGCCTCCGGGGATGTAGCCCTCACGGGTCTCCGTGCGGTTGAAGCGCACTTTTTTCTTGGTAAAGTGCTCGTGGCGCACGACTGCATAGTAGTTAGAGTAATAGGTCTGGAGGTTTTCTCCGAAATTGACGGCGAGCTTGACGTTGGCAAGTTTCGCAGTCGCGGAGACTGTCTCCGGAACACCGTGGGTAGTGTTGTACCCGTGGACGGTGAAGAGGGCGTCAGCCAGATAATATGGCTTGCCGAATCCTGCGCCGAGAGAGTCGCCGTGGTGGGCCACGAGGCGGAAGTCTCCGGCGTTCAACTTGAGTACCTGATCCTTAGCATTGGCGTAAAGATCCCTGTAGAGCCTGACTGCCGAGGAGTTGTACACTTCAACCCAGAAGCTGTCTACAGGCGGCAAAGATGGTTCCTCTTCGTCGTCTCCCTTGACCACTATTCGCGAATTGCGGTCAAGCGAGATGACTATCCCTCCTTCTTCGCCGACCACTGAAGGATCGACCGGCTCCCTAGAACAGGATACAATGCCTGCAAGGAGGGCAAGGATGGGAATCATCCTTTTCAGTAAAGGTTTGTACATGTCTTTTTGTCTTTTTAACGGACTTTTTGAGGGTCCAATTAATTCGCAAAATCGGCGAAAGGTAGGCATAATAATTTTTTTATCCAAATTCGGCCCTCTTTTCAGGGCCGGGACGGGGATTGTGAAAAATAATCATTATCTTTGCTATTTGTTCGATAATATATATTAAATAGGAATGGCAGAGACGACGAATAAAACCTCAACCTACGGCAGCGACAGCATCATCACCCTCGAGTGGAACGAGCACATCCGGCGCCGCGCCGGAATGTACATCGGCCGCACCGGCAACGGCGACAACCAGGGCGACGGCATCTACGTCCTCCTCAAGGAGATCATCGACAACTCCATCGATGAATTCACGATGGGCAACGGCACGAAGATCATCATCACCGTAGAAGACGGCGTCGTCACCGTGCGCGACTTCGGCCGCGGCATTCCTCTCGACAAGGTCGTCGACGCGACCTCCAAGCTCAACACCGGCGGCAAGTTCGACGACACCAACTTCAAGAAGTCCGTCGGCCTCAACGGCGTCGGCACCAAAGCCGTCAACGCCCTCTCCGAGAGTTTCTATGTAGAGTCCTACCGCGACGGGATGTCGCACCACGCCTCGTTCGTCCGCGGCGACCTCGAAGACGAGGGCGACGGCAAGACGACCGAAAAGAACGGCACCTTCGTCCGCTTCGTCCCCGACCACCTTATATTCGGCGACTACGCCTACAATATGGATTTCGTGGAGACGATGGTGAAGAACTATTCCTATCTGAAGAAAGGGCTCACCCTCGTCCTCAACGGTGTTTCCTACAAATCGGAGAACGGCCTGCTCGACCTCGTCACCGAAAATATGGCCGAGACGCCGCTCTACCCCCTCATCCACCTGGAGGGCGACGACATAGAAGTCGTCCTTACCCACGGCAAGAGCTACGGCGAGAACATCGCCTCCTTCGTCAACGGCCAGAACACCCGCGACGGCGGCACCCACCTCGCAGCCTACCGCGAAGCGATAGCGAAGACCTTCAAGGATTTCTTCAAGAAGAACTACGACCCTCAGGACATCCGCCAGGGCGTCGTGGGCGCCATCGCGATCCAGATCCAGGAGCCCAACTTCGAAGGCCAGACCAAGACCAAGCTCGGCTCCACCTATATGTGGGACAAGCAGACCAAGGCCGCCGACGGCGCCATCGTCCACGACGTGGGCCCCACCATCCGCAGCTACGTCAACGACTTCCTCTCCCGCAACCTCGACAACTATCTTCGTATGCATATGGAGATAGTCCCCGTCATCGAGGAGAAGATCAAGGCCTCGCAGAAGGAGCGTGAAGAGATCTCCGGCATCCAGAAGAAAGCCCGCGAGACCGTGCGCAAGGCCAACGTCTACAACCGCAAGCTCCGCGACTGCCGCTACCACTACAACGACAAGACTCCAAAGAGTATGGAGGAGGAGTTCGAGAAGTCCAGCATCTTCATCACCGAGGGCGACTCCGCGAGCGGGACCATCACCAAGGTCCGCAACGCCAACAACCAGGCCGTCTTCTCCCTCCGAGGCAAGCCCATCAACTGCTATAAGGAAAGCCGCAAGAAGGTGGCCGCCAACGAGGAGCTCAACCTCCTGATCAACGCCCTCGGCGTGGAGGACGACCTCGACAACCTCCGCTACAACCACATCATCGTGGCGACCGATGCCGATGACGACGGGATGCACATCCGTATGCTCGTGCTGACCTTCTTTATGAAATACTACCCCGACCTCATCCGCCGCGGCCACGTCCATATCCTGCAGACTCCCCTCTTCCGCGTCCGCAACAAGAAGGAGACCTGCTACTGCTATTCGATAGAAGAGAAGGAAAAGGCGGCGGACCGCCTCAAGACCGGCGTGGAGATCACCCGCTTCAAAGGCCTCGGCGAGATTTCCCCCGACGAGTTCGGCGATTTCATCGGCGACGCGATGCGCCTCGACCACGTCAAACTCGCCGAAGAAGAGTCCATCTCCGACATAATGGCCTTCTATATGGGCGACAACACCGTCGAGCGCCAGGTCTTCATCAGGGAGAACCTGCGCAGCGAAGAAGAACTAGAAGACGTCAACATATGAAAAAGATGCGTTCCACCTACCGTCCCGGCTGGGCCCGCTTCTGCGGCTGGATGCTCAAACGCCTCGGATGGACGACCGACAACGGTCCCGCGCCCGAAAAGAAGGTCGTAATGCTTGGAGTCCCCCACACGTCCATTTGGGACTTCATCGTCTCATATCTCTTCTACACCCAGTTCGGCAAAGTGGCCCACCTGATGGTCAAGAAGGAATTCTTCTTCTGGCCGGTGGGGGCGTTCCTTCGCGACTGCGGCTGCATTCCGGTAGACCAGTCAAGCGCCGCGTCGATGGTAAAGAGCCTGATAGAGTATATGGAGGGGGTGGACGAGTTCCACCTCGCAATGGCCCCGGAAGGCACCCGCGAGCCCGTCAAGCGCTGGAAAACAGGCTATCACCTCATAGCCCGCGAGACCGGGGCTACGGTCTATATGTCGTATTTCGACTGGAAGACGAAGCACATCGGCATAGGCAAGCCCGTCGAGCTGACCGACGACGCCCGCGCCGACACCGCCAGGATCCAGGCCCTCTATGAAGAAATGGGCCTGCAGGGCAAGCACCCCGAGAAATACATTACCCACTAATATTCAGTACTAAAACCTATGGGTAGCCCTTACAAAATGAGACAGCGCTCGCGCGAAGTCAACTGCACGACGCTCCGCTGGCTGTATCTGTACTCTACCAAAAAGTACAGCAGCCGTACCCTGTCCCGCTACGTGGACGGAGGCCAGTCCTACACCTATGAAGAATTCAAGCACCGCTGCGACGCCCTGTCGCAAAGGATGCTCCGCTACGGCATCAGCGCCGGCGACAAGATAGCCATCCTGTCGCAGAATATGCCCAACTGGACGGTCGCGTTCTTCAGCGCCGCCGCATTCCGCCGCGTCGCCATCCCCATCCTGCCGGACAGCTCGGAGAACGAAGTCACCAACATCCTCCGCCACTCGGAGAGCAAGGTCATCTTCATCTCGAAGCGCTATCTCGGCAAGCTCAGCAAGGAGATGTTCGACGCCCTCACGCTCGTCATCGACATCGAGACCTTCGAGTTCATCAAGAAAGACCGCAGCGCCTTCCAGTGCGACGGCTACGTCCGCGACCCCCAGCCCGACGACCTCGCGACCATCATCTACACCTCCGGCACGACCGGCAAGGCCAAGGGCGTGATGCTTTCCCACCGCAACCTCTGCCACAACATCATCGAGTCGCTCAAGGCTGAATACTGCGACAAGAACGACCGCTTCCTGTCCATTCTCCCGATGGCCCACGCCTATGAGATGGCCATCGGCTGCCTCTACCCGATATTCGTCGGTGCCTGCACCTATTATATCCAGAAGCCCCCGACGCCCAGCATCCTGATGAACGCAGTCAAGCAGATCCGGCCGACGGTAATGTGCACGGTGCCGCTCATCATCGAAAAGATCTACAAGAAGAACATACTCCCCACGGTCGAAAAGTCGAAGATCCTTTCCTGGATGAGAGACAAGACGCCGTGGCTGTTCCACAGCCTCGTCGGCGGGCGCCTCAAGAAGTCATTCGGCGGCAAGCTCCACTTCTTCGGCGTGGGCGGCGGCAAGCTCGACCCCGTGGTCGAAGAGTTCCTCTACAAGTGCCGTTTCCCCTACGCCATCGGCTACGGCCTCACCGAGTGCGCGCCGCTCGTCTGCAATGCTATGGTCGGCAGGACCAAGGTCGGCTCCATAGGCATCCCGTCCTATAAAGTCGAAGTCCGGCTCGACAACGTCAACCCCGAGACCGGCGAAGGCGAGATCGTCTGCCGCGGCGACAACGTGATGCTCGGCTACTACAAGGACCCCGAGCGCACCCTCCAGGTCATCGACGACGAAGGCTGGTTCCGCACCAGCGACGTGGCCTCCGTTGACAAGAAGGGCTATTATTATATAAAAGGCAGGCTCAACAGCACCATCGTCGGCCCGTCGGGCGAGAACATCTACCCCGAGGAGATCGAACGCGTCATCAACGACATCGAGGATGTCGACGAATCCCTTGTGATGGAGCGCGACGGCAAGCTCGTCGCCCTCGTGAAGTTCGACGACAACGTCATCAACTGGGACCAGGCCTGGGAAGACAAGTTCTTCGAGAACCTCGAGGCCAGGAAGAAGGCCGTGCTCGACTTCGTCAACAGCAAGGTCGGCAAGAACTCCAAGGTCAGCGAGGTCGACGCGATGAAGGAACCCTTCGAGAAGACCGCAACCCAGAAGATCCGCCGCTTCCTCTACAAGGACAAAAAAGGCGACGACAAGGACATTAAAACTCCGGAGGAGTAACTATAAGCCTACCCTCACGCAAAGCTTTTTCTTAGACCCTATAATTAGCCAAAATCAACCAAATTCACCTTATTCTGGCTAATTATAATTTTATATTTGGCCAAATCCATAGTTTTTTCTACCTTTGCGGCTAAAGATAAATATCATTATGATTGGACGCAAAATAGAATTCGAGAAACTGCAAGCTGCCATTGATAAGGACAGGGCACAATTGATTGCAGTGTACGGTAGAAGAAGAGTTGGCAAAACTTTCCTTGTCAATGAGTTCTTCGGCAATAAGTACATTTTTAAGCATACCGCTGTTTCGCCGGTGGATGATACCACCAAAAAAAGGAAAAAGAATATAATGAAGCTCCAGCTTCAAGAATTCTATTTCTCTATGCGTTCGTATGGCTTGAAAGAAGGCACAAGCGTCCCAACCAACTGGCAGGAAGCCTTTTTCGTGCTGGAACAACTCCTGGAGGAGAAGGATGACGGTAAACTGCAGATAGTATTTATTGATGAACTGCCTTGGATGGATACCCCCAGGGCCAACTTTATGTCGGCATTTGAACACTTCTGCAACGACTGGTGTCTTGCCCGGAAGAACTTCAAGCTTGTAGTATGCGGAAGCGCGACCTCCTGGATATTGGATAAACTGATTAATAACAAAGGCGGGCTATATGGCAGAGTAACCACACCTATTTATGTCTCTCCCTTCACATTGCACGAGTGCCGGGAGTTCTTCAAAGCAGACGGCATTCATTTCGATGAGTTTGATATCTGCCAGGCCTATATCGCATTCGGCGGAATCCCCTTTTATCTGGATCAATTCAGAAAAGGGCTGAGCCTGGCACAAAATATCGATGCCATCCTTTACGACACAAATGCCCCGCTCAAGGAAGAATTTGACAATCTCTTCACATCCCAGTTCACCAATGCCGACACGCTGAAACGAATCGTGACAACGCTCGCCGGTAAGCGAATCGGTTTCACTCGAGACGAGCTTGCCAAGAAACCAAGTCTTTCTTCCGGTGGCAGCCTCACCGATAACCTGGCCGCTCTTGAAAAGAGCAAGCTGATTATGGAATACATCCCGTTCGGAGAGTCCGCACCTAAGTATAAACTTATAGACCCTTTCTGTATCTTTTATTTGAAGCACGTCAAGGGCAATACGGGCAGTTCCTCCTATTGGCAGTTAAACGAAAAATCCCCTTCTGTTATCTCCTGGATGGGTTTTGCCTTTGAAGATTTGTGCTGGGGCCACGTCAGGCAAATAAAGCACGCTCTGGGAATCGACGGCGTCATCACAAAAGAATCGCCGTGGAACATTATGGCGGATTCGCCTCGTAGCGGCCCCAAGATTGACCTGATTATCAACAGAGATGACCGCTACATCTGTATGTGCGAGATGAAGTTTACACGCGGGGACTTCGAGGTGACTAAAAGCTACAACAAAACACTTTTGGAACGAACGGAGAGGGTGCAGCAAATCATTGGAAACAAAAAGACAGTTATGTCTGTCCTTGTAACCACCTACGGCCTGAAGAGAAACGAATATGCAAGCCGTTTTGACAGAACCGTAACCTTGGAGGATTTATTTCAGAAGTAATCATCCCGTTCTAAGCACCTCGCGGATGATTTGTAGCGCCTGTTTGCGCTCAAATTCACCGGGCTCTTCTGATGTCATAAGGGGCCTCATAGTTCATTGTATTAGTCGTTCGGACATAATACCTATCTCGATTACGCCCTGACAAACGCAATCTTCATAGTCGGGATCTCCATTTGCGGTTTTGTAAAAATAAGCACTTTTTTTCAAAAATTGAAATCCCTCAGTGACGTTCCGAACTCACTCATATCTACAAAAAAAGAGGTCGACTCAATTCTGAGTCAACCTCCATTTTTTGAAGGACGGATCTTTACTCGGCGACGACCTCGAAGTTGAAGTCGGCCTTGACGCTCTTGTAGATCTTGACTGAAGCGGCGTAGGTGCCGACAGCCTTGACCTCTTCGGCGAGGGTGACGTCCTTCTTGTCGACCTCGAGACCAAGGGCGGTGAGAGCCTCAGCGAGCTGGGCGGCCGTGACGGAGCCGTAGGTCTTGCCGGATTCGGCGACCTTGACGGCGACCTTAACGGGAGCAGCGCTGATCTTCGCGGCGAACGCTTCGGCGTCGGCGATGAGCTTAGCCTCTTTGTGGGCCCTCTGACGGACAGTCTCTTCGTACTGTTTCTTCACTGACGGAGTGGCGACGGTGGCAAGACCCTGGGGGACCAGGAAATTGCGGGCGTAACCATTCTTGACCTTTACGATATCACCGGCCTGGCCGAGATTCGCAACATCTTTCTTAAGCAAAATTTCCATAAGGCTCTCTTATTTAAGAAGGTCAGTGACATACGGAAGCAGGGCAAGGGAGCGGGCTCTCTTGACGGCCTGCGCGACTTTCCTCTGGAATTTCAAGGAAGTACCGGTGATGCGGCGGGGAAGAATCTTACCCTGCTCGTTGAGGAACTTCTTGAGGAATTCGGGATCCTTGTAGTCGACATATTTGATACCGGCTTTCTTGAAGCGGCAGTATTTCTTTTTCCTGAGCTCCACTGTGGGAGGGTTGAGATAGCGGATTTCTGAATTTTCCTGTGCCATTTTGATTTCCTCCTTGATTAATCGTTGGACTCAATTTCTTCCTCCTCGATGGCAGGGATTTCCTCCTCTGCAACGGGAGCTTCTTCTACGACGGGAGCGGCGGGCTTGGCAGCTTTGCCATTCCTTCTCTTCTCGGCATACGCGACAGCGTCTTTGTCGAGGGCGACGGTGAGGTAGCGGATGATGCGCTCGTCACGGTGATACTGGGTCTCGAGAATCGAGACAAACTCCGGGGTGGCCTTGAACTCAATCAGGTAATAGAAACCTGTCGTCTTGTGCTCGATGGGGTAAGCGAGCTGACGGAGTCCCCAATCTTCCTGGTGCACGATTTCTCCGCCGTTGTCGGCGATGAGCTTCGTGTACTTTTCCACCGCTTCCTTCATCTGGGCCTCAGACAAAACGGGAGTTGCAATGAAAACGGTTTCGTACTGTTTAAGCATTTCTTAAATGTTTAATAATAAATAATTTACAGCCCTCCTGCCTCGCTTTCCGCGCGCAAAAGGACTGCAAAGATACGAATTATTTCTGTTTTTCCAAATCAAAATGTCATACCGAGGCCGTCAGGCCGAGAGTATCTCCTTTTCAGAAAGTATACGACGCGCCAGCGAGGAGGTTGAACCTCGGCATAGGGTAGCAGGTGACGACCTCGTACTGCGTGTTGCAGATGTTGTTGAGGTCGATGGCGAAGGTGACGCCCTTGAAGGTCTTGGAGAGACGGACGTCGAGGGTGGTCCAGGGCTTCAGGGCATATTCCGGAAGATTCGGCGTCACGGTGTAGCGAGTGCCGGTCCAGAGGAAGGACACGTCGGCGCGCCAGCCCTTCCATTCGGCCTCGGCGGAGACCGAGCCGCTGTGCTTCGGAATATACTGAATCTGGGCGCCGTAGCTGTAGGAAGCGGCGTCGGTGTGGTCAAGGGCCCGCTGATAGGTGTAGCGGGCGGAGATTCCC
>JAFZME010000104.1 GCA_017553405.1 Bacteroidales bacterium
GCGTGGGTGATGTCGCCGTCGTTGAGGGTGGTGACGGCGATGATGGTGATGGAACCGCCGGAAGGCAGCTGCACGGCCTTTTCGTAGATCTTTGCGAGGTCGGAATATAGCGAGCCCGGCATAGAGTCCTTCGAAGGAATCTGGTCCATACGGTTGGAAACGATGGAAAGCGCATCGGCATAAAGCGTCATATCCGTAAGGAGCACGAGGACCTTCTCATTCTTCTCCACGGCGAAATATTCGGCTGCCGTAAGCGCCATATCCGGCACAAGGAGCCGCTCCACGGGCGGGTTCTCGGTCGTGTTGACGAAGGATATAATCTTGTCAAGCGCGCCGGCCGACTCGAATTCGTGGCGGAAGAACAGGTAGTCGTCGTTGGAAAGGCCCATACCGCCGAGGATGATCTTGTCGACATCGGCACGGAGGGCGACGTCGGCCATCACCTGGTTGTAGGGCTGGTCGGGGTCGGCGAAGAAGGGAATCTTCTGATCCGAGACTATCGTGTTGTTGAGGTCGATGCCGGCGATGCCGGTCGGAATCAGCTCGGAGGGCTGACGGCGCTTGTAGGGGTTGACGGAGGGGCCGCCGATCTCGACCGCACGGCCTTCGACTTCGGGACCGCCGTCGATGGGGTGGCCGTAGGCGTCGAAGAAACGTCCGGAAAGCTCGTCCGAGACCTTCAGGGACGGAGGTTCGCCGAGGAAGGTCACGCACGCGTTGGTCGGGATGCCTTCGGTGCCGGAGAAAACCTGGAGGGTTATTGTGTCGCCCTTGATGCGCACCACCTGAGAGAGGCGGCCGTCCACAAGCGCCAGTTCGTCATTGGACACTCCGGAAGCTTTAAGGGCCACGGTCGCCTTGGTGATCGCGGTCAGTTCCGTGTAGATTTTCTGGTATGCTTTATTTGCCATTGCTTTCGAGGAGTTTTTTGGCGTTGTCCAGGTAGAGGTTGAAATCGTCGCTCTGGAACTCGGAGTAGTTCATCTGACGAAGGAGGTTGATCATCTCCTTGAAGTAGTCGCGGCATTTTTCGAAGTCGTCGAACTCGAATTCACGGGAACAGATGTCCAGCACGAGGTCAAGCATATATTTCTGCCTTTCCATAGGGCAGAGGGAGTCGATGGGGTCGAATCCGTCCTGCTGGAGGATGATGAAGTCGACGAGCTCTGATTTCCAGAATATTACGTGGTAGCTCATAGGGACGCCGTCGTCGCCGAGGATGTTGATCTGCTCGGCGGATTCCTTGCCGCGGCGGATGATGTTCTTCGCGAGGAGCACCTTGTCGACCCAGCCTTTTTCGACGGTGGACTCGAGATATTCGCGGATTTCCGGATATTCGAGATACTTGGAATAGGAGTCGATGGGGTTGACGGCAGGGTAGCGCTTCTGGTCGGCCCTGTTCTGTTCGAGGGCGTAGAAGCAGCGCGCTGCCTTCTTGGTGGACTCGGTCACGGGCTCCTTGAGGTTGCCGCCAGCGGGGGAGACGGTGCCGATGAAGGTCACCGCTCCGGTCTGTCCGTTGTTGAGGATGACCTGACCTGCCCTTGAGTAGAAGTTGGATATGATGGACGAAAGATCCACCGGGAACGCATCGGCGCCCGGGAGCTCTTCCATACGGTTGGACATCTCACGGAGTGCCTGTGCCCAGCGCGAGGTCGAATCGGCGAGAAGGAGCACCTTCATACCCATTGCCCTGTAGTATTCGCAGATGGTCATAGCGGTGTAGACGGATGCTTCACGCGCGGCGACCGGCATATTGGAAGTGTTGCAGATGATGGTCGTGCGCTCCATCAGGTGGCGGCCGGTGTGGGGATCGATGAGTTCGGGGAACTCGGTGAAGATCTCCACGACCTCGTTGGCACGCTCGCCGCAGGCCGCCATCACGATGACGTCGGCGTCGCCCTGCTTCGCTATGGCGTGCTGGAGAACGGTCTTGCCGCAGCCGAAAGGCCCGGGAATGAAGCCCGTGCCGCCTTCGGCTATGGGGTTGAGAGTGTCGATGACGCGCACGCCCGTCTCCATTATCCTCGACGGACGCGGCTTCTCCCTATAGCCTTTTACGGCGACCTTGACGGGCCATTTCTGGACCATCGTGACTTCGACGTCGGCGCCCTTGGAGTCGGTGAGGACGGCGACTGCGGTGTCGACATTGTACTTGCCGGCCTCCTTGACGGATTTGACCGTGAATGTCCCTTTGAAGGAGAACGGTACCATTATCTTGTGGGGCAGCCAGCCCTCCTTGACTTCGCCGAGCCAGTCCGCGGCGACCACCTTGTCGCCCGGCTTCGCTATTGGCGTGAAGTCCCAGAGCTTCCCGTGGTCGAGCGGGTCGGTGTACTCGCCCCTGACGAGGAAGACGCTGTCCATCGTGGCAAGGTTGTTCTGGAGGCCGTCGTAGACGCTGGAGAGGAGGCCCGGACCGAGAGTGGCCTCGAGCATCCTGCCTTCGAATTCGACCTTGTCGCCGCCCTTGAGTCCGCGGGTCGATTCAAACACCTGGACCTGGGCGTTCTTCCCGCTGACCTTGATGACCTCCGCCATCATCCGTACTCCGGCAAGGGTGATGTAGCAGATCTCGTTTTCAGCCACGGGGCCGTCTGTCGCGACGGTCACGAGGTTGGAAACGATGCCTGTCACTGTTCCTGTTGTTTTCATATAGAGTCTTTGTTTATTCCTTTAAAAGTTCCCTTCACTTCCTTCACGAGCTGCGCGAACTTCTCGCGTCCGGCCTGCTCGTCGAGAACGAGCCAGCGGTCGGCGATGTGGAGCTTGGCCACATAGCCGAGGACGGCCTCGATGTCGAAGTAGTTGAAGACCGTCAGGGCGTTGATCTTGTCCCAGACTATGTCGTCGAGCTTTTTCTCCCTTTCGAGAAGGTCTTCTTCCGAGAGAATCTCGGCAAGGCGCTGGTTCTCTTCGAATTCGCCGCCGCTGAAACGCTTGAGGTCGATGTCGAGACGGTCGTTGATGAAATCCATCCCGGCGCCGTCGCCTGTGACGACATCCTCTCCCGGAGCGCGCCCGAGTCTGGCGTTGAGGAATTCCACCTTCGCGTTCCTGAGGTTGAGGTCGAAACGGAAATATTCGCGGATGAAGCGGTTGCGGTGGCGGAGGGCCTTGCAGTAGAAGTCTTCGCCAAGCTTTTCCGGATCGAATCCGTCGAGGAGGAAATCCAGCAGGGCGCCGTCCTTCTCCGAAAGGTCGCGGCGTATCTCCTCGATCGTGGATGAGAAGTCGCGCCCCTCGGCATAGCGGCTGCCCGGGGTCAGGTAGGGGAGTGACGAGATTATGTATTCGTAATTGGACATATCGCCCTATCCGAAGAGGAGTTTTTTGGTCGTGGGACGCAGGTAGGCGCCGATCAGTTCGGCGAAGGTCTCGTCGGTGAAGCTGATGAAATAGCTGCCGTCCTTCGGGCCTATCCTGAAGCCGCCTTCGATCTCCTTGGAGAAGGAGGCGTCGACGCCGCGGCCGAGCTCTTTGGCGAGCTCCGCCTTCACGTAGCCTTCAGTCTCCTTCCGGAGGCTTTCGGGAAGCACTACGGCGAGGTCGCCGGCCTCTTCTGCGGAGAACTTCTCCGCCACGGCCTTGAGAATCGCCTTGACGAACTCGCCCTCCCTCAGCGCGGCCTTCACCGGCTCGGCGGCAATTTTCGCCGTCACGACCTTCTCGACGTCCGCCTTCACCGCGCTGATGCACTGCGATGCGGCCATCTTGAGGTCACTCTCGACCTTGGCCTTGAGATCCGCCGCCTGCTTTTCTGCGTCCGCTATGATCTTCCCGGCCTCCGCCTTCGCGGCCTCTATTGTCGCTGCGGCCTCGGCCTTCGCCTTCGCCAGAACGGCTTCTCCTTCCTCCCTGCCTTTGGAAAGCCCTTCGTTGTAGAGCCTTTCAGTCAATTCCTGCAGTTTGTCCATATCTATGTCGTATTTATTAATAACCTTCTCAATTCCTCAAAGATAACGATTCCGCCCCAACTTTCCAATAAATTAAGCCCCAACCCTCATTCTCGTATGCAAAAACCCCCGTTTTTGCC
>JAFZME010000105.1 GCA_017553405.1 Bacteroidales bacterium
AGAGGGCGGCGATGCGGGCGAAGTCGGAGCGGACGACGCGCTCGTCCGGAGTGTTGGTCGCCATCCCCATAAGGCCGCGGACGGTGACGCCCGGATAGGCGGCACGGCCGGCGACGATGGCGGCTATCTCCTCCTCCGAGAAGCCCTGCTTGGTCTCCTCGGCGCCGAGGTGCATTTCGAGGAGGATGTCGATGCAGCGGCCGTGCTCGATCCCCCAGCGGGAAATCGCTTCCAGCAGATGCACCGAATCCACCGACTCCACCATAGCGACGTACGGGAGTACCTTCTTTAATTTATTGGTCTGAAGATGCCCTATGAAATGCCACTCGATGTCCTGAGGCAGAGCCAATGCCTTGGCTTCAAACTCCTGCGGACGGCTTTCGCCGAAAACCCGCTGGCCTGCGTCATAGGCCTCACGGATGGCGGACAAAGGGTGGAATTTGGAGACTGCCACAAGGCGGACACCCTGTGGCAGTCGGTCAAGAATACTTTTCAGATTGTCGGAGATCATCTATCTTCTCCTGTTCTTTTTGGACTGCTCCGCAGCCATCTGGCGCTGCATCTTCTGAGCTTCCTCGAGGCGCTGCTGCCATTTGGACTTCGGAGCCGGCTTGCCTTCAGACTCCTTGATCTTTGCGGCAATCTCCTCCGGCTTGACGAACCACTTCTTGATCACCGTCGTCTCGCCCATAGTGATGAGGTTGGAGAGCAGGTAGTAGTAGCTGAGACCGGAAGAAAGGTTGTTACAGATGAAGAACATCATTATGGGCATCATCCAGATGGTCATAATACGCATCATCTTGGCGTTGGGATCGTTGCCGCTCATCTGGTTGCCGGAGACAATCTTCGAATAGAAGAACATCGACACCGCCATCAGCAGGGCGAAGAGCGAGATATGGTCGCCAAGGAGAGGGATCCTGAAGCCGAAATCGAGGATTGAGTCATAGGCGCTCAAGTCTTCCGCCCAGAGGAAACTCTGCTGACGAAGCTCGATGGAGGCCGGGAAGAAGCGGAACATAGCCCACAGGATCGGGAACTGCAGGAGCGTCGGCAGGCAGCCGCCCATTGGCGAAACACCGGCCTTGCGGTAGAGCTCCATCGTGGCTTTCTGCTTCTCCATAGCGTCCTCCTGCTTCGGGTACTTCTCGTTGATCTTGTCCATCCAGGGCTTGAGGGCCTGCATCTTCGCCGACGAAGAATATGACTTGAAGGCAAACGGGAAGACGACTATCTTGATGATGAGAGTCATCAGGAGGATGATGAGACCGAAGTTGGAAATGAACTTATGGAGCCAGTTGAATATGGGGATGATGACAAACCTTGTGAACCAGCCTACCAGCCATCCGCCAAGAGGGATGATCTTCTCATATTTCTGATCATAGGCCTTGAGAGTCTGGAAGTGGTTGGGCCCCATATAGAAGTCGAACGGGAGGGATATCTTATCCTGCCCGGGCTCGAAATCGGCCCTCATAAGGGCCTTGCAGGCCATCAGGTCGTGGCTTTCGTCCTCTTCCTTGAAGAAGTCCACCGAGAATTCTCCGGAGGAGAAATTATTCGGGGCCGTCATAATGACGGAGAAGAACTGCTGCTGGAATGCAAACCAGGAGATGCTTGAATCCGCTCTCTTCTTGCCGCTGCGGCCGTTGTTGCCGACATACTCGGGCTTTTTGTCGCCGGGATAATAGAAATCGAGACGGGAGTAGCGGGTCTCGTTCTGGTAGCCCTTCTCCATACGGGGCATCGTGACCTCGTAATCGACATCAAGAGAATTGACGTTGCGGGGAATGAGCCCCTTCATCCCGACGAGGGAGAACTCCTCGTGGAGATCGTAGCTGTCCTCGCCGAGGACATAGCGCTGCTCGATGTAGCCGCCGCCCGAGAACGGGAGCCTCATCACGAGAGTCGAGCTGTCGGACTCCTCGCTCACGACGGAGAAATTGAACTTCCTCGTGTCGACCTCGGTCGGGGCGAAGACAACGAATCCGAGACTGGCCTTGCCCTCGTGGTAGAGGTAGAGGTCGGTGCTGTCGTAGTTGCGGTAGTCCTTCACGCGGACCGACGCCGGCTGGGCGCCCCTTGTGGAGAAGCGTATTTCAAGCTTGTCGTTGGCAAGAGTGTAGAAGGCCTCCTCAGATGAGGCTGCGCTGTTGAGAAGGGAGTCGGCATAGACCGGGGCGTCGAGAGCTGCGACGGCAGTCTCGGCGTACACGGTGTCCTCCGGGTGCTCCAGGAGGTAGGCGGCACGGACGCTGTCGGCGCGGAACTGCTCGACGGCGGCGATGGAATCCAGCTGGTCCTGAATGGCTTTCTGCTTCTTGAACTGGTGGCTCTGGTAGCCGAAGAAGCCCATCATTATCAGGGCTATCAGGACAAATCCGATAATTGAATTCTTATCCATACTACTCCGCCGCCTCCGCTTTTTCTATTTCACGGATCTTGAGCTTGAGGGACTCGAGCTCGGCCTTGGAGGCGTCGATCTTCTCCTGCATCTGACGGATGAGAGGCTCGGCGTTCTTCGACGAGGAGAAGAAGCCGATGTTGTTCTCATAGGTCTGGATGTCCTGCTGAAGAGCGTTGTAGCGCTGTACGAGGCGGTCTTTCTCCGTCCTCGCGCCTCTCTGCTGCTGGGCTCCCCTGCCGCCGGCGGGACGGCCGGAACGTGAATAGGCGGGGAACTTTGCCTTCATAGCGTCACGCCAGGCGTTCTGGACGGCCTCCTTCTCTTTGAAGGGGACGAAACCGATGGCGTTCCAGCGCTCGAGGAAGGAGTTCATCGCCTCCTCATCGGAGACACCCTCCTGAGGCACGTAGGCCTCGACCTCGGCGATGAGGGCCTTCTTGGCCTTGAGGTTGGACCTGTGGTCCATAGCGGGAGACTCGGCGTCGCGGCCGTCGAAGAACGCGTCGCAGGCCGCGCGGAAACGCTTCCAGAGCTGCTCCGACTTCTTGCGGGGAACTGCGCCGATCTCTTTCCACTGCTTCTGGAGCTCCTTGAGGGCCTCGGTCGTCTTCTTCCACTCCTTGCTGTCCTTGAGGGCTTCCGCCTGCTCGATGATGGAGAGCTTCTTGCGGAGGTTGTCGTTCATATTCTCCTTGGACTCGGAGTAGTACTCCCTCTTGCGGGCGAAGAAGGCGTCGCAGGCCGCGCGGAAGCGGTCGTAGACCTTCTGGTTGTCTTTCTTGGAGGCATAGCCGATGCCGCGCCACTCCTTCTGGAGATCTTCGATGGCCTTGGTCTTCTCGGTCCAGGCGGAGGTCGTGCCTATCTCGGCGGCGGCAATCTCCTCGGCTTTCTCGCAGAGAGCCGTCTTGGCAGCGAAGTTGGAGGCCTGACGGGCCTTGATCTCTTCGAAGTGGGCCTGATATTTTCTGTTGATGACGGCTGTGGCGGCGCGGAAACGCTCCCAGATGGCTTCGCGGAACTCCTTAGCTACGGGGCCGTACTCCTTCCACTCCTCGTGGAGTTTCTGAAGTTCGTTGAAAGCGCCCACGGAATCATCGCTGGAGGCAAGCGCCTCGGCCTCTTCGCAGAATTTCTCCTTGGCTTCAAGGTTCTTCTTGAAGTCGAGGTCGCGGAGGTCGCGGTCTATCTTGACCATATCGTAGAATTTCTCTACGAGGAACTGGTAGCGGTTGTTGACATCCTGGTAGGAACGCTGGGGAACGGGGCCGATCTCCCTCCAGCGGGCCTGGATCTCGCGGAATGCCGGGAATACATCCTTGAGCTCTTCCTGGGACTCGACCAGCTTGCGGAGGTCTTCGATGACTTCCTCCTTCTTGCGGAGGTTGTCCTCCCGTTCGGCGTCGATGGCACGGTTGTACTCCGCACGCTCCTTTTTATATTTATTGTAAAGGGCCTTGAATCCGGCTTCAATCGCCGCAAAGGGGCTGGTGCCCTCTGCCTCGGCGGCAGGTACCTCGACAGGCTCTGCGGCCGGGGCCGCGCTCGCGTCATTCCCGACCTGCGGTGCGTCATTCCCGACCTGATCGGGAATCTCGGCATCGCCGCTGTCGGGTTCGTCGACGGCGGCGCCAAGGCCGGAAAGGAACTTTTCGC
>JAFZME010000106.1 GCA_017553405.1 Bacteroidales bacterium
ACCGCCCTTCGCCGCGCCTATCCGCTCCCCGTCCGCATCTCCTTCGCCACCCCTCCGCCGTGCTGTAGCTACTCGCCCGCCGTGCTGCAGCCTATCCGCTCGCCACCCTCTCCGCCGTGCTGTAGCCGAGCCGCTCGCCAGCATATTCGCCGCGCCCGCGCTCCCAGCCGCTTTTCGCGCCGCAACAGGAAATTCGGAGTCCAAGTCGACAGGCCACTGAATACGCTGTGTGACACATTGGCTTGGATTCCTAGGCAAAATCGCCTAGGAGTCCAAGCTAATCACCATCATAGGCCCCTACAAGCCCATTGCTCTTGGACTCCGAATTTTCGGTTAGTCCCCACCGGGTACACTCCCGGCTTCGGGACGGGGCGACAAAAAAGGCGGCCCCGGGGTGGGGTCGCCTTTTGGCGTCTCGGAATACGCGGACTAGAGGTTGTAGTCGGCGAACTCGATGTCGTTCTTTGCGCGCTCTTTGAGCTCGGCGTCCTCATAGGCCTTCTCGAGGTTGGCCTTGACTTCGCTTTCCTTGCCCTGGCGGGCGGCGATGATGGCCTTCAGGTAAGCGCACTTGGCAGGGCAGCAGCACTTGTCGCCGCAGCTGTTGAGGGCGGCGGAAGCCTGGTCAAGCTTGCCGACGAGGATGTAGGCAAGGGCGGTGTTGTGCTTGCAGCCAGGGGCGTTGGCAAGCTCGGAGGCAGCCTTGTCATACTTGCCGTTGAGGATGTCGAGAGCACCCTGGGAGGCCTGGGCCTCGGGAGTGCCGGACTCGGCGAAGTACTTCTCGGCGGCTTCCTGGTCGCCATTGCGGAGAGCAATGACACCCTTGGTGGCCTTGGCGTCGGCGTCGTCCTTGGCGGTTGCGAGAACCTGCTCGGCTTCAGCCTTCTTGCCTTCCTCCATATAGAGGGCGGCGAGGTTGAGCTTGGCCCTGTTGCTGTCGAACTTGTCGATGGCCTGCTTGTAGATCTTCTCTTTCTCGGCGTTGTCGTCTACGAGAGTCGCAGCGCGGAGGAGAGCTTCCTCGTCGAGAGCGTCGATGTCGTCCTTGGCGAGCTGCTTGAGCTCGTCGGCGGTGTAGTTCTGGTACTCGACGTTGGCGATGAGCCTGGAACGACGGAGGCCGGGGAGAACTTCGCTCTTGAGAGTCGTGAAGACCTCGGACATATTGCGGATCTCGCTCTCACGGACGTTGGGATCGCTGTACATAGAGAGAACGCGGAGAATGAGGTCCTTATCCTCGATGTTGGACTCGCCGACAAGCTTCTGGAAGCCGTCCCAGTCCTCACCCTTGGACTGGACGTCCGGGGAGGCGATGTCGTACTTCTTGGTGAGCTTGTCCCAAGCCTTGTTGCCGGACTTGCCGCGCTTCTCGGAGAGAGCGTCGTTGAGTTCGACGGAGCCTTCAGGAGATGCATAGGCGATGATCTCGGTGCCGGTGACGGTCTTGCGGTTGTTGGAGGTGATCTCGTCGAGAGCGGCGAGGAAATCCTTCATACTCTGACCTTTGAGCTCGCTGTTGCGGAGCTCGGCGCTGTTGTAGGCGAACTGGATCTGACCTTCGGCGGTGGAAGGGATGACCTCCTGGTAGGAGTCAGCCTTGGAACCGACCACGCCGCCCTGCTGGACGAGCATATAGGTCGTGTTGACACCGTCGGCGACCTTCTTGGAAGGAAGCTCGGCTGTCTTGGTCTTCTTCTTGTTCATTGCGACGCCGCGGAGCTCGAAGACACTCTTCTCAACACCCTTGACGTAGTCGAAGTGGATCTTCTCGGTCACGGTCTGGCCGTCGGGGGAGACTACGGTGTAGTTTTCCTTGACTTTCGGGCCCTGGTAGTAGAGCTTCTCTGCAGTGACTTCACCGCCGTCATAGACGAGCACGGGAGTGACCTCGAGGATGGCCTTGGGGTTGAAATAGTCGGCCGGGTAGGTGACGGTCACGGTCGCGTCGATGCTGCCCGCGATGCACTCGAGAACCTGAGGCTCACAAGTGACGATGACGTTCTCGGCCTGCTCCTGCATCTTCTTGAGGGAAGAGCACCCGATTGCGGCGATTGCGAGAGCCGCAACGAGGATTATTCTGAGACTTTTTTTCATATAAAAACTGGTTTTGTTGAATTTTTCGTGTTCAGACTGCAAATATATAAATAATTTTTGCATTAGCACAAAATCCTTGCGCGCGAAATGAGTATTTTTTGTCAGTATTCACTATCTTTGCGACACTATGGACACTCAAGAGCTCATAACCCTCAAAAACAAATACGGTATCATCGGCAACGACCCTGCGCTCAACAGGGCCATAGATATGGCGGTCAGGCTGGCCCCGACGGATCTCACGATCCTTATCACGGGCGAAAGCGGAGTTGGCAAGGAAAGCATAGCCAGGATGATCCATCAGTACAGTACGCGGCGCACGGCAAAGTACGAACCGCTCAACTGCGGAGCCATCCCTGAAGGGACGGTCGACTCCGAACTTTTCGGCCACGTGCGTGGCTCCTTCACCGGCGCCATAGAGAGCCGCTCCGGCTACTTTGAAGCGACCGACGGAGGGACCTTGTTCCTCGACGAGGTCGCCGAGCTGCCGCCGGCATCCCAGGCAAAGCTTCTCCGCGTCCTTCAGACCGGCGAGTACATAAAGGTCGGCTCCACCAAAGTCGAACACTGCGACGTGCGCGTGGTGGCGGCGACCAATGTCGACCTATCCTATGCCGTCGCCCGCGGCAAGTTCCGCGAGGACCTTTACTATCGCCTTTGCGGAGCGCAGATCCGCATACCTCCCCTTCGTGACCGCAAGGACGACATCTACCTGCTTTTCAGGAAGTTCACCACGGATTTCGCCTATAAGAACTCGATGTGCAAGGTCTCCCTTACGCACGATGCGATTGCGCTTATCCGCAACTACCGCTGGCCCGGCAATGTCCGTCAGCTCGAGAACTTCACGAAGTATCTCACCGCTATGGAGTCCGAGAAGATTACCCCGGTCTCCGAGAAGATAGAGCTCGATGCGGCGACTGTCGCCCAATATATGCCGAAGGAAGAAGCGAGCGTCCCTGCCAGATTTACCGGGGAAGGCTCCGGAGAAGGGATATCCCAATCCGAAAAACAGGCCATCTACAAGGCCCTGCTGGACCTTAAGAGGGAGATTGACGACGTCCGCGACAAGATCGGCACCGCTCCGCTCCCCCAGAGCCCTGCGCCCGTTGCGTTCCGCACCGAAGCCCCCGAGTGGCAGGACCACACTGAGCCGGAGCCGGAAGACCAGCCTCAGGAGGCCCCGGAGGACCTTTCGTGGAAAAAGACCGAGGATGAGCTTATCCGCAAGGTGCTCGAAAAATGGGGCGGCAACCGCAAGAAGGCGGCGGACGAGCTGGGCATTTCCGAGCGCACGCTTTACCGCAAACTTCCGGACGACCTCAAAAAGAAGAAATAGAAGATGAAAAGATTCATTCCTGTCATTATAGCCGCTTTCGCGCTGTGTTCCTGCGGCATCTATTCCTTCTCCGGCACGTCCATCCAGCCGGACGTGAAGACCATCCATATCCCCTATGTGGAATATAAGGCCCTCACTGTCAATCCCAACCTGAGCAACGACCTCACCGAGGCCCTCAAGGACAAGTTCCGCAAGCTCACCAGGCTCGAGCAGGTCGACCTCGACGCCGACCTCGACCTCGTCTGCGAGATCACCGGCTATGACGTCAGGGCCACTGCCGTGACCGCCCAGGAAGTCGCCTCGCAGAACCGCCTGACCGTTACCGTCAAGGCGGTGTTCACCAACCACAAATATCCCGACGAGGATGTGGACAAGCAGTTCTCGGCCTATGCCGACTATGATTCTTCCCAGTCCCTGGATGCGGTCCAGTCTTCCCTCTGCGAGGAGATCATCGACAAACTCTGCGAGGACATATTCAACGCCACCGTCGCACAATGGTAAAGGACAAGATTGACATAAAAGCCCTCAATATGGAGGAGCTTGTCGGGGTGGTCAGCCTCTACCCCTGGTATGCCGGTGCGCGCGTCGAACTGTGCCGCCGTATGTCGGCTCTCGGTGACGGCGCCTGGAGCGACGACCGCTACATCGAGGCCGCCCTTTTCGTCCGCAACCGCCGGGCCGTCTACGACATTATGCGGTCCGGCAGCGCGGCGTCGTATTCCGACACGGAGGTGCGCGGCCTGGTGGAGACCTACCTGTCGGCCGAGCGCGTGGAAGCTCCCAAAAAGGAGGAGAAAAAGGTCCGCCGGGTTGTCGGAGGCGATTATTTCACGGAGGAGGATTACGACAAGGTGCGTTCCGCGCCGGAGGCGAAGGGAATCACCGTCAAACCGTCCTCGGAGCCGGCTGCGCCTGTCACTTCAGGAGCGGTTCCGATGGACGATTTCTGCACCGAAACCCTCGCGGAAATCTACGCCGAGCAGGGCTATCCGGAGGAAGCGCGCCGAATTTATTCGAAACTAATTTTGTTTTATCCGGAAAAAAGTGCTTACTTTGCATCCCTTATTGAAAAATTGAAGTAAAAACATATGAATTGGCTGTTTACATTACTTGTCGTTCTGATTGTGATCGCAAGTATCCTTCTTACGGTTGTCGTCCTTCTCCAGAACGGAAAAGGCGAGGGTCTCGCCACCAACTTCACTTCGGCGAACCAGGCTCTCGGCGTGCGTCAGGCCGCGTCCCTGCTTGAAAAAGCCACCTGGGGACTCGTCGCCTTCGTGCTCGTGCTGTCCATCTTCTCCGCTTTCGCCCTCAGGGGCAACGTGGAGGGCAACACGACCGACGCTCTCAACACCGAGATAGTCAACGCCAGCGAGGCGGAAGCCCCTGCGTTCCCTGTCCCTCAGGCCGATCCGACTCTCCCTCAGGATGCTCCCGCCGAGCCCGAGGCTGAGTAACTGACATTTTGTCAGTCTTCTAAGGAAGGAACATATTTTGACCGTATCTGTCCGTCCCCATAAACCGGGGGCGGACATTTATTATGGAAAACAACAGTTCATTTCTTTCAAGATTCGCGATAAATCTCAACGAGCGCGCCTCTTCCGGCAAGCTCGATCCCGTCATCGGCAGGGATGAGGAGATCCGAAGGGTTCTCCAGATCCTTTCCCGAAGGACAAAGAACAATCCTATCCTGGTCGGCGAGCCGGGCGTGGGCAAGACGGCCATATCGGAGGGCATAGCCCAGAAGATAGTGGCCGGCAGCGTGCCCGAGAACCTGAAGTCGAAGACCGTCTATTCCCTTGATATGGGCGCGCTCATCGCGGGCGCGAAGTATCAGGGCGAGTTCGAGGAGCGTCTCAAAGGCGTCGTCAAGGAGGTCGTGGACAGCGACGGCGAGATCATCCTTTTCATCGATGAGATCCACACCCTCGTCGGCGCAGGCCGCTCTTCCGGCGCGATGGACGCTTCCAACATTCTGAAGCCGGCTCTCGCCCGTGGCGAGCTGCGGACCATCGGTTCCACCACCCTTGATGAATACCAGAAATACTTCGAGACCGACAAGGCTCTCGAAAGGAGGTTCCAGATGGTGATGGTGGACGAGCCCACTCCGGCGGAGTCGATATCCATCCTGAGGGGCCTCAAGGAGCGGTACGAGAACCACCACAGGGTCCGTATCGAGGACGACGCGCTGATTGCCGCCGTCAACCTTTCCCACAGGTATATCACCAACCGTTTCCTCCCCGATAAGGCCATCGACCTTATCGACGAGGCGGCCTCGCGGCTGCGTCTGGAGATGAACTCCGTGCCGGAGCCCATCGACGACCTCAACAACCGTATCCGCCAGATCGAGATTGAGAAGGAAGCCATCAAGATGGAGGGCTCCTCTCTCAAGAAAGACAAGCTTGAGGCCGAGCTCAAGGACCTGCAGGCAAAGCATAAGGAGCTTATGGACCGTTGGAACAAGGAGAAATCCATCCTCTCCGACCTCCAGACGGCCCGGCAGCAGATCGAGGACTACAAGATCGAAGCGGCCTCGGCGGAGCGCGCCGGCGACTACGGCAAGGTGGCTGAGCTCCGCTACGGCAAGATAGCCGCGGCGCAGAAGCGTATCGACGAGCTGACTGCCTCGGCAGCTGCCATCAGCGATCCTCTCGTCACGGAAGCCGTGACTCCGGAGGACATCGCAGAGATCGTGGCCAAGTGGACCGGCATTCCCGTGAAGAAGATGCTTGAGAGCGAGAAGGAGAAACTGCTCCGTATGGAGGAGGAGCTCCACAAGCGGGTAGTCGGCCAGGACGAGGCCATCAGGGCCGTGTCCGATGCCGTCAGGCGCTCGAGGGCCGGGCTTTCCAACGAGAAGCGGCCGATCGGCTCGTTCCTGTTTATGGGTACGACCGGCGTCGGCAAGACCGAGCTCGCGATGGCGCTCGCCGAGTTCCTGTTCAACGACGAGAATATGATCACCCGTATCGATATGAGCGAGTACCAGGAGCGGCACACCGTCTCCCGTCTTGTCGGCGCGCCTCCGGGATACGTCGGCTACGACGAGGGCGGCCAGCTCACCGAAGCGGTGCGGCGCAAGCCCTACTCCGTGGTGCTTCTCGACGAGATCGAAAAGGCCCATCCGGACGTATTCAACGTCCTTCTCCAGGTCCTTGACGACGGCCGTCTGACGGACAACAAGGGCCGCACGGTCGACTTCAAGAACACCATCCTCATTATGACCTCCAACGCCGGTTCGGACATTATCCGCGGCTATATGGAGCACCTGCCCGAGGAGACCTCGGATCCCGTGAAGCAGCTCAGCGTCATCGCGGAGAGGCGGCGTATGCTCGAGGAGTGCCGCGGCAAGGTGCTCGAGGCCCTCAAGGAGAATGTCCGCCCGGAGTTCCTCAACAGGATAGATGAGATTATAATGTTCGACCCGCTCACCAAAGCCGACATCAGGGAGATTCTCCATATCCAGATGCGCGAGCTTCAGGAGCGTCTCGCCGGCAGCGGCGTCACTCTGGAATTCACGCAGGCTTTCGAGGACTATATGACCGACGCCGGCTACGACCCTTCCTACGGCGCCCGTCCTGTCAAGCGAGTGATGCAGCGCGAGCTGGTCAACCTCCTCGCCAAGTCTGTCCTCGACGGCACAATACGCAAAGAGTCGACCGTGAAGGTCGACTCTGCAGGCGGAAGGATAGTGCTGACGAACTAAAAAGTATTATTCGTGAAGAGAGATTACAACATCGGTTCAGGAGTTACATATTCATCCATACGCTTGGCGGAGCCGACGTAGTCGATTTTTATCTTGTCGCCGTTATTTTTTGTGCCGTTAAGCCTGAATGTGACGCTGTTGTTTTCCATATTGACTTTGAGATAAACCGTACCGGAGGAGAAGCCACTAAAGAAAGACGCAGTTCTGGTTCCCCCACAAAAATTCCAGTCATCAGTATCCAGATTTTCAGTAAGGGAGTGCTCTTCCCCGCATAAAGATTTGGCCAGGTCAACCCAAGCCCAGTTGCTGTTGCTGCGATTGGAAAAAACATCCTCGTCGGAGAAACAGACATCAAAACCATCCTTCACCTCATTGTAGTAGTACCAGGCGTGGTAAAGGGAGGATGAGCCGGCCGCCTCGGCGTTATCTGATTCGACTTTCCAGAAGCCTACACCGGTGTTCTTTTTGTTGTCCTTGTTGCAGGAGACGGACAGAATGGCGAGTGCAAGGACCGCCAGGGCGATTGTGATTAATCTTTTCATATGAAATATTTTGTTAACAATAATTAGATGCAGTCAGTGTCGCAAATGTTGCAAGAGGGAGATATTGTGATGAATCTTTTCATAATGATTTTCAATTTCACGGCGCAAGGTAACGATTTTCTGCGAATCCGGCGTCAATTTTACCCCTAAAATGACGCCCAAACGCCAAAATCTGAACTGCGCCCCTTTTGTTGGACATAAAAAGAGGGAAATGAAAAAGAATGAAAATTACCCCAAGTATGTCCACGCTATGCACTTATTGGATGAAGGGAAAACGGTCAATTACGTAGTTACACACCTAAAGACCAGCAGGA
>JAFZME010000107.1 GCA_017553405.1 Bacteroidales bacterium
GAGCCTGGCTTATTAAGAGGATAAAGAGACTCGTGATGAAGGGCTTCGAGAAGAAAGGCACGGAGCCGACGCTGGTGACATTTGTCAGCAGCTTCCTGACCATCCTTCTCTGGACAGTCCTCATCGTCATCACCATCACGACTCTTGGCGTCAACACGACCTCCATCGCGGCACTTCTCGCGGCCGGAGGCGTCGCTCTCGGAATGGCGCTCAGCGGCACTGTCCAGAACTTTGCCGGAGGCGTTATGCTGCTGGTTTTCAAGCCTTTCAAGGTCGGCGACTACATTGAAGCGCAGGGCTATGCCGGGTTCGTCAAGGAAGTCAACATAGTGAGCACCAAGCTCACCACGACCGACAACAAGACCGTCATCCTTCCCAACGGAGCACTCTCCAACGGCAACATAAGCAACTACTTCCCGTCAAAGCTCCGAAGGGTTGATATCACGGTCAATGTGGCATACGGCGCATCCGCCGAAAAGGTAAAAGAAGAGATTCTGAATATCATATCCGCCGACGAGCGCATTCTCAACGCCGAGACGCCAGGCGCCGACAATCCTTTCGTCGCGCTTAAGACGCTAAAGGACAGCAGTATAGAATTCGTTGTGAGAGCCTGGGTCAACAGTCCCGACTACTGGCCCGTCTATTTCAACCTGACGGAACGCATCTATACCGAACTGCCGAAACGCGAAGGCATTTCCTTCCCGTTCCCGCAGCTCGATGTCCATATTAAAGAAAAGTAATTACTCGGAACGAAGCTCCTGCTCCCATTTCTCACGCGAGACTACGGGGTTGCCGTAGATGCGGAGGAATATGTCGCGGAGCTCGTTTCTGTTGAGTGACGGCTCCACCAGGTCAAGCTGTTTTTCCGTGTATACGGTGAAGGCCTGAAGGTCTTCAGCCGTGTATTTGTCGGAATACTTGAAGCTGTGGTTGGCGAGGTCGTAGCCCATATAGTTGGTCTTCCAGAGCTTGTAGCCGCCGATGATGCGGCGGTCGACCGCGTGGCGGATAACTTTGTAGCGATCGTTTTTGTCGGCCTCGGCGGCAAGGGCAATCTCCTCACGAGTGAGGGGCTCGCCGATATTGAGGTGGATGTCGCCTTTCTGCTGCTTGATGCCGTACATAATGCTCTGAAGGTCCTCGTTCTCGGTCTTGACGTACTTTTGGGTACGGGAAATGAGGATCTCACGGGCTTTGTAGATGTCGCACGGCTCGTACTCGTAGGAGATTGAAAGCGGGACGATGTTGAGCTCGACGAAATTCTCCACGAAATCCTCCGTGCCGCTCATATCGAACATCTTGAGAAGGCCCTGCTCCGTGAGGTCGATGCCGTCCTTGGTGCGGCCCTGGCGCTGGGCAATCCATACCGAGCTGCGGCCGGAAGTGATGGCCTCGCGGATGTAGTGGGAGAGCACCTGGGAGGAGATGTAGAGCTCACGGGCGGAGATGCCGCGGATGACCTTGATCATCCTGTTGGAACGGATGAGGTACTCAATGGTGCGGCTCTGAAGCAGGTTGTCGCCCACGCAGATCTCGGTGAGGGGCAGGTTGTTGCGGAAAAGGACGAGCTGGGTGATGGCGGGGTCGATGATGATGTCCCTGTGGTTGGACATAAGGAGGAACTTCTTGTCTTTGAGGGCAAGGAGGTTGTTGATCCCGTCGTAGGAAAAATTGTGGGCCGAAGAGGCCAGCACCCACTCGATGGCTCTCGACATCACGAGCTTCTGGAACTCGTCGATGCTGTGGATGCTCTGCATAATGTCGCGGAGGAAGGTCTCTTTCTCGCGCGGGAATATGAATTTGGAAATCCAGGGAACGGAAGGATGAAGCGATACTTTTCGAAGGGCTTCAACCGCTTCTTCGTCGCTGTAGGGAGCTATGCTGTCGAGGGTGGACTGGTCCATATCTTTACTGGTTTAGGTGACGGAAGACGGGCTTCCGAGCGCAAATATAGTTAAATTTTTCTGTAGAGCAATGATGAATCGCCGTAACTGAGGAAACGGAATCTCTCCGAAAGAGCGTAATCGTAAATCCGCCGCCAGTCCTCTCCGACAAACGCGGCGACAAGAAGGATCAAAGTGCTTTCACTCTGGTGGAAATTGGTCACGAGCCTGTCGACTATCCTCCATCGGAACCCTGGCACGATGATGATGCGCGTCCCAAGTACCAGGGTGTCCTCTCCCCTCTCCTCCAGGAAACGAATCAGCGCTTCAAGAGCCTCTACCGTCGAATACGGATACTCCCTTTCATACGGAGCCCACTGTGAGACATCCTCGGGATAGCCCTTCTTGATGCAGCTTACTCCGGCATAATATAGAGACTCGAGCGTCCGGACGGAGGTGGTGCCCACGGCCGTCACTTCCCTGCCCCCGTCGCGCAGCTGACGCAGCAGGTCCAGCTTTATGCTGAAAGGCTCTCGGTGCATAGCGTGGCCGGAAATGTGCTCCGACTTCACCGGGAGGAAGGTCCCGGCGCCGACGTGAAGGCAGACATCAGCAATCAGAGTGCCTCCCCTGCGGATTTCTTCGATGGTCGACGGGGTGAAATGGAGACCGGCCGTAGGGGCCGCCACGGAGCCGCGCCAGCGGGCATAGGTCGTCTGATAACGCTCCAGGTCGATGCTCTCGGACTCGCGGTTGAGATACGGCGGGATGGGCACAGTGCCGGCAATCTCAAGTACTCTTGAGAACGGCAGCCCCTGCTTCCAGGTGAATTCAACGAGGCCGGTCCTGCCGTCCTTTTCGATCAGGACGGCCTGCAGGTCCATCGCTTCGATTTCAGCGGAGGCGTGAGGGTTGAGAAGGCTCACGGGGCCTTCCTTCCAGCGCTTGGAGTTGCCCACGACGCACTTCCAGCGGCAACGTCCGCCGGCGGCAAATGCCCTGTCGTACTCAGGCGGATCGGACGGCTCGAGGCAGAATATCTCTATGACCGCTCCGCTGGGCTTCGCGAAGTGGAGCCTCGCAGGGACGACCTTCGTGTCGTTGAAGACCATAAGCCCGCCTCCGGGGAGGATGGATGGGAGTTCACGGAAAACCCGGGTGGAAATCTTCCCGTCTTTATATATAAGGAGTTTGGATGAGTCCCTCTCCGGGAGCGGATATTTGGCAATCCTGTCCTCCGTGAGAGGATAGGAATAGTCTTTTATGTCTATCTCGGGAATCATATCATCAGAACGGATAGCCCACGCCGAAGTGGAATGCCTTGTTGTGCCCCTTCAGCCAGCGCTGGGGCGGAATCCAGCGGGAACCATCCTGGATGCCGGGATCGTGGAAACGCATACCCATATCGACTCGAAGCAGGAGGAAATTGAGGTCGAGACGGAGACCGACGCCCCAGTCGGCGGCGATGCCGGCCGGGAAGGTCTTCGCGGAGAGCTTTGACTTCTCGTCGCCGTCCAGGCACCACACGTTGCCCGCGTCCACAAACACAGCTCCCCTGAACTTCCAGAACATCTTGAAGCGGTATTCCAGATTGGCCTCGAACTTCACGTCACCCGTCTGGTTGGGGATCTTGAAGGCCGAGTCGAGCTCGGAGAGACCGGGACCGACGGTGCGGGCGGACCAGCCGCGGAGCGATCCGGAGCCACCGCTGTAGAAAAGCTTTTCAAACGGAAGCGAAGCGGAGTTGCCGTAGCCGTAGCCGACGCCGGCGAGCAGCCGCATAGCGATTGCGTGGCCTTCGTTGCGGCCGAAGACGAAAGTCTTGCCCATCTGAAGCTCGGCCTTGACATACTGCGAATACGGCACGCCCCAGATAAGGTGCGAGCCGAAGCTGTCCGTCTTCATAAATTTGTTGAAGGCGCTGAACAGGTTGCCGGAAATGTCGGTCTGGAGACGGACATAATGGTAGGGCCCCGTGGGGACCACGGACGAATCGGACGTGTAGTATAACGTCGAGGTGAGGCCGGCGTCGAAGTGGTTGCGGTAGGTGTTCTGGAGGAACGGGTCCTTCTCCATCGATGCGGCGAACTCATCGTCGATATTGAAGATACGGACGATATTGAGGTCGATGGGCACAATCTCGAAATATAGCTTCTTGGCAAAGCTGCCGCTATAGCCGTAGGAGGCGGAAATGATGGTCCTGCGGTACTCGGGACGGTCCTGGTAGCTGAAGGAAGCCTTGATGTCGGTCCGCGGAACGGACGGACCCTTGAACAAACGGTCGGGCAGTCCGAGGAACTGCGGGAACCTGATGCTGGCGGTCACACCGAACTCGTTGGCCCTGATGTGGTTTTTGGGGTTGAACTAGAAGTTGCCCTTGAAACCTAGGTCGAAGCGCTCCCCTCCGTGGAATATATTCCGGTGGAAATAGTTTATCTGGGGAGATATGCCGATGAGGGCCGTGGAGTTGACCGAGACTTCGAGATTGGCCTTGAAACCCTGCAGACGGGCGTTGCCGAGGCTGACGTCGCAGTCGACCTTCCTGTCGCCGGCGTCCGACTGGGAGACGTTGACGCTGTTGAACACCCCGACGGATGAGAAGCGGGAATAGGTGTTGCTCACCGTCTGCTCACTGTAGCGCTGCCCCGGGATTATGGTATTGAGGTCCTCGAGGAGGCCCGGACGAATCTTGACGGTCTTCGCGTGGGAGAAGGAAACGCGGCCGAAGTCGTACTTGACAAGAGGGACCGCATCCTCGGGAGAACTGCTTCTGGGATAGTCCCTTATGGTCATCTTGAGGGCCGCCTGGCCGGGATTGGAAATCGTGTCGGCCTCGAAATAATAGTGCATCTTGTCGAAGCCGTAGTAGCCGATGTCGCGGAAATGCGCCGACCCGCGGACGCTTTCGTCCTCAAGGGAGGATTCGGAAAGGTAGTCGCCCGGCTTGACGGTTATGTTCTTCCTGTCCTTCTCGAAATCTTCGGCGAACTCCCCTTCCGGGATGTCGTAAGTGATTGAGGATATGGGTATCCGCTTGCCGAGAGCGACATAGTAGTTGACGTACACGCGGCGTTTTTTCACCGCGACCTTGCTGTCCACTTCCGAACCGAAATAGCCTATATACTCGAGGTGCTTGCTGATGTTCTCTATGGAGGCGTCGACCAGAGAAGGGTCATAGACCACAGGGGCCTGGCCGATCTTGCGCAGGAAGCGGTTGACGCCCTTCGACATATCGTCGGTGGACCAGTTGTAGATGTTCAGGAAGGGGTTCCAGCCGAAGATGAAATAGGTGTTGGGCTTCTGCCGGACATAGGCATTGAGCGAATTGGCGTTGAACTTCTTGTCATCGACCTTTATGGTGTTCTTCGCCAGCCTGTATTCTCCGTCGTGAAGCACCTTGGTCGTGCTGCAGGAATACAGGAACAGGATGGAGAGCAGCAGGCTGACAGCCATCCGTGTATTTTTCGGCTTATACATATATTCTGCGAATTTAATAATTATTTCATAAATTTGCGATATGACTGCAAATGAGATAAAAGCAATAAAGGCTCTCGGGACGAAAAAAGGCCGCGACGAGGCCGGTCTTTTTGTCGTTGAAGGCGAGAAGATGGTGCAGGAGGCGGCGGCGTCTTCGTTCAAGGTGAAGGCGGTGTATCGCCGCGACGAGATAGGCGAAAAGGCGATGGAGAGGATCTCCTCGCTGAGCTCGCCCTCCCCTGTCCTCGCGATGGTCGAAAAGCCCTCCACTATGATGATGGCTCCGGCCTCGATCCCTTCCAAGGGCCTTTTCCTCGCGCTCGACACAATCCGCGACCCAGGCAACCTCGGGACCATCCTGCGCACCGCCGACTGGTTCGGCGTCGACGGCGTCTTCGCCTCCCCGGAGACAGTCGATGTTTTCAATCCGAAAGTTGTCCAGGCCACGATGGGGGCCATCTTCCGTGTCCCCTACACCGTCTGTGAGATACCCCTTCTCTGCCGCCGCTGGGCGGAGGCGGGAGGCTCCGTCTGCGGGACATTCCTTGACGGCGCCGACTTCTACAAGGCGGATCTTCCTCTCGGCAATGACTCCCCCGTCATCATCGTCGTGGGCAATGAGTCCGAAGGGATTTCTCCGGAGACGGCAGCGGAAGTCACCTCTCGTCTTTTTATCCCTCGTTTCCCCGTGGAACGCATTGGCAGTGAATCACTTAACGCCTCAGTCGCGACCGCGATAGTCCTCGCCGAATTCCGCCGCCGCTCCTGAATCCTGTGGCGATTCTCCACATTTTCGGGCGCATATTGCGGATTATTAAAAAAATTCGTTAATTTTGCTCCGTCATACCCCTAAAGGGGTATTATGTGGGACTTAATTTTCCTTTATGTACTTAAATGAAGAAATCGGCAGTTGTTTTGACAGCTCTTATGCTGTCCTGCTCCCTTGCATTCTCGCAAGAGGCTGACGACGACACCGTGACCGGTGTCGGGTTCTCACTTATTCCGAGATTGGACATCTCCCCCGCCTTTCCGCTCCGCAGCGTGAAAGACCTGACACTCGGTAATACTTCACTCTATTCTCTCTTTGAGGGGTCTTTCCTCGACGAAAGTCTGACTTTCTCCATCTGCAACCACTGGCTCTCCACGAGTCCGGCAGATTTGTATATCTACGAAGACGAAGAGGGCAATTACAGGCCCAACTTCTTCTACTCCGACACCAACAACTGGCTTGACTGGGCTTATCTCTCCTACTCGGTGGCCGGCTTCGAAATCCAGGCAGGCAAATCCTATCTTCTCACAGGAGGATTCGCCTTCGATGCGGACGATTACGATCTGCATCCGGTCCTGGAGTCGTCTCTCTGGAATAATTTCTCGCCCTACCAGTGGGGCGTTACGGTAGGCTATACTCTTCCTTCAGAGAACCACAGCTTCGCTTTCCAGTTTGCGACATCCCCCTACGGCACCCGTCCGTTCGTCAGCAAGCTCTTCTCATATTCGCTCGAGTGGAGAGGCACTTTCGGAGATTATTCCACACGCCTTACCGCCACTGCCCTTCAGACCGATTGCAAAGAGTATATCCCTCTGCTTTCCTGGGGCAACCGCTATGATTTCGACCACGGCCACGTCGGCCTCGACCTCTACAATTGTGTCGTAAATGCCGACTACGAGACCTCTGTCTGGGGCATCGCCGCTATGCCGGAGGTCTTCTACGACGTCACCGACAGGCTTGAAATCTTTGCCAAGGGCGGATTCGAGTACGATTTCAACGCCGAGGACAGGAAACCCGGCTGGTTCGGCGGCCTCGGACTCCACTGGTATCCTCTTCAGGACAGGTCGCTTCGCCTCCATCTTCTCGCAGCCTATAACGACAATCCATATTCTCCCCTTCTCAACTGGGACGGAGAGCAGCGCAAATTCACCATCTCCTTCGGGGCCCTCTACTACCTCAATTTCGGCATCCTGAAATGACGGAACACATCATCGACATCAAGCACCTTTCAAAGTCATTTTCCGGCAAGGAGGTGCTTTCGGACATCAACCTGTATGTCCGCCGCGGCGAATTCATCACCCTGCTCGGTCCCTCCGGATGCGGCAAGACGACGATGCTGCGGATGATTGCCGGGTTCCTCGATCCCGACGAAGGCGAAATCCTTCTTGATGGCAATCCGCTGGTGGGCGTTCCGCCCCACAAGAGGCCGCTCAACACGGTTTTCCAGCGCTACGCCTTGTTCCCCCACCTCGATGTCTACGACAACATCGCCTTCGGACTCAAGCTCCAGAAGATTCCTTCCGACGAGATTGACAAGCGGGTGCGCAAGGTCCTCAAACTCGTGTCGATGTCCGACTACGAAGACCGCGACGTCGACACCCTTTCCGGCGGCCAGCAGCAGAGAATCGCGATTGCGAGGGCCATCGTCAACAAGCCCAAGGTGCTTCTCCTCGACGAGCCGCTCGCCGCGCTCGACCTCAAGATGAGGAAGGATATGCAGATAGAGCTCAAGGAGATGCACAAGCAGCTCGGCATCACCTTCATTTATGTGACGCACGACCAGGAAGAGGCCCTTACCCTTTCCGACACCATCGTCGTTATGAATGAAGGCCGCATCCAGCAGATCGGCACTCCGAAAGACATCTACAACGAGCCCGTCAATTCCTTCGTGGCTGATTTCATCGGCGAGAGCAACATTCTCAATGCCACGATGATCTGCGACCACAAGGTCTCCTTCATCGGCCACGAGTTCGAGTGCGTGGACGAGGGTTTCGGGGAGAATGTGCCCGTCGACGTCGTCATCCGTCCGGAGGACATCTACATCAGACGTTCGCAGAGCGGCACCCAGTTCTCCGGGACCGTCGTTTCCTGCACCTTCAAGGGAGTCCACTATGAGATGTTCGTCGACACCGACGAAGGTTTCGAGATGATGATCCAGGACTACAACGCCTTCGAACCCGGCGAGAAAGTCCATATGCTCATAAAGCCCGAAGACATTCAGGTAATGAAGAAGGAAAGGGTGGACAATGTCATTCCGGCAACAGTCGGCAAGGAAGGCACCGTCCAGATGCTGGGAGAGAATTTCGAATGCTCCACGGAAGGCTTCTCCGAAGGCGACAAGGTTCTTGCCCACGTCCCCTTCGACAAGGTGGACCTGGAAGACGACGACGAGGCCGGCAAGACCTCCGGCAACGTGTCCTTCATTCTATATAAGGGTGACCATTATCACCTGACCATCCTCACCGAGAGCGGCGAGAAGGTCTGGGTAGACACCGATGACATCTGGGACAAGAACGACCTCGTGGGCATCAACATCCTCCCGGAAGACATCCGACTGGAAAAAGCAGAGGAAAATGAATAAGAGATCCAGCTGGGCGCTCCCCTACGCGATTTTCCTCGTCCTGTTCGTGGCGATGCCGCTGCTCCTGATAGTGATGTACTCATTCCAGGATGCTTCCGGCCATTTCACGCTGTCGAACATTACGAAGTTCTTCAGCGACAGGGATTCGCTGTCCACTTTCGCCCTCTCCCTGGAGGTGGCGATCGAGAACACCGCCCTCTGCATCCTTATCGGCTATCCGGCGGCCTACATCCTGGCCGACAAGTCCCTCAACCGCAGCACCGTGACGGTGGTCCTATTCATACTTCCGATGTGGGTCAACGCGCTTATGAGGACTCTCGCCACCGCCGAGCTCTTCACTATGGCCGGCATCCAGCTCGGCAAGGGCACGCTCCTTTTCGGTATGTGCTACGACTACCTTCCGTTTATGATCTACCCCATCTACACCACCCTGGCCAAGATGGACAGATCCTATGCGGAGGCGGCGGCCGACCTCGGTGCGAGTCCGTTCACCGTGTTCCGCAAGGTGACTCTCCCGCTCTCGCTGCCGGGCGTCGCGAGCGGCGTGCTGATGGTCTTTATGCCCACGGTTTCAACCTTCGCCATCTCGGAGTTCCTGACCAACAACAAGATCAAGCTCTTCGGTACCATCATCCAGGAAAACATCAATAATTCGATGTGGAACTATGGCGCCGCCCTGTCCTTTATAATGCTTATAATCATTGGCTTAACCTCCTTCATCGGAAGGAAGGATAACGCCGGAGCCGAAGGAGGGGCCATCTGATGGTAAAGAAGATTTTCGCAAGGCTCTATATCGCGGTCATCCTGGTCGTCCTTTATGCGCCGATACTCTTTATCGCCATATTCTCCTTCACCGAGGCCAAGTCGCTCGGCAACTGGACGGGCTTCTCGACCTCGCTCTACGCTTCCCTCTTTTCGGGACAGATGCAGAATTCTTCCGGGCTGATTTCGGCTGTCAACAACACATTGATCATAGCCCTCATCGCATCGGTGATTGCGACTCTGCTCGGCACGGTGGCCGCCATAGGCATATTCAACCTCCACGGGCGTAAGAAGCAGGCCATCCAGTTTCTCAACAACATTCCGATGATCAACCCCGACATCATCACGGGTGTCTCGCTCTTCCTGCTTTTCGTCTTCCTGCATTTCTCGCAGGGCTATGTGACGGTCATTCTCGCCCACGTGACGTTCTGCACGCCCTACGTCGTGCTCAATGTCCTTCCGAAACTCCACCAGATGAATCCCAATATCTACGAAGCCGCTCTCGACCTCGGAGCCACTCCGCTGCAGGCACTTCGCAAGGTTCTGATTCCGGTGCTCCGGCCCGGTATGTTCTCCGGATTCATCCTGTCCTTTACGATGAGCCTCGACGATTTCGCCGTGACCTTCTTCACGAGGGGCACGATCGGTCTCGAGACGCTCTCCACGTTCATCTACGCCGATGCCCGTAAGGGCGGCCTTACCCCGGAGCTGCGTCCTCTGATGACGCTTATTTTCCTGATTATCCTTGTCCTGCTGCTTGTCATCAACATAAGGCAGGCTAAAATGCACAAAGCAAATGTCTAAAATGAAGAAATGGATTTTAATTGCCGCCGCGGCAGTGATCTGCAGCTGCGCCGGAGACCGCGAACACATCCTGAAGGTCTACAACTGGTCCGACTATATGGATATGTCGGCAGTCGAGGAATTCGAGCAGTGGTATGAGGAACAGACGGGAGAGCCCGTCCACGTAATCTACCAGACTTTCGACGTCAACGAGACGATGCTCTCGAAAATCGAGAAGGGGCAGGAAGATTTCGACGTCGTGTGCCCGTCCGATTACATCATTGAGCGTATGCTCCGCAAGGACCTCCTGCTTCCGGTCAGCCACGACTTCGGACAGACTCCCGACTACATCAAGGAGTATGTCTCCCCCTTCATCGTCTCCTGCTTCGACAAGTTCGAGGGCGGCGGCAAGAACGCCAACGACTATGCCGTGGGCTATATGTGGGGCACCGTGGGCATCATCTATAATCCGAAATACGTCACCGACGAGGAAGCGTCCACCTGGGACATCTTCCGCAATCCCAAGTTCGACGGCAAGCTCTTTATGAAGGAGGATCCGCGCGACGTCTTCTCGCAGATCACCATATTCCTCCACCACGACGAGATCGAACGCGGCGAGAGGACAATCGACGATGTCCTTCACGACTCCTCCGACGAGGCCATCGCCGAGGTGGAAGCCTATCTTAAAGAGGTCAAGCCGCTCGTGGCGGGCTGGGAGGCCGATTTCGGCAAGGACCAGATGATTCTCGAACGCGGCAGGGCAAGCCTTAACTGGAGCGGCGACGGTGTCTGGGCACGCGACCAGGCGGCCCCGCAGGGCGTCGACCTGAAGTTCTCCTTCCCCAAGGAAGGCTTCACGTTCTTCTTCGACGGCTGGGTGATTCCCAAATACGCCAGGAATCCCAAGGCTGCAAGCTATTGGATCAACTTTATGAACCGCCCGGACATAGTCGTGCGCAACTCCATAGAGACAGGCTACGTCTCCTGCAACGCCGCCCCGGAGGTCCTTGAAGCCTTCACGGACGACAAGTATGAGCCTATCGACGTCAGCTATTTCTTCGGCCCCGACGCCACGGAGGTCCGCACCGATCCCGTCCTGTATCCCAAGCTCTCCGACATCGAACGCGCCGGTATGCAGCACGACTGGGGCGACCGTTCCCAGGCCCTCATCGAGATGTGGAGCCGCGTCAAAGGCGACAACGCCTCCTCGATGACCATCATCATTCTGGGCTTAGTCGTCCTGGGATTCGTTGCCCTGGCACTCATTCGCCTGTTTAGAGGGAACAGGAAAAAGCACAACAGGAAAAAGTAGCTTTCCTGCTATTTTTCCCGCCGATTCTTGAGAAGGAATCGGCCTAATGCCAGGAAGAAGATAAACAATAATGCAGAAACGAGTACCATAAGCACCCAGGACCAGGATATGCCTGCCATTGCCGTAGCGATTACAGCAGTGACGACTTGAAGGATGGCAAGTACAAGGAGTATCATATTCAGATTCATCTCCGCGCCGGAATTGTAGTCCTGCATATGCTTGTCCGAGTAGCCTCGAATTGCCTCCAGCTTCTCAAACAGCAACCGAAGGCGGTCCGTATAGCCTCGCTGAAGACTTAATTTCGACATAATCTCCTTCTCTCCCTCATATTGGAAGAAGGACTGAAGATAATTGTCTTCCAACGAACGCTTGCTCTTATTGTACTCTGTAAGCAATTCCCGGCTTCTTTCATAATACTTGCGGTCAGAAAATATTTTCCACAACAATCTTTTCTGGCCGTCATCTTTCTCTTCATTAAGCAATTGCTCAACTTTGGAATTGCAGTCATCAAGAAGCAATTCATTATAAACCAAAGCGCAACTCGGGATCAAAAGATAAGGGGAAATCAGGATGCTTTCGAGTCGTTCGTTGTCATTGCTTGGGAGCACACATTTGATCTTAAGCAGATGTCCTCGCAAGAATACCA
>JAFZME010000011.1 GCA_017553405.1 Bacteroidales bacterium
CGTGGAGGACTCTGAAGAAAGGGCCCTGGTGAGGAAGGCGTTCGACTTTGCGAATGACGCCCACAAGAATGTCCGCCGGCGCTCCGGCGAGCCCTATATCCTCCACCCGATAGCCGTCGCAAAGATTGTGGTCAGCGACATCGGCCTCGGCTGCAAGTCCATTTGCGCCGCACTCCTCCACGACGTGGTGGAAGACACCGACTACACGGTCGAAGACCTCAGGAACAATTTCGGCGACAAGATAGCGAGCCTGGTCGAAGGCCTCACGAAGATCAAGGTCGTGCTCGACAACGAGCAGAAAAACAAGATGAACGACATCTTCTCCAAGAGCGTCCAGGCCGAGAACTTCAAGCGTATCCTCCTCACTCTCAACGACGACGTGCGTGTCGTGCTCATCAAACTGGCCGACCGTCTCCACAACTGCCGCACGATCGAATATATGCCGGAGCACAAGAGGGACAAGATCCTCTCCGAGACGATGTTCATATTCGTTCCCCTCGCCAACAGGCTCGGTCTCTACAGCATCAAGACCGAGATGGAGAACATCTGGCTGCGCTTCAAGGAGCCCATCGCCTACGAGGAGATCTGCCGCAGCATCAAGGCGAAGACCGACGGCAAGGATGAAGAAATCAATGAATTCATCGCTCCGATAGAAAAGGTTCTCACCAATGCGGGCTACTCCTTCCAGATCAAGAAAAGGGTAAAGACTCCATATTCCATATGGAAGAAGATGCAGACCAAGCACGTCACCTTCGACCAGATCTACGACCTCTACGCGGTCCGCATTATCTTCGAGGCCGACGATCCCTCCACCGAGCGCGACAAGTGCTGGAACATCTGGACTCTCATAACCGGCATCTACCGCTATATGAACGAGCGCCAGAGAAACTGGATAGACAACCCCAAGAGCAACGGCTATGAAGCCCTCCACTGCACCCTCCTGAGCCAGAGAGGCACCTGGATCGAAGTCCAGATTCGCAGCCGCAGGATGGACGACATCGCGGAGAAAGGCATCGCCGCCCACTGGGCCTACAAGAAAAACGGCTACATCAGCGAGAGCGACAGCCAGATGGACATCTGGCTTGAGCGCGTCAAGGAGATCATCACCAACCCCGACGTCGGCGCCATCGAGCTCCTCGACATCATCCACAACGACCTTGTCAATCCGGAAATCATCGTCTTCACCCCTAAAGGCGAGCAGCGCCGCATCCAGAACGGTGCGACCGCCCTCGACTTCGCCTACCTCATCCACACCGAGATCGGCAACAAAGCGATTGCCGCGAAGGTCAATATGAGGCTCGTCCCTCTCTCCAAGAGGCTCAACACCGGCGACCAGGTCGAGATCCTGACAGCCGCATCCGCCGAGCCGAAGCTAGAGTGGCTGCAGTTCGTACGCACGAGGAAGGCCCGTTCCATCATCACCGACTTCTTCAAGGAAGACCGCAGCAAGGCCGTGGAATATGGCCGGAGCATAGTCGAGATGCAGGTTGTCGCCGCGGGAGGCAAGCTCGACGAAAGCACCGCGAAAATTCTTGCGGATGAATACCGCCAGCAAAGCCCCGACGACCTGTATTTCTCGGTCGGCATTGGCGTCCTCAAGCTGGGCGACGTCCAGGAAGTGCTGAAGAAATCCCGTGAAAGCTCATCCTGGAACCTGTTCTCCCTCATTTTCCGCCGCGACAAAAGCAAGACCTACACCAAGGAGAGTCTCCTCATCGCATCGTGCTGCAGCCCCATCCCCGGCGACGCGGTCATCGGCTTCCGTTCCCCCGAAGACGGGACGGTCACGGTCCACAAGAAGACCTGCCCGGTCGCGGAAAGCCTCGCCTCCAAGCACGGCGACTGGGTTGTCGTCCCGACCTGGGAGGACTCGAGCGCCGACGGCTATCCCGTCAAGATTTCCATCGAAGGGCTCGACAGGGTGGGCCTTCTCAATGAAATATCCAAATATATATCCGTCACTATGGGTGTCAATATGAGAAAGATCTCCCTGGGCGCCAGCGACGGCATTTTCAAGGGATTCATCGAGATGAATGTCTCCAACCGCACGGTTCTTGACAGTATGATAAAGAAACTTGAAAGCATCCAGGGCGTCCAGTCCGTCATAAGAAACGAGATATGAGAAAGTTTCTCTCGAAATATTTCCCGCTGATACCGGTACTGATTGTACTTGTAAGCGTGAGCTTTCCCTACGGATGCGCCAACACGACGACTCCCCCGACCGGCGGCGACAAGGACACCATTCCTCCGGTCATCAAGAAAATCTTTCCGCTGCCCGGGTCGGTCAATGTGCCGAGGCACAAGACGAAGATCGTCTTCACCTTCAATGAATATGTCAAGGTCACGGACAACAAGAACATCTACCTTTCCCCGCCTCTCGAGAAGGCGCCCAAATACAAGATAGACGGCAAGAGCGTCGTCATATGGTTCGAATCCGACCTCGACTCCGCCACGACCTACACCCTCGACATCACCGGCGCCATCGCCGACAACAACGAGAACAACCCATTCCCGGGCTACACCCTGGTGTTCTCCACCGGCGACTGCATCGACTCCCTTATGATGACAGGCACGGTGCAGGACTGCAACACCCTTATGCCCATCAAGGGCGCCACGGTGATGCTCTACCGCGACCACGCCGATTCGGCCATCTTCAAGAAAAGGCCCGTCGCCTCCGCCAAGACCGACGACTGGGGCTTCTTCTCCATCCGCAACATCTCCGACACCCTCTACCGCGTCTATGCCATAGTCGATGCCAACGGCGACAACATCTACCAGGCGGAGACCGAGAAAGTCGCGTTCCTCGACACTCTGTTCCGTCCCACGATGGTAGTTTCGGACTCCATTCCCGAGCTGGCCAAGTACGATATGAAGGACACGCTCAACTGCCTCGCCCGAAAGAGCGAGGTAGAGCTCAACATATTCAGGGAGAAGCCTTCCAAGCAGTTCGTAGTCAAGAAGGAAAGAGTCGGCCTCCGGACGGCCTACCTCACGTTTATGGCTCCGGGTACCGTTGTCTACGGGATGAAGATGCGCGGTATTCCGAAGGAAAAGCTTATCTCCCAGTTCAATATAGAACGGGATTCCCTCGAAATATGGGTAAATGACCAGAGGAACCTCCCCGACACCCTCAAGCTCCTTATCGGCTACGACAAGACCGACAGCCTCGGCTTCCTGATGCCGACCAAGGAAGAAATTCCTCTCGTACTCGACAAGAAGCTTCGCGCGACGCTCCAAAGGAGTTCGCGCCGCGACATCAAGCACGAGGACACCATATGCGTGATGACCGCCAAGGCCGAGCCGGATATGGTCGAGCAGTACGGATTCTCTGTAGAATTCAAATATCCTCTAATCGAGGATGCCTTCGACTCGCTTATATTCCGCAGCGTCAACCCCCGTCAGCAGGAGAAGCGCGGCACCTACAAAGTCATACAGGACAGCACCAACCTCCGCCGTTACAGCATTATGCCGGACGAGAAGCTGATGCCCGGCTACGAGTATTTCCTCAAGATTCCATATCGTAAGTTCCGCGACATCAACGGATTCTACAACGACAGCACCGAGCTGAAGGTCTCTCTCCCCAACGACGAGAAGCTCTCGTCGCTGACCTTGAACATATCGGGGACGGCAGGCTGCCGCTATATCGCCGACCTTCTCAGCGAGAAGCGCGACAAGGTGATCCGCAGTTTCCTCGTGGACTTCGACCAGCAGGTGGTATTCCCCTACCTCAAGGCCGCCAAATACTGTATCCGCCTTACGGAGGACCGCAACCGCAACGGCATTGTCGACACGGGAATACTTCTTGAAAGGCAGCAGCCCGAAAAGGTTCGTTTCTATAAGATCGAAGACTCCTTCCTTATCGACATCCCCGAAAGGGTTGAGATGGAACAGGACATCAAAATCGAAGAACTCTTCAAATGAAATTTAAAGCCATCATAGCCGCGGCGCTGCTGCTGACTGCCTGGTCGGGACTTTCCGCCCAGGAGGTCGTGCACGCGACCGACAGCGTGGTGGTTTTCTCCGACTCGACGGCGATCGTGGCCGCCCCGCAGGATCTCTGGACGGACGAGTATCTCGACACCGTCAATGTCCGTAAGCGTTTCATAGTCAATGATTATGACATCATCGGCGTGGAGGCCGGCGTGCAGTTCTGCGGCGTCTCCTTCAATCCCTCGAGGCCTTCGAAATTCATTTTCGCTGCCCCCACCTACGGCATCACCTACACCCACTATTGCAAGATGATGGGCTTTATGCCGTATTTCGGCATCAGCGTGGGTGTTTTCCACGGCTACAGCGGCTACGCCTACAAGGTCAACAAGGACACCGGCAAGACCCCTATCCGCGACACCATCACCTATGAGTCCGGCGCCATTATGGAGAGGATCGAGGTTCCGCTCCTTTCGTCGTTCCATTTCGACACGCGGCATTTCAAGATTATGGCGGACGTCGGTCTTTTCGGCGGCTACCGCTACAACATCAGGCGCAGCGGCGAATATGTCGACTACAACGAACGTTCAAGCGCCAGGAAAAACAAGTTTCTCGATTTTGAAAACCGCTGGGACTACGGCATCAAGGCCGGCCTCGGATTCGGCCTCGTGTTCGGACCGGTCGAGTTCCACATCAAAGGCACGTTCAAGTACTCCTGGTCGAGTCTCTACAAGCCCAATTACTACAATCAATACTACTATCGTTTTGCCTATCCGATGGATATCGGAGTCGTAGGCGGTCTCTACTTCCACCTGACCAAACGGACCGGAAAGACACGTGCCGAGCTCCGCAAGGAAGCGAAAAATGCGTTGCTGATCAATGAAAACCCCTTCCAAGAAATCCCGACAGGTGAAGATCGGTGACGTCGTCATCGGCGGAGGCGAGAGGATTGCCGTCCAGACGATGTGCAACACCCACACCTCCGACGTCGAATCGACTGTCGCCCAGTGCCGCCGTATGGCCTCGTCAGGCGCGGACATCATCCGCATCACTGTCCCCGGCCTTCGTGAAGTCCCCTGTATCAAGGAGATACGCGAGACTCTCCGCGCCGACGGCATCCTCACTCCGATAGTGGCCGACATCCATTTCTCTTCGGAGACCGCCATCGCTGTGGCGCCTTTCGTTGACAAGGTCAGGATCAACCCGGGCAATTTCCACCGCGACCACGCCGAGGCCTCGCGTCAGTTTGCCCGCCTGACAGACGTCTGCCGCGACAACGGTACCGCAATCCGCATAGGTCTCAACCACGGCTCCCTCGGCGAGTACATCACCAATCTCTACGGCAACACTCCCCTCGCGATGGCAAAGGCGGCGATGGAGTGGATCTCTCTGGCGGAGAAGCACGATTTCTCCGACATCGTCGTCTCGCTCAAGTCGAGCAACACTCTGACGATGGTCGAGGCCTACAGGATTCTCCAAAAGGAGATGGAGGCCTCCGGCAGAATCTACCCTCTCCACGTGGGCGTGACCGAGGCCGGCAACGGCGACTCCGGCAGGATCAAGTCCTGCGTGGGCATCTCTTCGCTTCTCTCGGAAGGCATAGGCGACACCGTCCGTGTCTCGTTGACCGAAGACCCCGTCAACGAAATCCCCGTCGGCATCTATCTGTCCGACCGCTATTCGGGAGGTCTCGTTTCTAGCCTGGTGTCCTTCAAGATTGAAGGCAGGAAGGTCAGCGCGGTCTACGACTCCCCTTCCCGCGAGCGCCTGATCCTCGACGCCTCGTGCGATTTCGGCAAACGGCTTCTCGACAAGGAAATCGACTCCGTGAGTTTCAGCGGGACCTACCTTGAAGACGGTGTCAGGAAAGACATCGCCGCCGACGGCTTCGGCAAATACCTCGAAGACGAACTCCTCCAGGCCTGCAGGCGCCGCTTCTACAAGCCGGAATACATCGCCTGCCCCGGCTGCGGCCGCACGATGTACGACCTTCAGAGGGCATTCGAGCAGGTCAAAAGCAGGACTTCCCACCTCAAGAATGTCGTCATCGCCGTTATGGGCTGCATAGTAAACGGCCCCGGCGAAATGGCCGACGCCGACTGGGGCTACGTCGGCGAAGGCAACCGCAAGGTCACCATCTACCGCGGCAAAACCCCCGTCCTCCGCCACATCCCCGAAGAAGAAGCTCCCGACAAGCTTCTGGAATTGATTACTTCAGCTCAGCAATAACTGTCTTTACGGCACGGACCTCTTCGCCGAGGTGGACTTTGATGTCGGCGTCGAGGGGGAGGAACATATCGATGCGGGAGCCGAACTTGATGACGCCGCACTGCTTGCCGCGCTCGGCTTCGCCGCTGTAGGCCGCGTAGCAGACGATGCGGCGGGCGAAAGTGCCTGCAATCTGCTTGAAGAGTATCTCCTCATCCCCTACCTTGATCGCCGTGGACGCGTGCTCGTTGAGCTCGGAGGACTTGGGGTGGAAGGCAAGCAGGTATTTGCCGGGGTGATATTTATAATAGGTAATCTCCCCGTCGACAGGCCAGAAATTGCAGTGGACGTCGAAGAAGTTCATATAGACCGAAACCTGAATGCATTCCTTATTGAGGTACTCCTTCTCGAAAACCTTCTCGATAATGACAACCTTACCGTCGGCAACTGATGTGACGATGTTGTCTCCTTCCGGGATCTCCCTGTCGGGGACGCGGAAGAAATAGGTGATGAACAGCATAAACACCACCGCAAGGACGACCAGAGGGATGGATATCCAGTTGTTGTGGATGAACTTGAGGACGATGAAAAGCACCAGCGCACAGATAGCCCAGACGAAGGCAATGGTGCCGAAGGAATCACTGTCGAGATGTATCATAACAGACCTGCTATTAGAAGGTATATAGTCCCTATAGGGATGGCAAATATCGTGGAATCAAAACGGTCGAGGAGGCCGCCGTGGCCGGGGATGATGCTGCCGGAATCCTTGAGGTCGTGGACACGCTTCCACTGCGACTCGAAGAGGTCGCCGTAGACGCCTGCGATGTCCATAAGGGCTGCGAGAACGGCGCAATGGACAATCGGGAAATCAAGCATCCCCGTGAGGCCGAGGATAATGCCGACAGCCACCGCCATTATGAATCCGCCCCAGAAGCCAGCCCAGGATTTCTTGGGAGAGACGGAAGGGAAAAGTTTCCTGCCGTTCTTGCCGAAGAGAAGGCCGAAGCAGTAGGCACCGATGTCGGAAGCCCAGATGATGCAGAAGAAAGACAGCATCAGGATGCCGCTGAACTCGCCCTCACGGTTGAATACTATGAAGTTGGAAAGGGTAAGCGGAAGCGAAATGTAGACAAAGCCCGTATAAAGGTTGGAGAACTTGTCGAACTCGCTCTTGTCCTTGGCATAGAGAGAGAGCGTCATCAGGACGATGAGCGGCACGATGGCCAGCGAAATCATACGGCCGGGCAGATAGCCGGCCCTGGATGCGAACGCCAGGCTGAAGAGGAAAGCGCCGGTGACTATGGCGACCACCTGGGAGACAGGATAGGACTTTCCCATCGTCATTGTGTAGAACTCGACCATCATCCCTATCATCATAAACAGGAACAGGGCCGCAAACAGGAACTTGTTGAAAAGAAGTCCAACAAGAACTATTGCGAGGAAACAGATCCCCGAGAGAGATCTTTTAACGGTGTTGTTCATACTTCTGCCGGTTTTTCAGCGTCGTCCCGGGCGTGCCTCTCTTCCGGCGCGGGGAGAACCTTGGGGCCGAGAATACGCTCAACATCTTCGGAGAAAATGACTTCCTTGTCAAGAAGGAGCTCTGCCATCTCGATAAAGGCATCCTTATGGGAAGATATGATCTCATTGGTGCGGCGATGGACCTTGTCGATGATGTCCTTGACTTCCTTGTCCATCAGCTCCGCCGTCTTCTCGGAATATGGCTTGGTGATCTCGTAGCCGCGGCTGCCGTTGGCGTCGTAGAAGGAAAGGGAGCCGACCTTTTCGCTCATACCGAAGTACTGGACCATCGCATAGGCCATCTTCGTCATCCTCTCGAGATCGTTGAGAGCGCCGGTGGAGGGCTCTCCGTTGATGATTTCCTCCGCCACACGGCCGGCGATGAGGGCGCACATCCTGTCGAGGATGACGCTCTTGGAGGAGTTTTTCCTCTCCTCAGGAAGGTACCACGTGAGGCCGAGAGCGTTGCCGCGAGGAATGATGCTGACCTTCATCACGGGGTCGGCATAAGGGAGAAGCCAGCCGACGAGGGCGTGGCCGGCCTCGTGGTAGGCGGTCGTGCGCTTCTCGGCGGGAGTCATTATCGTGGACTCCTTCCGTTCGAGGCCGCCGACGATGCGGTCTACCGCCTCGAGGAAGTCGGCCTGCATCACGGCGCTGTGGCTGTGGCGGGCGGCCGTGAGCGCGGCTTCGTTGCAGACATTGGCGATGTCGGCGCCGGAGAAGCCGGGGGTGTGCTTCGCCATCATCTTTATGTCGAAGTCCGGGGAGACCTTGATGCCGCGGAGGTGGACCTGGAAGATCTCCTCCCGCTCCTTGAGCTCGGGGAGTTCGACGTGGATCTGCCTGTCGAAACGGCCGGCCCTCATAAGGGCGGAGTCGAGGATGTCGGCGCGGTTGGTCGCGGCGAGGACAATGACGCCGGAGTTGGTGCCGAAGCCGTCCATCTCGGTAAGCAGCTGATTGAGCGTGTTTTCCCTCTCGTCATTGGAGGTGAAGCCGGCGTTGCGCGAACGGGCGCGGCCTACAGCATCGATCTCGTCGATGAAGACGATGCACGGGGCCTTCTCCTTGGCCTGGCGGAAGAGATCCCTCACCCTCGAG
>JAFZME010000108.1 GCA_017553405.1 Bacteroidales bacterium
AAACGACGGCGCTGGCGACAGGGCGGGACGGGGCGGCAGACAGCAGCGGGAACGACGGTGCTGGCGACAGGGCGGGACGGGGACGTCAGACGTGCTCGACCTCGGGGTGGAGGTCGACGGCGAAGCGGGAGCGTACAGCGGCGATGATATCGCTCTCGAGGGCGATGACGTCGTCGGGGGAAGCCGAGCCGGTGGCGTTGACGATGACGAGCGGCTGCTTGTCGTAGACTTTGGCTCCGCCCTTGACGGCGCCGCGGAAGCCGCAGGTGTCGATCATCCAGGCGGCGGGCACCTTGACCATCCCGTCGGGCAGGTCAAAGTGAGGCACTTTGCCGTCCGGGACGGAAGCGACGATACGCTCGAAATGCTCCCTGGGAATCACAGGGTTCTTGAAGAAACTGCCGGCGCTGCCGGTCTCCGCGGGGTCCGGGAGCTTCTCCCGGCGGATGCGGATGATAGCCTCGCGGACGTCGGAGGGCGTGAGCGCGGCGAGGTCGCGGCCTTCAAGTGCCGCCTTGATGTTGCCGTAGCCAAGCACGGGGGCATAGCGGCGAGTGAGGCGGAATGTCACTTTCAGGACGATATAGCGCCCTTTTTCGTGTTTGAAGCGGGAGTCGCGGTAGCCATAGGCGCAATCGGCGGCGGCGAAAACGACCTCCTCGCTGGTCGCTGCATCAAGGCAGAAGACCCGGTCGATGACGTCGCCAGCCTCGACGCTGTAGGCGCCGATGTTCTGGACTGCCGACGCGCCCACCTCGCCGGGAATCAGCGAGAGGTTCTCGAGCCCCCACAGGCCGCGGCGGCACGTCTCGGCGACAAGGTCGTCGAACACCACGCCGGCTCCGGCCGTGACGATGACGGTGTCATCGGCGGGAGAGGGAGAAGGCCGGTCAGGTCGGCCCTGACGGTGGGAAGGGGCAGCCTGGCTGGTGGAGTCAGCCTGGCAAAGGGAGTCGGTCTGGCAGGTGGAGTCGGCCTGGCAGGTGGGGTCGGCCTGGCTGGTGGGGTCGGCCTGGCAGGTGGAGTCGGCCTGGCAGAGGGAGTCGGCCTGGCAGAGGGAGTCGGCCTGGCAGAGGGAGTCGGCCTGGCAGAGGGAGTCGGTTTGGTTGGAGGAGTCAGCCTGGCAGGTAGAGTCGGGCTGGAAGGTGGGGTCGGCTTGGCTGGTGGAGTCAGCCTGGCAGGAGGAGTCGGTCTGGCAGGTGGGGTCGGCCTGGCAGGGGGGGGCGGCCTGGTTGGAAGAGTCGGCCTGGTTGGAGGAGTCGGCCTGGCTGGTGGGGTCGGGCTGGCTGGTGGTGTCGGCTTGGCTGGTGGGGGCGGCCTGGCTGGTGGGGGCCTCTGCGAACGATATGCCTCCTATTGCAGAATGCAAGACGGTGCCGGGGAAGTCGCCGCGGAAGAGGAGGTTGGAGCCGCCGCCGATGTGGAGGACGGGCTGAGGGAGGTCCTCCGCAAGGACGGCCCGGAGCTCGTCCAGGGACGAATACTCGATATACAAAGCGCATTTCACCTTCATTCCGAAGGTGTTGCGCGAGCTGAGGTCGTATGAGGGGATGCGTATCATAGGCATTTCTTGCCGGCGGCACAGGCCCAGAGGATGATGCCGACGGAAACGGAGACGTTGAGGGAATGTTTTGTCCCGAACTGAGGGATCTCGAGGGTGAAGTCGGAGGCATCGACGACATCCTGCCGTACACCGTCGACCTCGTTGCCGAAGATGAAAGCATAGCGGACGCCTGAAGCCGGCACGAAGTCGTCGAGCTTCACGGAATCCACCGTCTGCTCGACGCTCACCACAACAAAGCCCTCAGCCTTGAGGGCCCGTACAGCGTCGAGCGTGTCGTCGTAATGGACAAAGGGGACGCTGAGCTCCGCCCCGAGCGCGCTCTTGTGGATCTCGGCGGACGGCGGCACGGCGGATATGCCGCATAGAAGCACCTTGTCCACCCTGAATGCATCCGAGGAACGGAATGCCGAGCCGACGTTGTGGGCGCTGCGGACATTGTCCAGCACCACCGCCACGCCGGCTCCGGGCAGGGCGCGGTACTCTTCCGCACTTATGCGGCCGAGCTCGATATTAAGGAGTTTGCGTGGCATTATCCTTCAATGGCGGCCTTGCAGACCTTGACTGCCTCTTCGTCGGGGCGGCACCTGAGCTGCCAGCAAGGGACCTCGTTGGCTATCCTCTCCACAATCGGAATGATCTTATCCATCACACCGCTGTCCCAGCGAATAGTGGAGCAGGCGGCGATCACGCTGGCGTAGGCTTCCAGCAGATAGAGCCTGGTGATGGTGTTCTCCGGGGCCTGCTCCAGGCGGACCATCGCCCTCACGGGAGCTTTGACGTTGCGATAGCAAAGTGTCTTGCCGCTCCAGGGCGTGCCGTAGGCAATCAGCCTGTCGCCTTCGAAGCGGATGACGGGATTGTCGTCGTTCATAAGGTCGGCATCCTTCACGTAGGTCAGCCAGAGACGGCTGTGGGTGCTCTTGCCTGTGCCGCTGACGCCGAAGAAAAGGTTGGCCTCGCCCTCGCGGCGAATGACGGAGGAATGCAGCAGCAGGCTCCCCTTCATCGCACCGACGAAGGTGAACATTATCATAAGGGATGTGTTGACCTGGAACATAGTCGCCCTCGGCCCAATCTTGGGACGCGGATAATAAACACCCTTGCAATAGCCTTCCTCAAGCACCAGAAGCCCGGCGCTCACATCCTGCACGGGGAAGAATTCATAGACGGTCCTGCCGCCGAGCTTGTAGCCGTAATAGAACGGAGGCACCTCATCGACTGCCACAACCCTTTCCCAGGACGCCTTCCCCTTCTCGGCTTCGACAAGCCAGTCCGGCATTTCTGCACATATCGTCAGGGAAAAATCAGCGGAAGACCCGTCGACAGGAGCCTCGAAAGGCGCATACTGCGAGAAATCAAGGACATAGCGCTGATGCTTTATGCCGGAATGGCCGGTGAGCCTTTCATTGAGCGAAAGATCTTCAAGCTTATCGGCAGGAACAGGGATGACACCGATGTCCTCGCCTCTCGACAGCCTTTCGGCTATAGCCTTCTCTTCCGGCGACAGTTCGCGGAAATCCCAGGGCTCCTCGAGTCGCACATCCAGTGTCAACCCACCGAAAATGAATCTTTTATCTCTCAACATACTGCAAAGATAAGGATTTTTACATAAGAAGGGTACCGGCATCCTCACCGCGTGAAAGCATCTCGCGAATCTGCGTGGAGGACACATCAACCCTCTCGAAACCGGCTATCTCAATCTTGTAGGAAGAATCCTCCTCGAGAAGGGACTGCGCATCGGCGGCGCTGTCGAATCCCTCACGCGGGAATACCACGATGCCGTAATCGCGGAGAATACGGTCATAATCCTTCCAGCGGCGGAAATTGGCCAGTTGGTCGCCTCCGATGACGAGTGTGAACCCGGAGGAAGGCTCACGGCCCGAGAGGGCGTCGAGAGTACGAATCGTGTAATACGGAGGCTCCATCTCCAGTTCGATGGGATCCACCTTGACACGAAGGCCGGGATGGCGGCCCACTGCCTCGCAAGCGGCCTCGTAGCGGGCAATCGCGCTCTCCGCAAGGATGCCGTCCTTCAGGGGGTTCTTCGGAGACACCACAAGATAGACCATATCGAAATCCATATGAAGCGTCAGGTGCTCCATTATGGCGAGGTGGCCTATGTGAAGCGGGTTGAAAGACCCTGAATAGACGGCTATCTTCATCAGGAAAGCTTCTCCTTGAGGTATTTGCTCAATGTCTCCTCGCTGGTGACGGATGCGCCGGTGTCGATCTCTCCGTCAAGGATGAAGAATG
>JAFZME010000109.1 GCA_017553405.1 Bacteroidales bacterium
CCGCCGCCGTCGCGCGCGGCCTGGGACGATATGTTGACAATGCTTCCGCCCTTGCCCATATACTTGAGGACTTCGCGGGTGCAGAGCCAGCAGCTCTTGAAGTTGAGGTCGAGCACAGTCCGGTACCACTCCTCGTCCTGCTCCTCGATCCGCTTGCGGCCCATAATGCCGCCGGCGTTGTTGACGAGGATGTCGACGCCTCCGCTGAAGGCGGCCGCTGCAGCGGCGAACATCGCTTTCACCTCGGCCTCGACTGTCACGTCGGCCTTGAAGAGAATCGCCTCTCCGCCGGCCTTGCGGATCATTTCCAGTGTCTCCGCCGCCTTTTCTTCGTTGTGGCAATAGTTGATGCAGACCTTGACGCCTTCTTCCGCAAGCCGGAGCGAAACCGCGCGCCCGATATCCCTGGCTCCGCCTGTCACTACGGCAACCTTTCCTTTCAGACTGTTCATAAAAATTCAGTTATTGTGTTCGCACACAAAGTTAATAAAGAAATATCGAATCTTCAAATTTATCGAAGCGATACGTCGATTGTGCAGGATTTTCCTGCGGGAATGGCAACTGAATAGCCCACGATGCACTTTCCGGGGCTGGGGACGTCCCATTCCTCCGTGCCGAAGGCCGGCCAGGTCTTGTATTCCACGCCGATGGAAGGATCGTCCGGCGTCGCGGTAAGCAGCATACGGTGCCCTCCCTGCTCCAGAAGAATGCCCTTCGGCGTCACGGCGGCAGCGGCATCCGTGACCATACGCCACTCGACCTCGGCGGGCGTGTCGGCAAGGGCGGTCAGCGAGTCCGAGACCGACAGCCAGTCGTCGTCTATCAGGAGAATCTTCCTGAATGCGGAAGACAGCTGCCCTGCAAAGACGGGCGTCAGGTCGATGCTCGCGCCTCGTGCCTCATCGGTGTCTATGACATTGAAAATCTTCGCCTCACCGTCGACATTGTGCTGCTGAGAGCCTACGGTGAGCGTGTTGTGGGCCTTGTTGCAAAGGCGGAACACTTTCCAGCGGAATGATGTCTGCTTCCTGTTCCAGAAACTTCCGTTGTATTTCTTGAGGGCGTTTTCAACCTTGGCATAGGGCTGCGTCCCCAGGTCGCAGGCCCATCTCAGGCCGAATGCATCGTAGACGAAAGAGCCTGCGTCCATATGGCCGTGATTATAAGACGCCCTTCCGCCTTTGAAGGCGAGATATCTTTCAGACGGGGATCCCTTCCACCCTGTCCGGATAAGGACAACCGGTACCGGGCCGTTGCCGCAGAACAGTTTCACCTCGTCGGATGCGGCGATGCGCCGCGGCATTGAAATTTTGGCGGCCATACAGGCCGAAAATGGTGCGAAGCGCATCCAGTCGCGGTCGGTGAAATACTTGCCGCTGCGCAGCAGGGCAAGCTCCCCGTCCAGGAGGTCCGGCCGCGAAAGCTTCGCTGCGAACCACCACATCGCATACAGCGGATACAACTCCTCATCGCTGTCCGAATAGCTGAAGCACTTGCCGGAGGTGCCGACCATATATTTCATAAATGTGCCCGTCTGCATAAATCCCGGGGCGTCGGAAAGGCCGGTGTCGGACCCGTAGACTCCGCCGAGCATCTCCAGCAGCATCGTCTCGAAGCCGGTGCCGTAGGCCCAGTAGTCATATCCCTCAGGATATATCCCGTCGGGACCGTACATTTTCATCGCCTTCCTGTTGTCGGTGACGGCCGACTCGAGCAGCTCCCTGCTCACCGACGGGTACCATTCGTAGGCGGCAAGGGCCGCCGCGGCGAGACCGGCGTAGCACACCTGGTTCCAGTTGTGATCCTGACGGGTGAACCATTGCCCCTTGTAGCGGCTGAGTGCGAAGCGCTCCATCGCGGCCGCGGCTTCATCGCGGACTGCCGGCGGAAGACCGCCGTAGCACCAGTCCAGCCCGATGGCGACGGCCAAGGCCATCTCGCCCGTGTCGAGAAAATGCTTGGTGTGCCAGTCCGGGAACGCACACACGGTCAGGATGTCATCCCTGACGCGGGAAAGGTACTTGCCCTTCCCGGTCATCCTCCACGCATAGGCGCAGAAAAATATCCTTTCAAGGGCGTAGCGGGACTGCTCGAGCAATCTTGTCCCGGATGCATCGAGCCTGTAGGAAAGCTGCACGGTGTCGTCCACGCATTCGTCGGCGTGGGCGAGGATGGACTTGTGGAGAAGCTTTACATCCTTGTTGCGGCGGATGTTCTTGCGCAGCGCCTTCATCTCGGTGTCGCTCATAAGCAGCCGCGGGTGGGCCTTGTCAATGGCCGCGTCCCAGTCGGGCATATCACCGGCCGGAACGGAGGCCGTAAGGGTAAGAATCGATATAATCAGAGTCAGCAGCATACGCAAGCAAATTTAGCAAAAATGGGGATAATCGTTGCATATGACACAAAATAAAACTAATTTTGTGGTATGTGTGCGTACACATACCCTGCTTATGAAGTAATGCTTTGATTATGATATACAAAGAGTTTCCACGGAAAGACACGGCCGCGTATTCCCGGCCGGAAGTCCTTTTGCTCGACCTTGAGTTCGAGGAGAATTTCTGCCAGAGCGGAGAGCTCGGCGGTGTCGGGGAAGGTGATCCCGGCCAGGATGAATGGTTCAATTAAAATTCGAAAGCAATGAAAAAGACTATATTTCTGACGAGCCTTGCCATACTCGCTCTTTCCTGCGCCAAAGAACAGGAAATTCCGGAGACTCCTTCCCCCGAAGGCGGCAGGACCGAGTTCAGCGCTTCGCTTCCCGACACCAAGGTCTGCCTTGGCGAAAAGGACGGCGACAGCTATCCAACCCTCTGGCAGGCCGGTGACAGGATCAGCGTCAACGGTGCGCAGAGTGACGCCCTGACCGCCGACGACGGCTATTCCGGGACCAGTTATGCCAGGTTCACCATCAACGGCGTCGTCTCCGCGCCTTTCTATTCGGCCTATCCTGCATCTGCAGTGTCCGCTTATTCTTCGGGAAGTGCGACCATATCCATTCCGGCACAGCAGGCCTATGTGGCCGGCCAATACGACCCTGCGGCATATATAATGGTCGGCAGCGGCTCCTCTCCGTCGCTGAGTTTCCAGCCCCAGATGGCCCTTTTCAAACTCACGCCGACCGCTCCGGAAGATGGCTCCCTCAAGATTACCTCCATCAGGCTTGAGTCGCTTGGCTCCGAAAAGATGAGCGGCTCCTTCACGACCGACTTTTCTTCGCTTTCGGGCGGCACCGACCAGTATGTCGAGGTCGAGGCCCCATCCGGCGGGCTGGATTTCGGCACGCCCGTCTTTCTTGCCATCCCGGCTCAGACTTATGCCTCCGGACTCCGTTTCGTCATCAATGCGGACGATGACACCAGTATGTCCTTCTCCCGCACCTCCTCCTTCACGGCCGCGCCCGGCACTCTTTACCCGCTGACAGCCCCTGCTTATGTGCCTTCGGCGGTCACCATCAACGGCCATTGGAGGGTGAATTCCTCCGCCATCACCCTTCGCTGGAATTGCTCCAATCCCGCCAACAGGGGCAAGAAGCCCTGGAGGGTCCACGTCTATTCCGACAGCGAATGCACCACGGAGATTCGGACTTACGACCTCCCGGCGAGCGAAAGTTGGATTAACGGCGATCACAACCGTTTCGTGGTCGCAGGTCTTGCACAGGGGACGACCTACTGGTTCAGGATTGAAGACGTCGTGGCCGGAGCCCTGAGCGATCCCGTTTCAGAGAGCACCGCTCCATTCACGGTGGCCACGATGCCGACCTCGGACATCACCTCTCCCGGCCTTGTCTTTGCCGAGGACTTCAGCGAGTATGCCTGGGGCAACGATTATCTGAAAAACGGCAACGGCTATATCCCTTCCGACAAGAGCAGTTTCTCCAACCGTTCACTTGACGGTGCTACGATTGCTCCTGATGAAATGCCTTTCCGTGATAATGCGATTACCACTGCCATCGCTTCCAGCCGTCTCGCAAACTGGCTCTCCGAGCAGAGCGTTTACATTCACCCGGGTTATATGAAGCTTGGCAAGTCCGGCGGCGCCGGTTTCGTCCTGACTCCGGCATTCCCGATAGAGAGCGGCAAGACAGCCCTTGCTGATGTGACATTGAATATTACCAAATACGACTCCAGCCAGTCCAATGATTGGGTAATCTGCGTCGTCAGCAATGACGGCTACAAAGGCGGCCGCGAATCTGATTTTTCGTGGCCTTCGACTTCGGATTCCGGCCTCTACAGGATTGTAAGCACTACAAAGGTTAGGTCCGACAGCAGTCCGTGGGACAAGATTACGGTAAAAGGACTTCGCCTGGAGCGCGGCAACAAGATTGCCTTCGGCCGTGTCAAAGGCGGAGACAACAGCAAAGCACGTGTCCTTCTTGACGACATTTCCGTCGAGGTCAAGGCGCTGTCGACATCTTCGCTGTTTGCCTATCCTTCTTCGGGTATCACCTCTTCCACGATTCCGTTTACGTGGAACGGCGATCCTTCCCACGCATTCACTGCGACGCTCTACAGCGATGCCGCCTGCACCCAGACCGTGGCTTCCTTCAGCATCCCTGCCTCAGATGCCTGCTGGAATGGCAACCAGCCCAATTACGTGTTCGGCGGACTTACGCCCAATACGGCATATTATTTCAAGGTTGAGGACACGACGGACAGCGTGGTCTCCAATGTCGCGACCGCGACGACCGAGGCGTTCACAATCGTCCGGATGCCCGCAAGCATCACTTCGACAGGCGTTGCGCTTGCCGAAGACGTCGGTGAG
>JAFZME010000110.1 GCA_017553405.1 Bacteroidales bacterium
AAGACCGTTCCCAGGCCCTGGACGAGATTTTCTGGCTGCAGGAGCAGGGCGTGGTGATGGTAGAACAGCCCATGGCCAAAGAGCGCGTGGACGACAACGCCTGGCTCACCGAGCGCAGCCCGGTGCCCGTTTTCGCCGACGAGGCCGTCCAGCGCCTCCGCGACATCCCCTCGCTTCGCGGCGTCTACAGCGGCATCAACATCAAGCTGATGAAATGCACGGGGATGCGTGAAGCCTGGAAAATGATCTGCGCCGCCCGCGCCGAGGGGATGAACGCTATGCTCGGCTGTATGACGGAGACCTCTTGCGCCGTCTCCGCCGCCGCGCAGCTCTCTCCCGCCGTCGACTTCGCCGACCTCGACGGCAACCTCCTCATCTCCAACGACCTATTCTCCGGCGTCACCGTCGTCGACGGCCGCCTGACGCTCCCCGACGCCCCCGGCATCGGCGTGCAGCTGAAGGCGTAAGCCCTCGGTATCGGCGTCCAGCTGAAGGCGTAAGCCCCCGCATCGGCGTGCTGCCGCGTTAACGGCAGAACCCGATCTTACGGCGCTCTTCGTTTGCCCCGAGCGACTCTTCCGTGCAGTAGGCGAGGAGGTCGGCAAGGGCGGGGGAGTTGCCGGAGAGGATGGTCTGGATGGCTTTCTTGCGGGCCACGTTCTCTATCTGCCCGCCGCTGAGGTCGAACTTCTCGGAGAGAGTGGCCGCGTCGGAGTCGGAAATGTCGGGCATCATCGCCTTCCATATCTGCCTTTTTACCTCTGCGGACGGCTTGTCGAAACGCACCTTGTAGAGGAACCTCCGTTCGAAGGCCTTGTCGAGATTCTCCGTGAGGTTGGTCGTGGCGATGAGGATGCCGTCGAGGTCTTCCATTTCCTGGAGGATGATGTTCTGGATGGAGTTCTCCATCTTGTCGACTGACCTTTCTGCCCCCATCTGGCGTATGCCGAATATGGCGTCAGCCTCGTTGAAGAGGAGAATCGGCACCGTGCCGCCGCCTTTCACCCGTTCGCGGTATTTGTCGAAGACCTCCTTGATGTTCTTCTCGCTCTCGCCGACCCAGCAGCTCTTGATCTGCGACACGTCGACTATAAAGAGGTCGCGTCCGTTCTCGCGGGCAATCTGGTAGACGGTCTCGGTCTTGCCGGTGCCGGGGCTGCCGTAGAACAGGCAGGTGAATCCGGAACGGAGCCCCTGCTCCTTCATCCGGGCTCGTATACCGTCGAAACTCTTTCCGGAGAGAAGGTCCTTCAGCTGCGCCACCTGGCGGCCTTCGCCGGCGTTGTAGAACAGGTCTTTGCGGGTGATGGAGCCGGCATCCAGCTTCCTCGACGCCGACACGGAGTGCTCTTTCTTCTTGACTCCGCCGACATCCTCGAAAATCTGCTGCTTGACCTCATCTTTGATACGGAAGTAATCCCTCGAAAAGAAGTCTCCCTCTCCGGCGCATTCGATCAGGCCCCTTTTCTGCAGATCCAGGGCCCCGCCTTTATATGCGGACTGCAGGTCGTCCAGGTCGTCATCGGTGAAATAATCCTTCATATCCCACCAGCCGACCTTGTCGTCGTCTTCGAACCAGTAGCGGTAGATGAGGGCGAAGAAAACGACGGTCTCGAAGTGGTCGATGCCCTTTATAAACTTTTCGCAGGCGCGGGAGATGCTTGTCTCCGGGTTGTCCTTCATCAGCGCCCTCATCTCCTCGAAAGCTTCATCGGTGGAGATGTCGTTGTCGCCCGTGAAGGAGAGGATTTTCTTGATCCTGGTCAGAATCTTCCCTGTCGAGAGCCCGGTCGTGGGCTCCGGCTCGACCGGCTTGTTGGATTTCAGGTTGTTGAGAACATCTTTGGGGATTTTTATGCGGCCTTCATTGTCGATGCGGACATACCCTATCCTCCTGAGCTCCTGCAAATCGGTGTCGTGGCTCAGGAATTTGAGGTATTCCATCCCGAGGAAGCCGGCGATATCATCGCCGTCAATCCTGTAGTTGGACGAATTCTGGACGATGCCGGTCAGTATGAGCACCTGCATCGTGTTCAGCCCCAGGACCTTCCTGAGGTGTCTCATCTCCGAAGCGGCCTTCTTCAAGGAGGCTTCCGAGATGACAATCCGACTGTCGCACTCCGGATGGCGCATCTTCTCCACGATGCCGCACATACATTCGATGATGGTCTTCATATCCTTTTCCTTTTTTCTTGCTGCAAATATATACCCCGCCACTGCCAAAAAGTGGCATCCGCAAGAAAAACTGAAAAAATATGGCAAAAAAAATCACCCCGCCGGAGGGTGATTTTCTGGCGCGAAGAATCTCACGGCCGCTCTTGCCCCAAAATCTCATCCACGATGGGGAAGATCTCCTCCTCCGCGCTGTAGCGGTGGATGTGGAAGTACTTGTCGCCGGTGAGCATTGCGGAGAGGTGGACGCGGCGGCTGTCGTAGAAGATGTGGACGGGGATGCCGAAGCGCTCGGCGTAGGCCATCTCGTAGCCGACGCCCAGGGATGGCGTCGTGCACTCTGCGATGACGACGTCGGACTCGCGCAGCCAGGCCGTGTCCTGCTCATATATCGCGACCTCGCGATTTGGCAATCCCTCGGTCTTGCTGAGGGAAAGGTCGCCCACGTGCTCCGTAAGCACGACGTGCCCCTGCTTCTGAATATGTTGAATGATGCGCTTATACAACTCCGCATCCTGCCTTCCGCCCCTTATGGAGCCGGCGAAATATACCTTTTTCATAGAATTGATGATTGCCCGGTCGGGTGAACAAATATATCAAATCGCTTCGTCACCTCCAAATACTTTCCTTAGCAGCTCCGCCTTCAGACGTCGCTGACCGAAGGTGTCGAATTTGACGACGACGGTCCCGCTGTCTTCGTCTTGGCTGACGAGTTCGCCGTCGCCGAACACCGAATGGTGGACACGGTCGCCGACGGAGAAGCCGGAGTCCGATTCCGGCTCGGGCTTCTCCAGCGAGGCGATCAGCTCGTCTGTCCCGTCCCAGAGGGACTGGTCGAACTTGCCGACGATGTCGTAGTAGGTGTAGCCGTCGTCGTCCTGCGCTTCGCGGATGAAGCGGCTGGGGTACTTGGAGAGGGAATTCTGCACGTTGAACCCCTCGGAGTCCGAGAAATGGAGCCGGTCCATAGCGCGCGTGCAGGCCACGTACATCAGCCGCCGCTCCTCCTCCAGGCCGGCCTCGCCGCGCTCGCAGATCGTGCGGTGGCTCGGCAGGACGCCCTCGTTGAGCCCGTAGATCCACACCAGCGGGAACTCCAGTCCCTTGGCCTGGTGGATGGTCATCAGCTTGACTTTGTCGTCGTCCTTCTGGTAGTCGGCGTTGGTGTAGAGGGCGATGTCCTGGAGGTAGGTCTGGACGGAGAGGTCCTCCTCGTCCTTGTTCTCCTCTTCGTACATCCGTACGGATTTAATCAGCTCCTGGAGGTTCTCCAGGCGCTCTTCTTCGGTGTCGGCGCGGTACTCGGCCATAAGTCCGCTCTGCTCCAGCAGGCTCTCCAGCAGAGATGCTATCCCGCTCCGGGCCATCTCCCGTCTGGCTTCCGAGATGAGCTCGACGAATCGCGCCGCCTTGTTGTTCTTAAGCCGCCCCAGGTTTTCTGCCAGGGCGGTAAGCAGCGAGCATCCCCTCGAGGCGGCATAGCCGCTCAGGAATGCGACGGTCTTCTTGCCGATCTTCCGGGAGGGGACGTTGGCTATGCGCTTGAACGACATATCGTCGTCGAGGGCCACCAGCCGCAGGTAGCTCAGGGCATCCTTGATCTCCTTCCGTTCGAAGAAACGCACTCCGCCCCATATTACATACGGGATTTTCTCCCGGATGAAGACCTGCTCGATCGAACGGGACAGGTAGGTGGCACGGTAGAGCACGGCCATATCCTTCCACGGCAGATGCGCTTTCCTGAGCTCCCTGGCCAGCGTCTCCGCCTCGTCCCGTTCATTCTTGCAGTGGTGGAACAGAGTGCGCACTCCGGGGCCGCGAAGCGTTATGGAGGTGCGCGGAAGGCGGTTTTTGTTATTCGCGATGATGCAGTCCGCCACACATATGATGTTGCCGGTCGAACGGTAGTTCTGTTTTAGATAGTACTCCTGCTCCGGCGAATAATGGATGAACAGCTCCGGGTGCGCGCCGCGCCATTCGTAGATGGACTGGTCGCCGTCGCCTACGATAAACAGGTTGCCGTAGAAGCTGCTCAGGGTGGAGAGCAGCCTCCACTCCGGCTTCGAGCAGTCCTGGACCTCGTCCACCATCACATATTGGAACTGCTTCTGCCACTTCTCGCACACGGCGGGGAAATTCTCCAGAATGTGAAGCGTGAAGAACAGCAGGTCGTCGAAATCCAGCGCGAAATAGCGCTTCTGGCGGAGAATCATCTTGCCGAGGAGCGGGGGAGTGCCCGGCGGCTCTGCCGGGAGGATAAAATTTTGGATATACGGAGTCGCGGCCTTGAACTCGGCCAGCTCTTCCATATAATTGCCGACGATCCCGCTCCTGCGCTCCACGCCGCTTTCCTCCAGCACTTCCTTCACCAGCGCCTTCATATCTTCTTCATCGAAGATGATGAAATTCTGCGGGTAGCCCAGCCGGTAGATCTCTTCCCGGAGGAACTTGACGCAGAAGCCGTGGATTGTCGTAACGAAATCGCCCGTCGCCCCGCCCGGGCACAGCGCCCTGATCCTCGTCTTCATCTCCTGGGCGGCCTTGTTGGTGAAGGTAATGCACAAAATGTCGGACTGGGGCACGCCCATCACGTTGGCAATGAATGAATAGCGGGACACGAGCGTCCTCGTCTTGCCGGATCCCGCGCCGGCAACGACACGAATCTGCCCCTCCGTCGCCCTGACGGCGCTTTCCTGCTCTTTGTTCAATCCAGCGAGTATGTTTTCAACCAGGTCCATAGTTCATCAAAACTTTCTACAAAGAAAGCACCCGTATGTGCCAAACCGCAGCACTTTGGCAAAAAATCGCAGGAAATTTTTTTCCGGCTACTTCGCCTTGTCGGCTACTTCGCCTTGCCGTCTACTTCGCCTTGTCTGCTACTTGGCCTTGCCGTCTACTTCGCCTTGTCTGCTACTTCGCCTTGCCGTCTACTTGGCCTTGCCTGCTACTTCGCCTTGTCGGCTACTCGCCCGTGGAGAGTAAATGACTGAAGAATAGCGAGTTACGATGTTTCTCTCTGCGCGAAACTCGGCAGAGAGTAAGTGCTCAATTCGCTGAGTATTAGTTAGTTGCGCTCCACGGCGCGCGCTAGGTGCAGGGCGAGATCAACGCGGAGTTGGAGACGTTGTTTGGTGAAATATGGGCTTAGCGCCTTGAAGCGCGTGATGCCGCCGGGCGTCGCCGCAACCAGCGCGCAGAACCCCGCCTCCAGAAGTGCCTCGCGCACTTCCGGCTCGATTGTGCCGGAAATCAGCACGGTCTTCAGCCAGGGAGGCGTCGG
>JAFZME010000111.1 GCA_017553405.1 Bacteroidales bacterium
CCTTGTCGGCATATCCCTTCATTGCGGGATCGGCCGAAACGGGAGCGGCGACGGCCTTTCCGCGCTCGGAATCGGGCACCAGGCGGCACAGCTCCCGGAGCTCCGCGGCGCTTGTAATGCTCTGGTGCACAGGCATTACGTCATATTCCAGCACATATACGTTCACGCTGTCTTCGGGGCAGCCCCGGTCGGATACCAGGACGGAATGCTTTCCGTCACCCGCATCCGCATACAGGAGGTCGTTGTATGGCGAAGAATAGGGGAAGCCCATGTTGACAGACTCGCTCCACTGTCCCGTCACGGGATTGCGCCGCGAGACATAAAGGTCGTACCCGCCGGCTCCGGAGCGGTCCTTGGCCGTGAAATACAGTGACCGTCCGTCCGGTCCCGCGAAGTGGAAACGCGTGTCGTCGTTCCATACAGTTTCGGGGAACATGCCGTAAAAGTCGTCCAAAGAGATGCGTTTGCTGGCCTTGACCTGCACCTGCGATACGCGCGACATCATGTTCATTCCCGCCTGCGCGCGGAGAAGGGACTTCTCGATGGCGCGCGACATGGCGGAATCGGCTTCGGCCGCGGCCGCTCCGAGGAGATCCGCCGCAGCTGGAAAATCATAGGCGAGGCAGAGCGAGTCCGCAGCCGCAATGCTCCGCAAGATGTCCCTGCGGCGGCGGTCCGGAGCTTCCGCCATGGCCCTGCGGAGCGAATCCACCTTGGCCATGAGGCGGCTGTCGACCCCTTCCGTCGTCACCGTGTTCTCAGTGACTTGCGCATCAAGGACAAGTGGAGCTACCTGCAGAAGCATGAAGGCAAGCACCAAAATCCGTAAAAGTCTAGTGTGCATCGTTATTGGTAGGGGTCAAAACGTCCTACAAAAATAAGAATTCCTTGGAAGAAAGTTTCTTTCTAAGAAAAAAATAGTAAATTTGTGGCCTATTTTGAGTAAGTGGCGCAAAACGCCACCTTTTTAAACGTGCAAATTATTAAATATTAATAGTAAAGATTATGCAAAGTAAAGGCGCTATCAGGCTTGTAGCTATTCTTCTCGCCCTAGCATGCATTTGGCAGCTTTCCTTTACCCTGGTGACCCGTCTCCAGGAAAAGAAGGCCGACAAGTATGCCGAGAAAGCTGCCGTCGCAGTCATGAATTCAGCTGCATTCGACAAGGTTCCCGAGGCGGAGAGAGCTTTCTATCTCGACTCCATCAGGAAGAACCAGAACAGATGGTACACTGATTCCATCGCTTCCGAGAAAGTTTATTTCGGTTATAAGTTCAAGGACGTGAAGTCCAAGGAGATCAACCTTGGCCTTGACCTCAAGGGCGGTATGAACGTCATGCTGCAGGTGCAGCTCGAGGACCTCGTGAAGGCCCTCGCCGGCGACAACCAGACTCCCGAGTTCAACAGGGCCCTCGCTCTCGCCAAGGAGCGCAGCGTCAACTCCACCTCTGACTTCATCACCCTCTTCGGAGAGGCTTGGAACGAAATCTCCGGCGGCCAGAGGCTCGCCCAGGTCTTCGGTACCTATGAGATGCGCGACCAGATCAAGCCCGAGTCCACCGACGCCGAGGTTCTCGATGTCATCAAGTCCGAGGCCGAGAGCGCAGTCGCCAACTCCTTCAACGTCCTCCGCAACCGTATCGACCGTTTCGGAGTCACCCAGCCCTCGATCCAGAAGATCGGCAACACCGGCCGCATCCTCGTCGAGCTCCCGGGTGTCAAGGAGCCTGAGCGTGTCCGCAAACTCCTCCAGGGCACCGCTTCCCTCGAGTTCTGGACCACTTTCGAGTATTCCGAGATCTATCCTTACCTGGTAGAGGCCAACAACCTCCTCGCCCAGATCCTTGCCGACGAGACCCCGGCTGCCGACGAGGCCGCCGAGGGTGAGGCCGAGACTGTCAGCGAGGCCGAGGACCTCGTCGCTCAGGAGCTTGCCCAGCAGGAAGGCAGCGACGCCGAGCTGGACGCCTACAAGAAGGCCAATCCTCTCTTCGCAGTCCTCAATCCTTCCCAGCTGCGCGGCAACGCCTGCATCGGCTTCGCCAACGCCATCGACACCGCTACCGTCAACCGCTACCTTGCCATGCCGCAGGTCGCCGAGATCTTCCCTCCGGAATTCAAAGGCATGTGGTCTGTCAAGCCTACCGATTACGTAGCCGCCGACAATGTATATGAGCTCATCGCCATCAAGGCTTCTTCCCGTGACGGAAAGGCCCCTCTCGACGGTTCCGTTGTCACCGACGCCCGCGTCGACTATGACAGCCGCCGTGGCGCAGGTACTCCCGGTGTCTCCATGACCATGAACGCCGAGGGCGCCAACACCTGGGCTCGCATCACCAAGGACAACATCGGCCGCCAGGTCGCCATCGTCCTTGACGGTACCGTGTATTCCTATCCTACCGTCCAGACCGAGATCACCGGAGGTTCCTCTTCCATCACCGGCAACTTCTCCGTCGAAGAGGCCACAGACCTTACCAACGTCCTTAAGTCCGGTAAGCTTCCCGCTCCGGCTACGATCGTTCAGGAGCAGGTCGTGGGTCCTTCCCTCGGTGCCGAGTCGATCCGCAAGGGTCTCGTCTCCTTCCTGATTGCCTTCCTGCTGGTGCTCGTCTACATGGTTCTCTTCTACAAGGGTGCCGGTCTCGTGGCTGACTTCGCCCTGCTCACCAACGTCCTGCTTCTCTTCGGTACGCTGGCTTCGTTCGGCGCCGTCCTTACCCTCCCGGGTATTGCTGGTTTGATATTGACGCTGGGTATGGCAGTGGACGCCAACGTTATC
>JAFZME010000112.1 GCA_017553405.1 Bacteroidales bacterium
CCACGCTTCCTGTCTTCCTCAACGCCCTCGCCGGCAAGGGAGTCCACCTTGTCACCGTCAACGACTACCTGTCCAAGCGAGACTCCGAGTGGATGGGCCCGCTCTATATGTTCCACGGCCTCAGCTTGGACTGCATCGACAAGCACAAGCCCAACTCCGACGCCCGCAAGAAGGCCTACAACTGCGACATCACCTTCGGCACAAATAATGAATTCGGCTTCGACTACCTCCGTGACAATATGGCCATCAATATGACCGACCTTGTCCAGAGGAAGCACCACTACGCCATCGTCGACGAGGTCGACTCCGTCCTCATCGACGACGCCCGTACCCCGCTCATCATCTCCGGTCCGATGCAGAAGGCCTCCGGCGACGAGCAGTTTATGGAGTTCCGCCCCTACGTGGAGAGCCTCTACACCAAGCAGCGCTCCCTCGTCACGACCACCCTCAACGAAGCCAAGAAAGCCATCGCTTCCGGCGACGAGGCCGAGGGCGGCAAACTTCTCCTCCGCTGCCACAAGGGCCTTCCGAAATATCAGCCCCTCATCAAGTTCCTCTCCGAGCCCGGTATGAAGCAGCTTCTCCAGAAGGCGGAGAACTACTATATGCAGGACAACGAAAGGGAGATGCCCGTCGTCACCGACGAGCTCTACTTCGTCATAAATGAAATCCAGAATTCCATCGAGATGACCGACAAGGGCCACGACGTCCTTGCCAACGCCGTCTCCGATCCGGAGTTCTTCGTCCTCCCGGATGTCGGCGCCTCCATCGCCGAAATCCAGAGCAGGGAAGGCCTCTCGGTCGCCGAGCGCCAGGAGCTCAAGGACAAGCTGATGGAAGACTTCTCGCTCAAGAGCGAGCGTGTCCACACCGTCAACCAGCTCCTCAAGGCCTACGCGATGTTCACCAAGGACATCGACTACATCATCGTCGACAACAAGATCAAGATCGTCGACGAGTCCACGGGCCGTGTGATGGAAGGCCGCCGCTGGAGCGACGGACTCCACCAGGCGGTCGAGGCCAAGGAAAACGTCAAGGTCGAGGCCGCCACTCAGACCTTCGCGACCGTCACCCTCCAGAACTACTTTAGGATGTACCACAAGCTCGCCGGTATGACCGGTACGGCCGAGACCGAAGCGGGTGAGTTCTGGAGCATCTACAAGCTCGACGTGGTCGTCATCCCGACCAACCGTCCCGTCATCCGCGACGACCAGGACGACATCATCTATAAGACCAAGAAAGCCAAATACGCCGCCGTCATCGACCGCGTGGTCGAGCTCTCCGACGAGGGACGTCCGGTGCTCGTCGGCACGACCGACGTCGAGACCTCCGAGCTCCTCGCCAGGATGATGAAGATGAGAGGCCTCCATCCCAACGTCCTCAACGCCAAGGAGCACGCGCGTGAGGCCGAGATCGTCGCCCAGGCCGGCCAGTCCGGCAAGGTCACGATTGCGACCAATATGGCCGGCCGTGGTACCGATATCAAGCTTACCCCCGAGGTCAAGGAGGCGGGCGGTCTCGCCATCATAGGCACGACACGCCACGACAGCCGCCGTGTGGACCGTCAGCTCCGCGGCCGTTCCGGCCGTCAGGGCGACCCGGGTTCCTCCACTTTCTTCATCTCCCTCGAAGACGACCTTATGCGTAAGTTCGGCTCCGAGCGCATCGCCGGTATGGTCGACAAGCTCGGTATGAAGGACAACGAGGCCCTCGTGAGCGGGATGCTCTCGAAGTCCATCGAGAACGCCCAGAAGAAGGTCGAGGAGAACAACTTCGGCATCCGCAAGCGCCTGCTCGAGTACGACGACGTGATGAACTACCAGAGGGAAGCCATCTACAGCCGCCGCCGCAACGCCCTTTCTGGAGAAAGGATCGAGATCGACGTCCGCAATATGATGATGGACACCGCCGAGATCCTCGCCTCCCGCTGCGACCAGTTCGACTATCCTTCATTCGAAGAATACATAATGGCCCAGCTCTCGATCGACCTCGGTTTCGACGAGAAGTTCTTCTCCAATGCGAAGCCCGACGATGTCGCCGAGAAGCTCTGCGAGCATATGCAGGAGGTCTATGACCGCCGTATGGACACGATGGTCACCAAAGTCTATCCTTTCATCAAGCAGGTCTATGAGAAACAGGGCTCGATGTACCAGAACATCGCAATCCCCATCACCGACGGCCGCAAGATGCTCCAGCTCCCCGTCAATCTTGAAAAGGCCTACAACTCCGAGGGCCGCGAGCTCGCCAAGAGCCTGTCCCGCAGCATCATCCTCTTCCAGATCGACGACCACTGGAAGCAGCACCTCCGCGATATGGACGACCTCCGCCAGAGCGTCCAGAACGCCGCCTACGAGCAGAAGGACCCGCTCGTGGTCTACAAGCTCGAGAGCTACAACCTCTTCGCCCAGATGCTCGAGGACCTCAACAAGGACGTCCTGTCCTTCCTGCTGAGAGCCTTCATACCGCTTCGCGACCGCGACGAGGCTCCGCAGAGAGCCCAGCAGCGCAGGACCGATATGTCCCAGATGAAGACCAACGACCCTTCGCAGCTCTCCACCAACGGCGAGCAGAAGTCCCGTATGCCGGTCCACGTGGACAAGAAGGTCGGCCGCAACGACCCCTGCCCCTGCGGCTCAGGTCTCAAATATAAAAACTGCCACGGCAAAGGACAAGTATAAAAATGGCAAAAGTAATAATGGAACAGACAGTTAACGTGAATGAGGTCAGCAGGATTTCTGCCGGGACCGTCATCAAAGGTGAGATCACCTCTCCAAACGACATCCGTATCGACGGCCAGTTCGACGGCCAGATCTGCTCGAAGGGCAGGGTAGTGGTCGGAGAGAAGGCTGTCGTCAAGGGCGACATCATCTGCCAGAACGTCGATTTCTGGGGTATTATGAAGGGCAACTTCTACGTGAAGGACACCCTGGCCCTCAAGGCCGGCTGCTCGGTCGACGGCGACCTCCACATCAAGAGGCTCTGCGTCGAGCTTGACGCCCGTTTCAACGGCAACTGCAAAATGATGGCAGAGGGCGAATTCGACCGTCTCGTCGCCCAGAAGACCGGAGCTCCCGCTCCGAAAGAGACTAAAGACTAGCCGCGGCGCTCTGCCCGGCGAGCCAGCCTGTAGAGAACGCGCACTGGAGGTTGTAGCCTCCGGTGTCTGCGTCTATATCGAGCACTTCTCCCGCGAAATACAATCCGTCAACCCTCCTCGATTCGAGTGTCTTGGGGATGACCTCGCTTTGGCCTATGCCGCCGGCGGTCACGACGGCCCGTTCGTAGCCGACGAAGCCCTCGATGTCCATCTTCCAGCCCTTGAGGGCGGATGCCATCGAGTCCACGCTGACCGAAGGGTTGTCGGAGAGGAAGGCGAGGGTGAGCTCCCAGGGCATAAGTTTGCCGAGGAGTATGCGGAAAAGCTTCTTGAACGGAGCGCCTTTGCTGCGCGGGTCGTGGATGATCTCTCTCCAGCGGCCGTGGATGTCTTCGTCGAGCTTTTCAAGCTCTACTGCGGGCTTGAGGTCTATCGAGACGCTGACCTTGCCGCCGCGGATGAGCGCCTTGACGGCCTCGCGGCTCACGGCGAAACCGAGCGGGCCTTCAAGGCCTCCGTCGGTGAATTCTATGTCGCCGAATTCCTCTCTGGAAAGGGAACCGTCTATATAGAGGGAAAGCTTTACATTGTCGAGCTTGCCGCCGTTGAAAAGGGCGCCTTTATCGGATAGGGGATTGAGCCTTTCGATGTGGCCGCGGAGTTCGCTTTCCTTTATTATATCTTTATAGCCTACCGGAACGAGAGCCGTCAGGGAAGGGGACAGGTCGGTGTGGTCGATACCGAAGCCTGCGGCGAAGCGGTAGCCGTCGCCGTCGGAGCCGGTCCAGGGGTAGGAGAGCCCGCCGGTCGCGATGATGAGCCTGCTGCAGGCATAGTTGACCTGTTCGGTCGTGGTCTCTGTGCGCACAGGGGCGGGGCTCTTGCGGCCGGGCTCAGGCCTCGGCCGGAACTCCTTCACAGTCGTCTGCGTGCAGGCGAGGCGGAAGAAGCGCCCGACGTTCTCAATCGCCTCGACCTTGCATCCGGAGACTATCTTGACGCCGGCGAGGGTCACGGCGCGCCTCAGCGCGTCCACCACGTCGCCGGAAAGGTGCGAGGCGGGGAATGCCCTGTCGCCGCGTTCCACGACGCTCTGCATCCCGTTGGACTTGAGCAGGGCGATTACGTCCTCGGGCGTCAGCGAATGCCACGCCGGGTCCAGCAGCTGCACCCCTGCGCGCACGTGGGCGGAAAACTCCTCCCAGCCTTTCACGTTGGTGAAATTGCACCGGCCCTTGCCGGTGATCATTATCTTCCGGCCAATGTTCTGCTGCTTCTCCAGCACCGTCACCGTGCCGCCCACCGGCGACTCCTCCAGCCTCTTCGCCGCCCCCAGCGCCGCCAGCATCCCTGCCGCGCCGCCGCCTATAATTATAATATCAGATTTCATACATCAACAAAATTAACATTTAAATCCGCTCAATGCAAATTTTTGAGAGAGTTCACCGCAGCACTTCGGAGTGAGAGCCGGTGCGGGTCATCAGCATCGTGAGAGAGGTATCGTTTTGATCCCAAATCAGGAGCCAGTCGGACTGGATATGACACTCCCATAGACCGCTAAGGCGACCAGAGAGTTTGTGTGGATGGTATTCAGCGGGCAACTTGCCTTCTTCCAGTAAAAGAGAAACCACTTTTTTCAAGGCATCCATCTGGCGGCCCTGCTTTATGCAGAACTTGACGTCTTTGCGAAATTGCGTGGTGGTGAGATACTTATACTTCGGCATCGTCTTCAATGTCTTTAAGCATATCATCGAAACCGGAGTACTCTTTGACCTTGCCTTCGCGGATCTCCTGCAGCGCGGTTTCAAGGCCGGTTTGAGGATAGCTCAGCATATACTCCCAACCCATTTTGCCGGCAATTGCTTTCGCAAGGGGGATATCTTCGGAGGGAATCCAAAACTGCGCGATGTCCCTGCTGCCATAACGGACTGCAGGCTCATTGAGAGTCTGCGCGGGAACATCCTCCCTAACCCCATATCCGCTGACCAGGGGCTTCATCACTTCTGCCGGCTGCTCGACGGCCTTTTCCAGGGCACGCTTGATAAATGCGTTGATGGTGATCCCGGCCTCGGCGGCATAATCGGCAATGGAGTTATGTGTAGCGGGGGATATGCGGATATTCAAAGTCCCTGTGTAACTCTTCCTTGGTGAAATGCCGTTCTTATCGCAAAATGCGATATAATCCTCCACGGTGCGGTGGAACGCATCCGTCAATTCATTGATACTTGCCCCTTCAAAAGTGACAAGGCTGTCTATGCCTTCAATCTTTCCGGAGAAAACCCCGTCGGATTCGTTGAAACTCACTGAGCCAATAAATCCTTTATACTTCAATGTATTCATATTACAAATGTAACTAAATCTTAGTTACAAAACAAATAAATTGAATAATTATCCTAATTTAATTATATTTGCAACTGTCAGAGGGAGAAATCCTCTGATAAAGGTGCATTGGCACTATTGGCCCTACCTGAAATACCCGCCAAGTATTATTATCAAGGAGCCGAGAAGTGAGATGCTCTCTTTTCCTGTTGTCTATGCTGGACTGCGGTTCTCGCAGTCTCGTCATAACAATCGGGCGAAGGGATGATGTTTCTTCAAAGGTTTTCTTGATGGGCCTCTTGGCGGGGGCTCCAGGTAGGAACCTGAGGGCTACTGAATCTCCTCGCCTTTTTTGTTGTTTTGTGAGATGACAGTAATGTGATTAAAAATAGATTCGAATACTGCTTTTGAAGAATTATGTTTAATTATCCTAAGAATAATTATGAAAAAGATTTTTACCTTTTTGGCCTCTATGGCAATTATCGTCTCTTGCGCCCCAACGGCAAAACTTGTTAACACGGCAACTTATGCGGTCGGGAAAAGCCCGATGAAATTTATTGTGACGCCAGTCCAGGCCGACCTGCAGGTATCGGATCAGAAGATCAGTTATTATTACGAGGTCACGGAGCTTGTCCGGCAGGGCGGCTTTGAAAACATCGTTGAAACAGCCGTAAAAGAGGCGCTCGATGTCAACGGAGCGGATGTCCTGGTAGGTTTGGAAAAACAGATAAGGTATAATGCGGATGAGAAGGTTGAATATATCAATATCACCGGCTATCCTGCCAAATATGTAAATTTCCGGAACTGTGAGGATAAGGAACTGTTGAAACTTGCCGAATCGGATCCGTCCAGGAGCCCCCTTCTGAAAAAGAAATAAGCCACCTTACAGATGAAACTCAAAATATGGGTAATCGTATTCCTGTTGTTGCTGCTGACGACGGGAGTATCTGCTCAAAATATGAGGCTTGTCAGAGGATCGATAGTAGATGAATCCGGCAAGCCGAAATCTGACGTAACTATAAAGGATGACTCCGGAGGAAATTATTTACCTTTGGAAGATGGCTCGTTTTTACTTCAGGTTCCTATAAAATGTATGAATCTCATTTTTAAAGCCGATAAATATTCACGAGAGATTATCCCTATTGACGGCTCGTATATGCGGGTTCGGATGAAAAAGGATCCGAACATTGTTAATCAAGAAAGGCTTGAAGCCGAAGCGAAAGCCCAGGCAAGGCGAGACAGTCTACTCGCCATGGAACAAGCCCGCAAAGCAGCCGAAACTCAAGCAAAAGCTGATGAAAAAGCTGATGAAAAAGCGCGGATCATAGCGGAACAGGAACGTCTGGCCGCTGAGGAGAGAGCCTGTAAAGAAGCAGAAGCCAAGGCTAGAGCAGAAGAAGAGGCGCGTGTTAGGGAAGAGGCCAAACGCCAGGCCGCTGAGGCGAGAGCTAAGAAAAAGGCCGAACGCCAGGCCAAGGACGCTGCTTACAATGAGAGGTTCAAGAATAAAGGTCTGGAACATACATTCTCCGTCTCGTACGCTTCCCAATTTGCTTCTTGCGAGATAGTCTATTATAACTCAGGTGTCAGGACGTACAAAAGCCTGCATCCGGTCGAATTCGATTATACCCTTTCGTATAAGGTAGGCCGTGTATTCTCTGTCGGCGTCGGGGCTGGTGTCTTATTCCACGTCAAGAGCGTAAATATCATCAATGACGGGTTCAGCGGCAATTGGGAAGGGTTTAAGGAGAAAAGGGTTGACTTGCCACTGTTCGCAACGCTAAAAATACGCCCATTCCGGAGTGCTGTCAGGCCGATTATCGCGGCGTCCGTCGGATACTATCTGTTAAGCGGCTGCCCGTTAGGAGAAGGATGTCTGGGATTGGAGATCCGTTTTAGACGGAGTGCGGCCATAGGCATATCCGGCTTTGTAAAAACTCTTCCATATCCCTCTGACCTCGGCAATGGATTCAATCTTGCGATGCAGGACTTGAACGCTAAAAAGGAATATGGTGCCGTTACCTCGGCCGGTGCCAAGGTTGAATTCAGCTTCTGATGGAGGTCTAGATATGAATGTCAAAGGGATTTTGGAAAGTTCGCTCGTTGCGGAATCAAGTCGGGCAAGGCGTCAGTCAGCCTGCTATCGGCCGGTGAACGATTATTGTGCTGAGTATTTAAACTCGGCACATAATATGTAAAATAAGAAAAAGTTACTATATTTGCAGTCCCGTTTCGGAGAAAACGGTACGCCACTTTAGCTCAGTCGGTAGAGCAGCGCATTCGTAACGCGCAGGTCGGGAGTCCGAGTCTCCCAAGTGGCTCAAAACGGACAAAAGATGAAAAAAGCCTTCACCGTCCTTGCTGCGGCAATCTGCTTCGTCTGCGCGTTCGCGCAAGGCAACCCCCAGTTATATAACCTCAACGTCGACTCCTGGTCCAAGGACAAGAAGACTTGGAACCCGTATGCCGCCGGCAGGGCATTCCCCGGCAGGACGTGGGACACCGCCAACAAGGCGCTCTCCATCCTCGGCCTCAACGGAGTGACTCCGGAGGAGGAGCACGTCGCCGTTCCCGGCGAGGGCAAGAAGGCCGCCAAGATCGAGAGCCGCAACTGCCTCTGGGCGTTCGTCTCCGGCGCTCTCTACACCGGCAATTTCCGCAAGATCGTCCGCTTCGCCGGCGCAGAGATGGACTGGGGAGTGCCCTTCGAGGGCCGTCCGAAGTCTTTCAGCGGCTATTACCACTACATTCCCGGCATCGTCAATTTCGCGAAGAAGCCCTACACCTACCTCAAGGGCAAGAGCGACATCGGCCACATCACCGTCACTCTCACCGACTGGCCGGAGCAGTACATCATCGATTCCACGAAGGGCAACTGGGTGGACCTCCAGAACGACCCCCACATCATCGCCCACGGCGAGATCCTCATCCGCCACTCCACGAGCGATTATGTCCGCTTCCGCATACCCCTTGAGTACCGCAACGACCGCACTCCGAAATGGGTGGTGATCGTGTGCACCCCGAGCGCCTACGGTGATTTCTTCACCGGCGCCGACGGCAGCGTCCTCTACGTGGACGAAATGAGGTTCAACTACTAGGCTATCACCCCCGATCCAATCATCTCTTCGCCTGTGTACCACACGGCGAATTGTCCCGGCGTTATGCCTCTCTGGGGGGTATCGAAAAGAATATAGAGCCCTGAAGCCCTCCTGAGGAGTGTCGCTCCCTGCAGGGGCTGGCGGTAGCGGATGCGCACCCTGTGGCGGCGCATCTCGCCGATTTCCATCCGGAGATCCTCTCTCATAAGGATAACCTCTGAAGGATCCATTCTCAGGCAGCGACGGGAAAGGCCCTTATGCGCGTGGCCTTCGCCGACGTAGATCTTGTTGGCGGCCGTGTCGGTTGCAATCACGAACACAGGCTCCTTATGGCCGCCTATCCCGAGCCCCTTGCGCTGGCCCACGGTGTAGAATTGCGCCCCTTCGTGCGTGCCGATAATCTTCCCGCAGGGGTTATCCTTGTAGCGCGTCTTCTTGACGTGCTTTTTTCCGCTGCGGTAGGTCTCCTCTTCGAATGTGATTGAGGAGTAGTCGAAGGGCCTTGCGAGCATATCGAGATCGGCGTCTGAAAGGGCTCTGAGGGCGTCTTCGTCGAAATGCGACTCTCCAAGCGGTTCACCGTCGGAGGTCAACACATTCTGCTGCAGGACAAACGGAGCTGTCATCTCAAGCGGTGCGCCTTCCTTCAGGATTTTCCGCAGCGTCTCTTCGGTGAAGCGGTAGAGGGGATCGGTCTCATAGAAGGCGTCATAGACCTCCACGGCCTGCCCTTCGCGGCTCTCGAGCTTCTGCTTGAGGAAGGTCGGCAGGTCGACCTTGCCGACGAAGCAGATTCCCTGCGAGTCCTTCTTGTCGGCGCAGGGGAGATCCGCTTCCGCTGCGAGGCGGCGGACGTCTTTTTTCATCATATCCCCGATGGGGAATATGGCTTTCGATAGCTGCTCCTGGCTGAGCCGGCAGAGGAAATACGACTGGTCCTTGTTGGGGTCGCTGCCCTCAAGAAGGCTGTAGAGCACCCGCCCGTCGGGCAGGGGAGTCTCCTTGCGGCGGCAATAATGCCCGGTGGCGACGGCGTCGGCCCCGAGCTTCTCCGCGGCTTTCAGGAAGGCGTCGAACTTTATCTCCTTGTTGCAGAGCACATCCGGATTGGGCGTCCTCCCTCGCGCGTATTCGTCGAACATATAGTCGACGACCTTTTTCCTGTACTCCTTGCTCAAGTCTATGAAATAGAAGGGAATCTCCAGTTTTCGCGCCGTCATTTCCGCCACGAACCTGTCCTCCTCCCATTCGCAGTCTCCGTGCAGCGTCGCATCCGCATCGTGCCAGTTCTGCATAAACATCCCGAACACGTCGTAGCCCTGCCGCTTCAACAGCAGCGCCGCAACAGCAGAGTCGACTCCGCCGGAAAGTCCTACACATATTTTCATTTTTCGAAAATATATGAAATGGCGGAATCCATCACTTTGTCGAGGTCGTCCTGAGCGAGGACCTCGAGGGGGAAGCCCAGGGAGACGGCGCGGTGGTCGCCGGCGTCGTATTGGATGCCGGCGGAGATCATTGAGTCGGTGTAACGCATAAAGGTCTCGGCGCCGTCACGGGCGGGGGCGAGGCCGTCGGGGGCTTCGACGCAGTATTTCCGGGGATTCGGAGTCGTGGGGAAGGACATCGGGGCGGATTTCTGGACGGAGCCTTTCTTCATAAGGAAGACTTCGCCGCTACGGGAAGCGTGGCCCGAGAGGGGCTTGAAGCCGAAGGTCTCTTCCGTGAAGGCGGAGGCTGCGGTCGTGTATTTCTCGTTCTTGATGTCGTAGATGCCGCCGCGGAGCTCCTTGCCTATGGCCGAGCCGGAGATGATGACGCCCTTGCCCTTGCCGGTGAATTCCTTGACGGCGCTCTGGAGCGAGGCGGGATAGACGGCGTAGCGGCTCTTGACGGCGCCGCGGCCTATGCGCGTCGTGACCTGCTTGCCGCAGATGATGTCGACGGCGTCAGCTTCTTCCTTGCCGTCGAAAGTGCCTATGGACGAGGATATTACGGCGCAGCCTGCATCCAGGAGGGCGGCGGCGTGGAGCGACACGAAGTCGAAGGTGTTGCCTGCGACCACCTGGCCGGCCTGGTCCACGAAGGAGGCGCCGAAGCCCGGATCGTCGTCGTCGACCCAGGGGAGTGAGCGGCGGAACTCGTACTGCTCGCCGGTGAACTCGAGGCCGTAGCCCCACGGGACGCCTCCGTCGTCGCTCCACGTGAAACCGGCGGCTGATGGCGTGTCGAACCAGGCGGGGCCGGAAACCCTGGTGAAATTGTTGACTACCAGGACTTTGCCCTTGGCTTCGCCGCGCGGGAGCCCCACCGAAAGGACTTCGGAAGGGAAGCCTGTGCCTCCGTCGTTCCAGGGAACTATCTTGAAACTGTAGAGCGTGCCTTTGTCGATGTCCGTCTCAAAGGAGGCGTTTTCGACCTTCACACCGGCGTCGAAGGCGCCGTCGTCCTTTCTCGTATAGACTATATAGCCCTTGGGCTTTGCCGTGGGCTCGGCCTTGTCGGAGGTCGGCTTCCAGGAGAGTACGACCTTGCCATCTTCGATGACTGCCTTGAAATCCTTGACCGGAAGCGGCTGGACGGCGTAGGAGCAGCCGTAACGGCTTGAGAGATATTTCAATATTCCCTTATAGACAGCTCTGGAAACGGTGAAACGGAAGGACGGATCCAACCCGTAGCGCATATCGGCGAAATTCTGGTGGGACAGAAGCTCGAGAATCATTGCAGGGGTTGAAGGGGTGCGCGACTCGCTGTAGGAACGGTCCCACAGCTGGCGGCGCGACCAGTCGGGCTCGTAGAGTTCGCGGATGTCACGGACGACCTGGTCCTGGACGGTCTCGGCGAAGAAACGTCCGGAGAGGCGCTTTTCCTTGTTAGGGAGTTCGTCGCTGCCGTTACAAAGGCGCGTGTAGATTGAGAGTGTGCCCACGATGGAGTCGTTGGGGGTGACGCCGGCGTCGGAATGGAAGGCCAGCGACAGGTCGATCGGGATGCCCTTGCCGGAGCGCTTGGGGTTGACGCGGGAGCCGCCGGAGAGGGCGGATACCCAGGAGCCGCGGCAGGCGTATTCCTTGACGTATTCGGTGTCCCAGTCGTCGAAGAACGAGGGATCGAAGCCGGAATACATCAGGTTGTACATAGCCCCTTCCGCGAAGGAGGGGAGTCCGGACGTCTCGTTGTCCTCGCCGCGGGCCATCTTGCCCATACCGCCGCCGAAGCGCACGGCGTCGGCCGAGAGCACTCCGCTGTCGCCGCCCTGGGAGAGGGTGACGCTGCCACCGGTGCCTTTGTCGAACTCGAAGGTGCCAAGATAGACGAAGGTGCCGCCGCCGATCGTCTGGTTGACGTAGAAGGAGGTCTCGCCGCCAAGGTGCTTCACGGAGTAAAGGGCTGATTTCGTGCTGTTTTTGACGGTCTTGTAGGACACGTAGACGGCGTAGGAGCCTCTTTCAGGGATGTCGGGAGTCCAGACGGCGGAGTGGCTTCCCTTGCCGTCGGCGCTCATCCGGGCCGTGCCCATCTTGAACGGATTGTCCTTGCCGGAATAGACTTCCTTCTTGTCGGCAAATCCTTCCCCGGCATCCTTCCAGTGGCCTTTTTCGGAATACGAGCCCTTGCGGCGGAGAAGACCTTCCCTCTCGCCCTCGAAGGCCGGGTCGTTGTCGCAGACCACTTCATATGACTGGATGTCCCTTTCCCGTGGCGTCATAACCACCGCGCCGGCATTCTCCAGCATCGGGATGAGGAAGGGGAGTACGTAGCTCTGGGTGTACATATCCTCGACAGTCCCCATAAGCGGGGCTCTCTGCCACTCCCAGCGCCCTGTGGCGGGCTCATAGTAGCGGCCGTGGCTCTGCCAGAGGGCGATGTGGCGTCCGCTGAGGCCTTTCTTCCAATACGTCCCGTCGGCGGGCTTCACGAGCGGAGTCGTGGCGCTGCGCCGGTCAGGGGTACGGTAGGCGTTGTCCTGCGGCTTCCCGTCCGACTTGGCCTCCGGAGTCACGAGTTCCTCGACCTTGGTGCCGTTGCCGAATATTTCACCGACCTTGTAGGAGGAATACGCCTTCGGCATAAGCTTCTCGAGATCCTTCCTCAGGCTCTCGGCGTCCTTCGCCCGGAAGGGGAAGTCGGAGAGTTCCTTCGAGAAGTAGAAGTCGAGTTCGCTTCCGCGAATCATCACCTTCTCAAGCCTGAACGGCGACTTGACCGTCGTCTTCCTTTCAAGGCGCGCCCTCAGGGAGTCCGTAGCGACGCGGAAATCCCTCGGGGATATCTTCTCAGCCCTCGCGGCAATCGCGAAGGTCAGCGCCAGCAATATGAGAAGGTAGCGTTTCATTTCTTGAATATGACCACGAATAATCCAGTCAGGGCCGCTCCGGAGAGCAGACCAATGGCGTCGGCGATGAAATCGGCGAGGTCCATACTCCTGTAGGTCAGCAGTCCCTGTATCAATTCGGTCGTCCCTGCGATGGAAAGACCGGCGAGTATGGACGCGCCTATCAGGGCCGCGGCCTTCCCGTTAAAAGACAGGCAGAACAACGCCGGCAGCGGCAGGAACATAAGGAAATGAGCTACCTTGTCGATCTCGATGCCAAAAAGAGTCGGTCCGATGTCGGGTACGCTGCTCAGGTTCATAAAGCACAAGGCGAACACGACGATCAGATAAAGGATCAGGAGAATCCGGAATACTGTCCTGACTTTCTTTGTCATAGCTGCTGCATATCGTTGAGGCGCTTGTAGTAGCCGCCGAGGGCCGTGAGCTCCTCGTGAGTGCCTCTTTCCACGACCATTCCGTCCTTCATAACGATGATTTCATCGGAATCGCGTATGGTGGAGAGGCGGTGGGCAATGGCGATTGTTGTCCTTGACGACATAAGGCGTTCGAGAGCCTCCTGGACGGCGCGCTCGCTCTCGGTGTCGAGGGCGGCTGTCGCTTCGTCGAGGATGAGGATCGGAGGGTTCTTGAGGATGGCGCGCGCGATGCTTATCCTCTGGCGCTGGCCGCCGGAGAGCTTGACTCCGCGGTCGCCCACGGTGGATTCGTAGCCGCCTTCCTTCTCCATAATGAACTCGTGGGCGTTGGCAATCTTCGCTGCGGCCACAACCTGCTCCATCGTCGCGCCTTCCACTCCGAAGGCTATGTTGTTGAATATGGTGTCGTTGAACAGGATGGCGTCCTGGTTGACGTTGCCCATAAGGGCGCGCAGGTCGGCAATCGCGAGGTCGCGCGTGTCGTGGCCGTCGATCTCGATGCTGCCGGAAGTCGGGTCGTAGAAGCGGGGGATAAGGTCCACCAGCGTGGACTTGCCCGCGCCGGACTCGCCGACAATGGCTATGCGCTTGCCTTTACCGATCTCGAACGACACGTCGGAGAGCACCTCGCGGCTGTCGTTGTAGCGGAAGCTGACGTTCTTTATGGATATGCCCTTCTCGAAGGAGGAGATCCTGACCGGGTTCTCCTTTTCGGCTATGGGGTTGTCGGCCTGAAGAATCTTGTTGATCCTCTCCATAGAGGCAAGGCCCTTGGGGATGCCATAGACAGCCCTGGAGAGCTCCTTGATGGGGGCCATTACGCTATAGAGTATAATCATAAAGAAGATGAAGGTCGGCGCGTCGATGAAGTCCTTGCCGAGGAAGCCGGTCCCGCGGATGATGATCACGCCGCCGAAGCACAGGACAATCAGGATCATTATCGTGCCGAGGAACTCGCTCACTGGGTGGGCGAGGACCTGGCGGGTGTTGACCCTGTTGTATTTGCGGCGCATCCTGTCGGTCACGGATTCGAAGCGGCTGTCCATCTTCTTCTCGGCGTTGAAGGCCTTGATGATGCGAAGGCCGCCGAGTGTCTCCTCGATCTGCGCCATCGTGTCGCTCCAGAGCGACTGGGCCTCGAGCGACTGGCGCCTGAGCTGCCGGCCTATAACGCCCATAATATAGACGAACGCCGGGACAAAGACCATCACGAAGAGCGTAAGCTCGGGGCTTATGTAGAGGAAGGTCCCGAAGTAGATGAGTATGAGAATCGGGTCCTTGATGAGCATTTCGATGGAGGCGGTGATGGAGTTCTCGACCTCGCCGACATCGCCGCTGATCCTTGCCATAATGTCGCCCTTGCGCTCTTCGGAGAAGAAGCCGATGGGGAGTGAAAGAACCTTGCGGTAGATCTCCATACGGATGTCCTTGACGATGCCGGTCCGGATGGGGATCATCACGGCGCTGGAGCCGAAGTAGCAGGAGGTCTTGATGAGCGTGAGGCCCGCGAACAGTCCGGCAAGGAGGAAGAGCGCTCCGACGGCCCCGTGAATCGTCATATAGTTATAGACGCCGTAATAGGCGTTGTTGATGATGATGTCCTTCATACTCATCCCCTCGGTGTCCCAGGCTATGAATTCATAGGCCTTGGAATCGAGGTTGAACAGGATGTTCAGCATCGGGATGATTATGGTGAATGAGAAGACGTTGAAGACACCGGAGAGTATGTTGAGCAGTATCGCTCCCGCGAGGTGCGGAGCGTACGGCGTGGCATACCGCCTCATCATTCTGAAGAAATCGCGCATACAGTCAGATATATTATATATCCTCCAAAAATACGAATAATCCTGAATTTCTCAAAATCTACTACAGGTCGCACACCGGCCTTATCGACAGGCCGCAATAACGGTCTGTCGTGTCGAAAAGCGGCGCTTCTCCGCCGTCTGTCCAGATCCTCATAAAATAAGCATACCTCTTGTCGAGACTTATAGTCGGAGTGTGCGGATACACCTTGGGATCTATGGATGAAGACCAGAAATACGCCACTTCATTCAGACCATCTTTGCCCTCACTGCCGCAGAAGCCCGCAAGCGGGAGGAAGATGCTGTTGCCGGCACAGCTGCCGGTCTTCCTTTTGACGCACCAGCCTTTGTCGTCGTTTCGTGTTTCATAGGTCCAGGAGAAATTGGTGGCGTCCTGCCTTGTATTGAAAAGTGCTTCCAGTTCATCCTTTGTGGGCATACGCCAGGGGGCTCCGAGCCTTATGGTCGCCGCGTCCTTGTCGGCCGGCAGCACGTCGGGTTCGTCCCAATACAGATAGTTGGAAGGAACGCATATCGCTTTTTGCTCGAATTCGCCCCAGCAGTAAAACAGCCCATCCACCTTAAAGGAACAAGCGCCGAGATTCCATTCCGCCCACTTGACGTGGACATCCCTGCCATCAGAAGTCTTCATCTCCCCGAGGTCCACTGCTTTGGGAACATATGCATCGGCAAACTTGAGCGAGACCAGGTCGAAATCCGGACTTAGCATAAAGGGCACCCCGTCATCGTCGTGATTCCACTCTTCGTCACACACGTAAAGCACGGCACTTTTGTCTCCGGTCACCTTCAGGGTGTGGTAGAGATCTGTGCTGCTTCCCCAACCAGGCATCTCGGTCGGGTCCTGAATTTCAAACGATATTTGCCCAGGGTGACCGAAGTCATTTAAATGCAATATATGCTGATGTGAGATTTTTCCTTCAGGGTTCAAGACGTATATGCGGGGCAGCGTCACCTCGTCGCCGAAGCTCAAAACATACGTCAAATCCGCATTGGCAACCCAAATGGTCCCGTAAAAATCCTTCATCGATTCGGGGGAGAATCTTTTTTCGCCCTTGCCGTCCTTCTTGCAGGAGGTTGGGGTCATCGCTAGCATCACTACCGCCAGCGCTGCAGCAAAAATCGAGAAATGCTTTTTCATAAAGTTACTTTCTTGCCTTACAAAGTTAATAATCCACATCTAAACTCCCAAAATTGTTTTGCCGTGGAGGATAAGTGGCTAATAGCCAGCGAATTACTATATTTCTCTCTGCTTGATTTTAAGCAGAGAGGGAGTGCTTATTTTGTTGTGAATCAATCAGTTGGCCTCCACGGCGCCCGGGTGGCGGAAGGGCTGCTACAGCGCGAACAGCGGCGTGGCAAGGGCGCGCGGGAGGACGCGGAGGGCGAGGGGCTGCCCGCAGCTGCCCGG
>JAFZME010000113.1 GCA_017553405.1 Bacteroidales bacterium
CATAATCTCCGACAGGCTCGACATAGAAAGCGGAGAGCCGGAGAATGTCCGAGCCGCCAAGACGCTGCTCGGTCTCGGTTTTTCCGAAAAGGATTTCGACCGGCCGACGGAGACATTCTCCCAAGGATGGAATATGAGGATAGAACTGGCGAAAGTGCTGCTTTCATCGCCCGACATCCTGCTCCTGGACGAGCCGACCAACCACCTCGACATCGAGTCCATCGAATGGCTGGAAGACTATCTGAAGGCCTACAGGGGCGCCGTAATCGTCGTTTCCCACGACCGGCATTTCCTCGACAGCGTGACCTCCAGGACGGTGGAGATTGTTCTCGGCCACGTGGAGGACTATAAGGTGCCATATAGCAAGTACCTGGTACTGAGAGAAGAAAGGTTGGCCCAGCAGAAGGCCTCGTATGACAATCAGCAGAGAATGATCGAGAAGACGGAGGACTTCATCAACCGCTTCAGGTACAAACCCACCAAATCCAATCAGGTGCAGTCCCGTATCAAAGCCCTCGATAAACTCGAAAGGATAGAGATCGACGAGGTCGACACGTCGGCCTTCAAGCTGCATTTCCCGCCGTCGCCCCGAAGCGGCGATGTGGTTTTCGGCTGCGAGGACCTCACTGCCGGCTATGACGGCAAAGCCGTTTTCAGCGGAGCTACCGTGGAGATACGCAGGGGAGAGAAGGTTGCTTTCGTAGGGCGCAACGGAGAAGGGAAGACCACCCTTATGAGGGTGATTATGGGAGAGTTGGAGCCTATGTCAGGAAGGGTTTACGGAGGACATAACGTCACGCCCGGCTACTATGCGCAGAACCAGGAGGACATCCTAGACGGCAGCGACACGGTACTGGGCACACTGGAAAAGAGCGCCGCAGGATGGACCGTGTCGCAGCTTCGCGACCTGCTCGGAGCCTTCCTGTTCAGGGGAGACGAGATAGAAAAGAAAGTCTCGGTGCTCAGCGGAGGGGAGAGGGCAAGGCTCGGAATGGCGAAGCTGATGCTTCGCAGCTGCAATCTTCTGGCGCTTGACGAGCCGACCAACCATATGGATATCCGCTCGAAGGACGTGCTGAAGGAGGCCCTGGGCAAGTATGATGGCACGCTCATTGTTGTGTCCCACGACCGCGACTTTCTTTCCGGGCTTGTGGACAAACTCTATGAGGTGAGAGACGGAAGGGTACGGGAGCATCTCGGCGATGTCTCCTCATTCCTGCAGAAGAGGAAACTGGAATCGCTCACTGAGCTGGAGCGCAAGTTCCCGAAGACGGTCGCCAAAAAGGATGACGAAGCGGCAAAGGCTTTCCAAAAAGGGAAGGCCGAGTCGAAAGAAAGAAAAAAACTTCTCACAAGAGTGGCGTTTCTTGAAAAAAAAGTGTCATCTTTGGAAGATGAAATGTCCGGAATAGAGAAGCGGCTTGCTTCTCCCGGAGAAAATGACGATATTTTGGAGCTCACCAGGAGCTATCTCGAAAAGAAACTGGAGAAGGAAGCTTTCGAGAGTGAATGGGTGGAGCTCGCTGAAAAGATATAAACATAAACTCAAAGTATTATGAAAATCAAGTTCTTAACCATTGTCGCTGCGAGCATCGCAATGCTTGGCGGCGTTTCTCTCCACGCCCAGACCACGACTTTGGAGAGGGAATTCTCCGAGTTTGCCGGCATCGAAGCTGCCAACAACTTCGACATCTCCGTCGTCAAGGGCCCCTACGGCGTCCAGCTGACCGTCGACCAGCTCATCGCAGACTGCGTTGTCAGCTATGTGAAGGGCAAGGTCCTCTTCCTCGATCTTGATGAGAAGGCCATCCCCAAGGAGACCAAGAAACTCTACAAGGGCAAGAATGTTCCCCCGCCCGTGCTCCGCGCTGTCGTCTATCTTCCTGAAGGCTACATCGAGAGCATCAAGCTCAAGGATTCCGCCACTCTTTCTGCAACCTCCGAGATGAATTCCAACAAGTTCGACGTCGATCTCGCCGGCACCTCTTCCATCAAGGCCCTCACCGTTGCGACCGGCACCGCCGAGATCTCGCTTTCCAAGAAGTCCACCGCCGTCCTCACCGTCAATGCCGAGAAGAACCTTAGAGTCAATGCTGAAGGCTCATCTTCAATCAAGCTTACGCAGACTTCCGGCGAGCTCTCCGTCAAGAGCGCCAACTCCTCTGTTTCAATCATTTCCGGCAACACCGGCGACCTTGATGTCACTTCTGCCGGCTCGTCCCAGGTCCAGATCACTTCCGAGCTCAAGAAGGCCGACATCGACGCCGCCAACTCCTCCAAGGTGACACTCACCGGCAAGGTCGAGAAACTCCAGGCAAGAGGTTCCAACAACTCCGTCATCGACGCTTCCGGTATGCCCGCACAGAAGGCCATCGCGCAGATCAGCAACGGCGAAATGACCGTCAACGTCTCCGAGGAGATCAAGGTCGAACTCGTCAGCGGCGCCTCCCTCTACTACAGCGGCGATCCCGACTTCAAGATCGTCAAGATCATCAAGTCCACCCTCGCTCCCGTGGGCACCAAATAATGTTTGTCCTTGACTCCCATTGCGATACGCCTTCGGAGATTCTTCGCGGAAGGGATATCGCACTGGACAATCCTGACGCACACGTCGACTTCCCCAAACTAAGGCGCGGGGGAGTCGACGCCTGCTTTTTCGCATTATACACACCAAACACAATTACTGAGGACGAGTCGCTGCGCAAGGTTATGAGGATGCTCGCGGCCGTCCGGGACGCCCTGGCGGCCAATCCCGACAAGGCGGCACTTGCAACGACTCCTGAAGAGGCAATTGCCCTGAAGGAGAAAGGCCTGACGGCGGTTTTCCTCGGGATGGAGAACGCCCTTCCTCTGGGGAAGGACCTTTCGCTGCTCAGATATTTCTACAGGGCGGGCGTACGCTACGTTACCCTTACCCATAACGGCGACAACGAAATCTGTGATTCGGCTGCAGAAGGCAAGCGCTGGGGAGGACTCAGCCCCTTCGGCAGGGAGTTCGTCGCCGAAATGAACCGGATCGGGATGCTGGTGGACATTGCCCACTGCTCCGACAAGACCTTTTACGACTGTATCGAGGTGTCATCGGCCCCGATAGTGTCGACACATTCCTGCTGCAGGGCCCTCTGCAGCCACAGAAGAAACCTGACAGACGACCAGCTCCGCGCTCTTGCCGCCAAAGGGGGAGTATGCCAGATCAATTTCTACCCTGTGTTCCTTTCCGATGACTACAATGAAGAACTGGACCTCAATCGTCCGGGAGTAAAAGATGTTGTGGACCATATAGACCACGCGGTCAAGGTGGCGGGAATCGAGGCTGTAGGCATTGGCTCCGACTTCGACGGCATCGACGAAGCGCCGCTCGGGCTTGACGACATTTCGAGGATCGGACTCGTCTTCGACGAGATGGCCCGTCGGGGCTACAGTGAGGACGAAATCGAGCTGGTTGCAGGCCGAAATTTCCTGAGAGTGCTGTCCGAAGTGGCCACAACAAAAAAGTTTCAATTGTAAACATATTTGTTGCATTTATTGAAAATTAGGTGTTTATGTTTTCCGTCTCGCTATTCTTCCATAGATTCCCTCTTTTTCGTCCGATAAGGCGTTTTCTCTATTCCCACAGCTATGCCGGGGTTGAAAAAGAGGCTTTCGGGTTTCAATTCAGGAATCCTTTAGGGGCTGCCGGCACATCGATGAAGGACGGAAGCAAGATTATTGCGGCCCTTTCCGATTTCGGATATGGCTTCATAGAGGTTGACGGCAACAGGGACACCATAGAAGACCTGAAAGCAGGGGGGAGCGCAGTCCCCGTCTTTGCACGCCTCTCCATCAGCGGCGCCAATCTGACCGAGGACGAGATCATATCTTCTTCAGACCGCCTTTTTTCAAAACTGTACGACTTCGCCGACGCATTCGTCATCTCGCGCAATCCATTGGACACCAATCCGTTACTTACCGATGAAGTCTTTGTCGGCGACCTTTTGGACAGCCTGATCACCACAAGGCTTTCGGAAGAAATCTATAAGCCGGTCCTTGTGAAGGTCGTGGCCTCGATTGAGCGCGGAATGCTCGAAACCCTTCTCAATTATAGCCGTCTTTCAGGGATAGACGGGATAATCGTGGAGGGCGACTCTGTGGATGAGTCGATGAAAACCCTTGCGGAGATTGTCAGAAAGACCTCCGGGCGCTTCCCGGTCATCGTTTCTGCGCCGTTCACAAACGCACAGGAGGCCTCCGAGGCCCTTGCACAAGGGGCGGACCTTCTTATCCTGCGTCCATTTAACGGGAGCCCGATTCCTCATCCGAAAGGCATCCTGAGGGCGCTGGAAGACGATTTCCTGGAAAAAGAAAATCCTCAGCAGCAATGACAAAGGCAGCTATCTGCACGATTGGCGATGAGATTCTCATCGGCCAGATCGTAGACACCAATTCGGCGGCGATTGCCACGGCCCTGGAGTCCGCAGGCATACGCGTCTCAAGGATGGTTTCCCTTCCGGACAACAGGGAGGTAATTATCGAGAGTCTTCGTAAACTCCTTAAGGAGAACGATATAGTCATCTCTACGGGTGGTCTTGGACCCACGAAGGACGACATCACAAAGGCCGCGCTCGCCGAGCTTTCCGGCAGCACGCGTTACGTGGACAATCTTGAACAGAAAGAAATTGTCCGCACCATCCTTCATTCCCGCGGACTCGACGTCCTGGAAAGCAATCTTGCCCAGTCACTTGTGCCCGAAACGGCGAGGGTGATTCTCAATCATTTAGGGACCGCCCCCATAATGGTTTTCAAGATAGGGGAGAGCGTACTTTATTCGCTCCCCGGAGTGCCTCACGAGGCGCTTGGGGCCATTCCTGACGTCATTGAGGACATCAAGGCCTCATTCCCTCTCTCCGGCATACTCCACAGGACCGTAATGACATTCGGCAAGGCGGAGTCCGCCCTCTCTAAGCTTCTGGAGCCCTGGGAGGACGCTCTTCCGGCTGATATGCACCTCGCATATCTGCCCAACACCCTCACAGGCGTGCGTCTCAGGCTGTCTTTATATGGCAATGGATCCGCCGATGATGAAAAAAGGCTCGAAAACGAGCTCTGCAAGCTAAAATCCCTCCTGGGAGACCTGATGTACTCCGAATGCGACGATACGCTTGAAAACGCCCTCGGAAGGCTTTTAAACAGCCTTGGCAAGACCGTCTCCGCCGCAGAGTCCTGCACGGGAGGGGAGATAGCCCACCTGATTACCTCCGTTAGCGGCTCGTCGGCCTATTTCCTCGGCAGCGTGACATCATACGCCGTCAGCGTCAAGGAGAAGGTTCTCGGTGTCCCCTCCGATGTGGTCGAGCAATATGGTGTGGTCAGTGCCGAGGTGGCCGAGGCGATGGCAAAAGGCGTCCGCAGGCTCACAGGAAGCGATTTTTCCGTCTCTACGACCGGTCTTTCCGGCCCCGGAGGCGATGGCGTCAACCCCGTCGGCACAGTTTGGGTTGGCGTCGACGGCCCCCTGGGCGCCAGGACCTGCCGTTTCAACTACCACAACGACCGCAAGCGCAACATCGAGCGCTTCGCCTCCGCTGCCCTCAATTTTCTGAGATTATATATCTTGGAATGTCGATAATCGACTTTTTCTGCTGCGCGGCAAAAAGCCGTTTGTCATACCGAGCCCCGGGAGGGGCGAGCGTATCTCCTATTTGACTTCGGAAAAAGTACCGTCGGAATAGAAGACGACAATGCGGGTGATGTACTTGTCAGGAAGGGGAGTAACTGACTGATTATCAGAGGAGTCATCGCGGCTGTCGCGGTACATTTTGCCGGTGCCGGCGATGAGCCATTCCGCGCTGAGAGCGGGGAATTGACGTACTATATTGGATATGATGTCAAATCCGGGCTTATTTCGGCCTGAAAGTATGTGGGAGACGGCGGCCCGGGAAATCCCGATTCGGTCAGCGAAGTCGGTCTGGCTTATATTTTCCGCTTTAAGGAAAGCGAGTAATCTCTGTTCCAATTTTGTGTAGAATTTTTAGTGTTCCAGAACGATTACAAATGTAACACAAAATTTCATTAACAGCAAGTATTTTTCTCACGCAGTATGGAGCAGGGCAGGGGAGAAAGGGCAAAAATAACATTATCCAAAATTATAAATAAGAATATATAATAGGTTGATATTTAAAACATTAACCTATTAAATTCCGCCTGTTATCTACGCGTCCCGGCCGAAAGTGCGGAAAAGTCGACTTTTTTGTTAAATCAACAAGATAAGTAAGTAATACAAACGCGCTGATTTTTAACTAATTACACTAAGCTGAAAATATTATCAAGAAAACTTATGCAGGAATTATTGGAAATGTTTACAGAGTAGGGAAGAGTCGGCGAAAAGTAAACAATTGTAAACTTTACAAATGTAAAATTACCATAAAAATAAAGTTCATTGTCTGAAGACTACGAGCCTTCGGCTCTATCCCTCCCATCTTCGATGGGCCCCTCCCACTCACAGTTGCGTGGGCGCAAATGGCCTTCAGACAATGAACTTTATTTTTTGTAGTACTTCGGCCAGCATTTTTCGAGGTAGGCGCGAAGCGTGTCCTCGTGACGGTTTTGCTGGGGCTTGTAGAAGACAGTGCCCGAAAGCTCTTCGGGAAGAAATTCCTGATCGACGAAATTGCCGGGGAAATCGTGGGCGTATTTGTAGCCGTCGCTGTAGCCGAGCTCTTCCATCAGTTTGGTCGGAGCGTTGCGCAAATGGAGCGGCACGGGAAGGCTGCCGGTCTGTTTGACCTTTGCAAGCGCCTCATCTATTGCAAGATACGAAGCATTGCTCTTGGGAGAGGACGCGAGGTAAACGGTGGCTTCCGCAAGCGGAATGCGCCCTTCCGGCATACCTATCTTTGACACGATGTCAAAGCAGGCGTTGGCAAGGAGCACGGCGTTGGGATTGGCAAGGCCGATGTCCTCAGAAGCGCTGATACAGAGGCGCCTGGCGATGAAGAGCGGGTCCTCGCCCCCGTCTATCATACGCGCGAGATAATATATGGCGGCATTGGGATCGGAGCCGCGGATGCTCTTGATAAAGGCGGAAATGATGTCGTAGTGCATCTCTCCGTCCTTGTCGTAGATAGCCATATTCTCCTGGATGCAGGAGGTTACGGTCTCGTTGTCGATAACTACCGGAGTGCGTCCTGCAAAGGAATCCACGACGATTTCAAGCACTCCGAGGAGCTTGCGTCCGTCGCCGCCGCTGTAGCGGAACAGGGCGCCGGTCTCTTTCAGCTCTATTTTCTGGCGGGAAAGAAGTTTGTCCTCCTTGATGGCCCTCGTGGCGAGCTTCATAAGGTCCTCTGCCTCAAGGGATTTGAGAACAAATACCTGACAGCGGGAGAGCAGAGGGGAGATGACTTCGAAGGACGGATTCTCAGTCGTGGCGCCTATGAGCACAACGATGCCGGCCTCGACAGCGCCGAGAAGAGCGTCCTGCTGCGCCTTGTTGAAACGGTGGATCTCATCGATGAAAAGGACGGGAGCGGCCTTCTGCGAGAACAGGGAGGCGCTTTTCGCCCTGTCGATCACGTCGCGGACGTCTTTGACACCCGCGGAAACTGCGGAAAGGGTGTAAAACTCCCTCTGGAGCGTCTCCGCGATAATGTGGGCAAGAGTGGTTTTCCCCACGCCCGGAGGCCCCCAGAGAATGAACGATGAGAGACTGCCGCTCTCTATCATATTGCGGAGTATGCAGCCCTTGCCCACCAGATGGGTCTGGCCGACATACTGGTCCAGGGATGAAGGCCGCATTCGTTCGGCCAGAGGCGGATATAGTGCTTGATCCTGCATCGCTATAATGATTTTCCGTAAATACGGCGCCGTTTGTTCTGCTCCACATCGAACAGATTCCATAGGGAATGGACCTTGAGGTTGGTCTCAAGCTCTCCGTTGGTCTCGGCGTATTTGAAGCCGCACTTATTGAACGTAGTTATCAAATCTCTGAAAATGAGGGCATTGACGCCCTTGTCCTGCCACTGCGGGTCTATCCCTATCAGTAGGAGCTCGCACGACTCCTCGTAGCGGAGGAACATAGACTTCAGCAGGTGGAACCAGCCGAAGGGCATCATACGCCCGCCTGCCTTTCTTGTCGCCCTGGAAATCGACTGCATAGATATGCCGACTCCGACTATGTTGTCGTCCTTGTCGACGATAAGGCTGACAAAGCGAAGATCGAGAAGAGAAAGATAGTCCCTGACATATTTGTCGATCATCTTCGGCGTCAGCACAGTGAAGTCGTAAAGTCCTTGATATGTGCGGTTTATGAGCTCGAATATCCTGCGTCCGATGTTCTCCTTGCGGACAATCCGCCTGGTGAGGGGCTTTACGCGGAGGCCGAACTTTTCCTCCACGATGGCGGCGACACGGAGTATTTTCTCAGGAATCTCCTTTGGAATATGGACCTTGTATTCGAGCCAGTCGATGCGCTTTGTGAATCCGAGCGCCTCAATGTGCTCTTTATAATAAGGAAAGTTATATTTCAGCGCGAAGGAACTCATCTGGTCAAAACCCTCCACGAGCATACCCTCGGGGTCGAAATCCGTGAATCCGAGCGGTCCGTTGATCTCGGTCATCCCGGCTTCGCGGCCGAATTTTTCCACTTCGGCGAGAAGCGCTGTTGAAACCTCTCTGTCGTCGATGAAATCAAACCAGCCGTAGCGGACTTCGGAATGATTCCAGTCGCGGTTGGCGATGGTGTTGATGATTGCAGCGACGCGGCCGACTGTCCTGCCATTTTCATCGACGGCGAGAAACAGCGCCTGGCTGCAGAATTCCGACGCGGGGTTTTTCTTGGGATTGAGAGTCGCCATATCGTCGAGAATCAGCCCCGGAACGTAGTAGGGGACGTCTTTATACAGGCGGATCGGGAACTCTACGAATTCCAGGAGATCCCTCCTTGACTCGACTTTTCTGATTGATACGGACATCTTGGTTTTGGTTATTGTACGCAGAACACAAAACTACGGAATTTCACCGAAATCACAAAATCCCGATGAAATGTGACGGGAAATTGCTATATTTCGGCGTGTGTACTAAAACCCTCAGGACGCTGCTAGCCGCAGCGATGCTTTCGCTTGCCGCAACCTTCTCACTTTCAGCGCAGAAGGTCTCGGCAGGTGCTTTGTTTTCGGCCAAAGGCTGCGGTGTGGCGGTAGCTGTGCCGGCTGCAGGAGGGGAGTGCACCGTCCTTATTTCCGCTCTGGCCGATTTCTCCGGGCTTCTCCTCGGAAAAACGAAGTATCCCGGCTGTATGGCCAGGTTTTACTACGACTACACGATTTTTTCGAAAGACTTCGCGGCCGGAGACTCTTTTACGCTGTATGCCGGCCCCGGCGCAATGCTTGGCTATGTGCGAGACAGTGACGGCATCTACGGCGCCGCAACGGCCCTGAGCGGCGAATTGGGGCTCGCGTATTTCCCCGTCCGCAGTGTGAGGATTTCATTTGGATTCAATGTCGACCTCGGTCTTCATTTCGACTCGGGAGGAGACAAGAAGACAAGAATATATATGGACGGCCTTATCCGTTCCTGGATGCCCCAAATTGGACTTATGTACTGCTTTTAATGAGGTGTAAATGGCTAATATTGAGCACTTTAGCCGTGCTTCTCGGCGTCCTGCCGGCAAATGCCAGAAGGTTTTCCTTCGGCATTGAAGGGGCTGTGGCGCTCAATTTCGCCTCCTACAACAACGTGGCCTACAGGACCGATATGGGCTACCGCGTCTTCGACAAGGCCGTCCACAGGGAGACATATGCGATTGGCGAAGTATTCGGTATGGCAACGGCCAACATCAACAAGATGTTCCGCCTGTCGCTGCTTTCCGGCTATTGCGGCCTGGAAAACGGCTTGAGGATGGTCCCGATCGAGCTGCGCGGCGTTGTCGTTTTCCCGCAGATGACGCAGTCCGGAAGCGGTCCTTATCTCCAGGTCGGCGCCGGCGTCGCGTTCCCGATACAGCCGCAATTCGATGCGGGCGCGCTGGTTCGCGGCGGACTCGGCTACAGCGTCAATCTCAACGATCTCGCGCGGATCAATTTCGGATTTACTTATCGTATGGTCTATTTCAATCCGGTCATCCTTGATCCCGACACGGACGAAATCGTCCCGCGCCGCGACATTATGCAGAACACACGCTTTGTCAGCTCGTTCTGCTTCAGCATCTCCATAGAAATCTAATGGCATTCCCGTCGCCTCAGGCCCTCCATTCTTCCAAATCCCCTTTGTTACACAATTTATATTATGTTAAGCGGAGTCGACACTTCGTTTTCGCAACATGCCACCCTCGGCTTAGAGGGAGGGGCCCAAAGCGATGACGCTTTGGGAGGGACGAGGTTTCAATAGAAACCGAAGTGTGAAGAAAATGAAGTGTCGCGCAGCGAAAAATTCGTATCTTTACAAGCTAAAATTGTTGCAATGTCAAGACACAAGGTTGATATATCACTGAAGAATGTGACGGTCGAGGCGGTGGCGGCGGAAGGAAAGGCACTGGCGAGAGTGGACGGAATGGTGGTGTTTATGGATTTTGCCGTGCCGGGCGATGTCGTAGATCTGCACGTCTACCGCCGCAAAAAGAACTACCTGGAAGCACGAATAGAGCGCATCGTGAAGCCCTCTGAGGACCGTCTGGAGCCGCTGTGCCCGCATTTCGGCGTCTGCGGCGGGTGCCGGTGGCAGCCTCTCCCCTATCCCAAACAGCTCGAGGCCAAGCGCCAACAGGTTGTAGATCAACTAATTAGGATAGGACATCTGGACGTGCCTGAGGTTAAGCCGACACTCCCCTCCCTCAAGACGGAATATTACCGTAACAAGCTGGAATTCAGCGCATCAGCAAAGCGTTGGATACTTCCCGGCGAGGATCCTGAGGCACTGACGGCGAAAGAACGCTGCGGCCTCGGCTTCCACGTGGGCAAATTCTTCGATAAAGTGCTGGATATCAGCGATTGCCACCTTCAGAGAGACCCCAGCAACGCCATCAGGCTCTTCGTCAAGGACTACTGCCTGCGTAACGGCCTGGAATTCTTCGACATAAGGGAGAAGACCGGCTTTTTCCGCAATATGTTCGTGCGGCTAACCGAGGCCGGCGGCCTTATGCTGATAATGTGCTTCTGCAAAGAGGACAAAAAGCGCAGAACCGCCCTTCTGAACGCACTGATCAAGGAATTTCCGCAAATCACGTCGATGTATTACGTGATCACCGGCAAGCTCAACGACTCCATCACCGATCAGGAATGCCACCTCTATTACGGCGAGGAGACGATTACTGAGACAATGGAGGGCCTCCGGTTCAAAATAGGCCCGAAATCCTTCTACCAGACCAATTCCCTGCAGGCGGAAAGGCTTTATGGCGTAGCGCGCGAAGCGGCCGGGCTGACCGGCAAGGAACTTGTCTACGACCTCTACACCGGCACCGGCACGATCGCGCAGTTCATATCTTCAAGAGCACGCGAAGTAATTGGTATAGAATACGTTCCGGAAGCCATTGAGGACGCGAAAGCAAACGCTGCGGCCAATGGTATCACCAACTGCAAGTTCTACGCAGGTGATATGAAAGATGTCCTCAATGAAGCCTTTATCCGCAAGCACGGCCGGCCGGACGTCGTGATCCTGGACCCGCCAAGAGCCGGGATCCATCCGGATGTGGCCAAGGTCATCCTGCAGGCCGCTCCGGACCGGATAGTCTACGTCAGCTGCAACCCTGCGTCGCAGGCGCGGGACCTTGCAATCCTGTGCCAAGACTATGAAATAGTCTCCGTCCAGCCGGTGGATATGTTCCCCCACACGATGCACGTGGAAAATGTCGTTTGCTGCATACGGAAATAATTCCTAAATTTGTAGGATATGTGTGCTTACATTCTTTGGTTGCTGCTGGGCCTTGCACTTGTCGTCGTAGGATCCGACATCCTTGTCGACGGGTCCTCATCGATTGCCAGGCGGCTGGGAGTGAGCGAGTTCGTCATAGGCCTCACAATAGTCGGGATGGGGACCTCCGCCCCGGAAATGGTCGTCAGTTTCATCGGAGCCATTGAAGGCAACGCGGACATTTCCGTCGGCAATGTGGTTGGCTCCAACATTTTCAACACCCTGCTTATCCTCGGAGTCACCGCGATGATTCTCCCCATCGCCATCACGCCGACCAACCGCAAAAGGGACATCCCCTTCAACATAGCCGCCACCGTGCTGCTCATTGCGCTCGGCCTGCTGGGCGGCACCGTATCGCGCATCGACGGAGGCATCTTCCTGGCTCTCTTCATCGCCTATATGGTGTTCTCCTTCCTCAAGGACGACAAGACCGTCGTGGAAGAGCCCACGGGCAAGACCAGGAACATCTTCATTTCAATGCTTTTCATCGTAGGCGGCATTGCAGGGCTCATTTGGGGCGGCCGCCTGTTTGTCGACAACGCCACTAAGATAGCCGAAAAGATTGGCGTCAGCGACAAGTTCATCGCCATAACGATTCTCGCCGGCGGGACTTCCCTGCCCGAGCTCGCGACCTGCGTAGTCGCAGCCATCAAGAAAAAAGGCCAGCTTGCCCTCGGCAACATCATAGGCTCGAATATCTTCAATATCCTCCTGATCATCGGCGGATCGGCAATTATCACTCCCCTTTCATTCAAGGGGATGGATTACGTGGATTTGGGAGTCCTTTTTGCATCCTCCATACTGCTCTTCCTGTCGATATTCACCGGGAAAAATTCACGTGTCGGACGCGGTGACGGCATTGCCCTCACCCTGCTCTGGCTCCTGTATATGATTTATTTGATTCTCGAAATAACAGTTTTATAAATATGAGAAAGATACTTCCGACAAAGTACAGTCTGATCAACGTGGCGACCGGCCGCGAATTCGAAGACAAGGGCTGGACCCTTCAGGACCCTCTCGGCGACTCCCCCTCCCTCGTGAGAGCCGTCTATGAGGAGAAGCGTTTCATCCCCGACCCCAACCAGGAGGGCATCTACCGCTATCACCACTGGCTTCCTATAAAAAGGGCATTGAAGAACGCCGCAGGGCCTGTTACCTATCAGAGCAAGGCTCTGGCAAAGGAGCTCGGCCTCGAGAACCTGTTCATCACCTTCACCGGCTACAACCCGGAGATCGGCGCCGAGGTCCAGACCTGTTCCTTCAAGGCGACTGAGGCCTACAGCGTCTGCGCCCGACTCCCCCGCCGCAGCAACAAGGTACTTGTTGTCCAGTCCGCCGGCAACACTGCCCGTGCCTTCGCCCAGGTGTGCTCCGACAACTGGATTCCTCTCGTGATATGCATTCCCTACGACAACGTGAGCGCGATGTGGTTCCCCAAGAAACTCCATTCCTGCGTCAAGATCATCGCATCCCCGAAAGGGTCCGACTATTTTGACGCCATCGCGCTTGGCGACAAGCTCTGCCTTTCCGACCGCTATCTCGCTGAAGGCGGCGCCAAGAACGTCGCCCGCCGCGACGGTATGGGCACCACCATCCTTTCCGCAGTAGAGACCATCGGCCAGCTGCCCGAATCCTATTTCCAGGCAGTCGGCAGCGGCACCGGCGCCATTGCCGCCTGGGAGAACAACCTCCGCCTCATCGCCGACGGGCGTTTCGGCAAGAACAAGGTCCGTATCCACGCCTCGCAGAACGCCCCGTTCACCCTTATGTACGATTCCTGGCAGCTGCGCAGCCGCCAGCTCGTCCCTATGACTCCCGACGAGTCCCGTCGCAAGGCCGCCGAGGTCGACGCCAAGGTACTCACCAACAGAAAGCCGCCCTACAGCCTCGCCGGAGGCCTCTTCGACGCCCTGTCCGACACCGACGGCCGTATGTACAAGATTTCCAACGAGGATCTCAACTTCTGGCAGAGGCGCTTCGAGGCCCTCGAAGGCTACGACATCTATTCGGCCGCAGCAGTCGCCGTGGCCTCCCTTGCCGAAGCCGTCAAGACCGGCGCCGTCCGCAAAGACGAAGTCATTATGCTCAACGTCACCGGCGGCGGCGAGGAAAAGGCCAAATCCGGCGGCTACTTCCGCCCTATGCCCCAGCTCGTCCTCTCCCCCGACGCCCCCGAGGATCAGATCATCCGTCAAGTCGACCTCCTTTTCGGTCTTTAATGAATTATGTACCTACTTCAAGCAGAAAAAATAGTTGACACGATAGCGTCGAGCACGCCGCAGGAGGTGATGAAAACGCTGCTGGACAGCGCGATAAGGTTCGGGCTGAAGCTTCTGGCGGCGCTGGCAATCTATATCATCGGAGCCTGGCTTATTAAGAGGATAAAGAGACTCGTGATGAAGGGCTTCGAGAAGAAAGGCACGGAGCCGACGCTGGTGACTTTTGTCAGCAGCTTCCTGACCATTCTTCTCTGGACAGTCCTCATCGTCATCACCATCACGACTCTTGGCGTCAACACGACCTCTATCGCGGCACTTCTCGCGGCCGGAGGCGTCGCTCTCGGAATGGCGCTCAGCGGCACTGTCCAGAACTTTGCCGGCGGAGTTATGCTGCTGGTTTTCAAGCCTTTCAAGGTCGGCGACTACATTGAGGCGCAGGGCTATGCCGGGTTCGTCAAGGAGGTCAACATAGTGAGCACCAAGCTCACCACGACCGACAACAAGACCGTCATCCTCCCCAACGGAGCACTCTCCAACGGCAACATAAGCAACTACTTCCCGTCAAAGCTACGCAGGGTGGATATCACGGTCAATGTGGCCTACGGTGCATCCGTTGAAAAGGTGAAGGAAGAGATTCTGAATATCATCTCCGCCGACGAGCGCATTCTCAACTCGGAGACCGAAGGCGCCGACAATCCTTTCGTCGCACTTAAGACGCTAAAGGACAGCGGTATAGAGTTCGTTGTGAGAGCCTGGGTCAACAGCCCGGACTACTGGCCCGTCTATTTCAACCTGACGGAACGCATCTATACCGAACTGCCGAAAC
>JAFZME010000114.1 GCA_017553405.1 Bacteroidales bacterium
AGTCGATGGTTTCCTTGATAGTCTCGGTGACGGAGCCCATGGCGACGATGATGTTCTCGGCGTCGGGATCGCCGTAGTACTCGAAGGGGCGGTACTGGCGGCCGGTGGCCTCGCTGATCTCGCCCATGTAGCGGGCTACGATGTCGGGGACTTCGTCGTAGCAGCGGTTGCGGGTCTCGACGCCCTGGAAGTAGACGTCGCCGTTCTGGGCGGTGCCGCGGGTCACGGGGGCGTCGGGATTGAGGGCCCTCTCGCGGAAAGCGGCGAGCGCCTTGTCGGAAATCATCTTCCTGAGGTCGTCCTCGTCGAGGGCCTCGATCTTCTGGATCTCGTGGGAGGTGCGGAAGCCGTCGAAGAAATGGAGGAACGGCACGCTGGACTTGATTGCGGCGAGGTGGGCCACCGCGGCGATGTCCTGGGCCTCCTGGACGGAGCCGGAGGCTATCATCGCAAAGCCGGTCTGGCGGCAGGCCATCACATCCTGGTGGTCGCCGAAAATGGAAAGGGCGTGGGATGCAAGGGCGCGGGCCGACACGTGGAACACGGTCGGGAGAAGCTCGCCGGCGATCTTGTACATATTGGGAATCATAAGCAGGAGGCCCTGGGAGGCGGTGAAGGTCGTCGTGAGGACGCCTGCCTGGAGGGATCCGTGGACTGCACCGGCGGCGCCGGCTTCGCTCTGCATTTCTGTGACTTTGACGGTCTCGCCCCAAAGGTTCTTCTTGCCGGCAGCGGCCCATTCGTCCACATTCTCCGCCATTGTGGAGGACGGGGTTATGGGGTAGATGGCTGCGTGCTCGCTGAAGAGGTAAGCAATGGATGATGCGGCGTAGTTGCCGTCACAGGTGATGAATTTTTTCTGTTTAGCCATAATTATGTTGTTGTTTAGATTATTTTCAGGATATGCCTTCGAGGCTTACGCTGCCTCCGCTGATGCGCTTGACAAGGCCGCGGAGGACGCTGCCGGGGCCAATCTCTACGAAGTTGTCCGCTCCGTCGGCAATCATCGCCTGCACGCTGGCGGTCCAGCGGACCGGGGAGGTCAGCTGGGCAAGCAGGTTGGCCTTGATTGCGGCCGGGTCGGTCTCGGCTCTGGCCGTGACGTTCTGGTAGACGGGGCACACGGGGGCGGCGAACTCAGTCTGTTCGATGGCGGCCGCCAGTTTCTTCCTCGCGGCCTCCATAAGAGGGGAGTGGAACGCCCCGCCGACGGAAAGCGGCACTGCCATTTTGGCTCCTGCCGCCGTGGCCTTCTCGCACGCACGCGCCACGGCCTCTTTCTCGCCGGAGATGACGACCTGGCCCGGGCAGTTGAAGTTGGCGGCGACAACAGTCCCGCCCGCCTCGGCGCAGGCCTTCACGACGTCCTCGTCGGGCAGGCCGATGATGGCCGCCATAGTCCCCGGGGCGCTTTCACAGCACTCCTGCATCGCCATAGCCCTTGCGTAGACGAGCCGGAGGCCGTCGGCGAAGCTGATGGCGCCCGCAGCCGTGAGGGCGGAGAATTCGCCCAGCGAATGGCCTGCCGCCATCGCGGGGACAACGCCCTGCAGCAGCGGAGAGCACTTGGCAAGGATGACGGAGTGGAGGAAAATGGCGGGCTGGGTGACCTTCGTCTGGCGCAGGTCTTCGTCCGTCCCGTCGAACATTATGTCCCTGATACAAAAACCCAGAATCCCATCCGCTTCAGCGAACAGGACTCTGGCTTTTTCTGAACTTTCGTATAAATCTTTGGCCATCCCGGGGAACTGCGCCCCCTGGCCGGGAAAGACAAAAGCTTTCGTCATTATTTTTATTCAGCTTTGGGCTCTTCAGCTGCGGGAGCTTCTGCGGCGGGCTCTTCGACTGCGGGGGCTTCAGCCTTGCAGCAGCAGGCGGGCTTGCCGGCGAGGATAAGGTCGGCCTTCTCGGCGAAGTGGCGGTACATCACGGCGATGATGGCGACATAGACGACGCAGGCGAGGATGAAGATGATCGCTACGAAGACGAAACCGACCTTGCGGATAAGGGCGAATATGGTTGAAAGGATGCTGACGAGGATGCCGAAGACGGCGAGGACGCCGAAGATTCTCCACTTCTCGCCGTAGGTCGCGTCATAGCTGAGAGAGAGCGACTTGAGAGGGGAAGTGCCCTTTTCGATGAAGAGATAGATGGCGAACTGCCAGGCGATGCTCATAATGACGGCGGGGACGAACATAAATACCATTGCGGCGGAGATGCCGATGGTCTTTAGGCCCTGGAAAAGGAAGAAGTCGCCGATCTTCTCGAAGTTTTCCTTGTCGAAAATGGAAAGCGGATCAGCCATCTGGCCCTTGGAGAGAAGCACGATGAGCTTGTACATACCGATGGTCGTGCCGACGTTGAGGTAGGGAATCCATACGGTCAGAACGTAGAGGATGACGGCGATGAGGAGGTGGAGAATGTTCTTGACGCCGATCTTGCCGGCCTCAATGATGGTCTCGGTGATGTTGAGTTTGTTTTCCATTTTCTTTAGGTTTATAGTTTATATTCACAAATATAGATTTTTTTTTGTCATTTCACAAAACTCTTTACTATTTTTGCAGCCTGATGCCCCTGTAGTTTAAAGGATAGAATAACGGATTCCGGTTCCGTTGGTCCCGGTTCGATTCCGAGTGGGGGTACAAAAAAAGCTGGCGTGGCCAGCTTTTTTTATTATTTCCCGCCTCTGGCGATATATTCGCTCGGCGTGCATCCCATAAACTTGTGGAAGGCGGAGGCGAAGTAGGAGGGGGTGGTGAAGCCGACCATATAGCCGATTTCGGCGACGGAGTGCTTCTTTTCGAGGAGGAGGCGGCAGGCTTCGTTGAAGCGGACAGTCTTGATGAATTCGTGGGCGGAGACTCCGAAAAGGGCCTTCGAGCGGAGATGGAGGTTGCTCCGGCTCATATTCATCTGCTCCGCCAGGGATTCCACCGAGAAGTCCGGGTTGTCGAGATTCTTTTTCACCACCTGCATTGCCTTGCGCATAAACTCCTCATCCCCTTTATAGAACACTTTGGCCACGCTGGATTCATTGGCGGCCGACTTGCCGGCGCCTATGCGCACGAACTCCAGCGAGAATTCGCTCAGGAGCTCGTTGCGCACCTTCTCCATCTCGCTCTTGTATTCGGCTTTTTTCCGCTCCAGCAGATATAGCACGAGGGAAAAGGCCAGGAAGGCGGCCAGCAGCACCAGGATAATCCTGAATGCGGCGGTCTCGTACCAGAAGGGCGGGATCTTCAGCCGGAGCGTCACCTCATTCGTGCAGTGGATGCCTGCGCTGTTGCGATAGTTGACGTGGAAGGTGTAGCTGCCTTTTTTAAGGCCGTGGTAGGTGGCTTTGCGGTCCATCCCGGCTTCGTGCCAGCTTTCGCCACGGCCGGAGCCTTCCAGACGGTAGAAGAAGTGGCCGTTCTGCCCGGACAGGTAGTCCGGGGCCGAAAGGATAAGGCTGATGTCTCTGTCTTTGGCGCGAAGGGAGACAGAGTCTCCGGAAACGGGCCTCCAGACACCGTTGACCTCGATTCCGGAGACGACGGGTGTGATTTCCTTAAATGAAGGATTGATGGTCTCCGGATTGAATCGTACTATCCAGGACATCCCCCCGAAGTACATCTCGCCGCTTTGCGTTCGGCAGTGGGCATAGGCGGTGAACCGGTCGCCGGGCAGGCCGTCCGCTACCGTGAAAATCCATTTTTCTCCGCTTGAGGGCTCGAAACGGCAGAGACCCCTGTTGGTGCTGATCCAGAGCCTGCCGCCGGCGTCTTCCTCGACTCCGTGGATGACGTTGTCCGGAAGGCCGTCCTCCACCGTGTAGGAACGGACCGTCGAATCTGCCGGGTCGTAGCGGAACAGACCGTCGCCGGAGCTGATCCATATCCGGCCTGATGCGTCTTCCAGGAAGTCCTCGACGTAGCGGATGCCCTCCAGCTCCTCGGGGACTTTATATGGCTGGTCTGTCCCCGTGACTATGGCGGCGACGCCGAATTTCCTGCCGATGAATAGGATGCCGCCGGAGGTGAGTTTAAGGGAGTAGATATTGGAAATGCTGCCCGGAGCGGGAATCTCCCGGAGAACGCCGGTGCTTTCCGTGTATTCAAAAAGGCCGTCGGGGGAGCCGGCATAGAAGCCGTCGGCGTCTTCCTTCTCGGCCAGCGCGTATGAGCCGTTGCCGAGCATATTGCCGAGGGAGCGCAGCTGCCTGCCGCCGGGGGAGAGGACCGACAGGCTCCCTTTGTCGGAGCCGACGAAGACCTTTCCGGAGTATCTGCTCACGAGGATGCTCTTGATGTCCGGAAGGTCGGAAGAGTCGTCTCCGCCACCTTTGATATGCTCGAAAGTGCCGTCTTTCCGCATATGGTTGAGACCGCCCGAGTTGGTGCCTATCCACAGCGAACCGTCGGCGCCTTCAACTATGTCGCTTATGACGTTGCCGTTGAGGAAGTTGTCGCCCGGACGTGAGATTATGCCGAAGAACAGCGACGGGTGGGAGGTGCAGTAGCACACTCCGCCGTAATAGGTCCCCAGCCATATCGTGCCCTGCTTGTCGCGGAAGATGTCGTGGACACTGTCGTGGGTGATGCTGCCCTTGTCGAAGTAGTCGTGGTGGAACACCTCAAGTTTCCCGTCACGAAGGACGTAGAGTCCGTTCTTGGTCCCTATCCACAGGCCTCCCTCTTCATCCTTGCATAGCGAACGGACCAGTTCCAGAGGGTAATTGCGGGCGGCTTCTCCGGAGAGCGGAATCTCCCATAATCCTTTACCTTCCGTGCCGACCCAAATGGAATTGCCTTCCTGCAACAGGCAGTTGATCTGGACTTCGCCGGTGCCGGAGTCGATTTCCTGCACTGACTTAAGGTCTTTCGACATTTTGAAAATCCGCCCGTCCTGTCCTCCAGCCAGAATGGAGTCGTCACCTTCGTATATAATATGCGTGGGGAAATCCATCAGTCTCTGCGGAATTCCTTCCCGCGAGAACATCCCGCCGGCTTTGTCGAAAAGCCAGAGCCTCTCGTGCATAACGGTTAGGAAACCTGTCGCCGAGAGCTGGAGAAGGTCCGTCACCGAGCCGTCTGGGCTCCTGTAATTGCGGAAAGCGTTGGAGGAGTAGTCGTAGACCGAGAGGCCGGAAAGGTGGCCTGCCCAGACGGCCCCGTCGCTGTCGCACAGCAGTTTATAAATATTGTCGTCCGACGGGCTTCCGGGGCCGCCGGCGACGTGGCGGAAGTCCGTGAAGCGGCTGCCGTCGTAGCGGGTGATGCCGTCCCGCCCGCCGAACCACATATTGCCTATGCTGTCCTGACAGACTGTCCTGACGTTGACGCCCGTGGACTCTGAAGGGAGCGCGTGGAAAAACAACGAGCTGCTTATCAGCAGCGAAAGTATGTTTGACAAAATCAACATTTGCACAAAATTAAAACATATTTTGACAAAATTAACATACGCCGGCAAAATTGCTTTTTATTTTTGCAACGTACAACTGCCACAACTTTTAACCAAGATATGAGAAAAATCCTCGTTTTTTTATCTGTCCTCGCCCTGCTCGGTGCGGCCTCCTGCACCAAGGACGACAAGGATAACCACGGCCCGCAGTGGCAAAACACTCTGCCGTCGGGCCCCGACCAGATCAAGGTGCTCACCTTCAACATCCGTCAGAAAAACACCAATGCGACCGACAGGGGCATGAACTACTGGGCCCTCCGGGCCGGTGCCTGCCGCGATATGGTCATCGACCAGCAGCCGACGGTTATCGGTCTGCAGGAGCTCGCGCAAACCCAGTGGGAGTATATGTCCGGGACTCTCGCTCCCTACGGCTACGACGGCAAGTCGATGGAAGGCTACAAGAACGGTTTCCTTTACAAAAAGGATGACGTCGAGCTCCTCAGGGACGGACGTTTCTGGGCCAGCGCGACTCCCGAGGTCGAGAGTATGAGCTGGGACGACAAGTACACCAGGCCTGTCCAGTGGGCCGAATTCAGGGTGAAGGCTACCGGTCAGGGGTTTTTCTTCATGACGACCCACCTTGGCCTTACTTCGCAGTCCAGATTGCAGTCGATGAAGCTGATCAAGAAAAGGATCGAGATGTACAACACGGAGAACCTCCCCGTCATCCTGATGGCCGATTTCAACACCATCCACACCGATAAGATCTTCGACGAGATCAAGGAG
>JAFZME010000115.1 GCA_017553405.1 Bacteroidales bacterium
CGGAGGAGAGCTTCTCCTCGCTGGTGCGCAAGGCCAGCCGCGACGGCATCACCGAGCCGGATCCCCGCGTCGACCTCGGCGGCGGCGACGCTCTCCGCAAGCTCCTCATCCTCGCCCGTGAAGCCGGCATTGCCCTCGAGGCCTCAGACGTCGCAATCGAGCCCGTGACCGGCGGCAGCCTCGAAGGCCTCTCCATCGAGGAGGTCTTCGACGCCCTCGAGGAGCGCGAGGAGTACTTCGCAGGCCTCTACCACTCCGCCGCCGAAAAGGGCCTCAAGCTCCGCTTCACCGCCTCCCTCGAGCGCTCCTCCGCCCCCGACGCCCAGGGCCCCGCGAACGCCCCTTCAGCCACAGTCGCCAGCGCTTTCGCCCAGCCCGCAGGCACGGCGGCCAGCTCTAGCCTCGTCGCCTCAATCCGCCTCAAGGCGGTGGACCAGCGGCACCCGGCGTACCATCTCCGCGGCACGGAAAACGCCATCATCATCCGCAGCGCCTTCCACCCCTACCCGCTCGTCATCTCCGGCGCCGGCGAGGGCCCGGGCGAAGCCGCCTCCTCCCTCCTCAACGATATCCTCCGCTAATCCCGGCCACGTTTCAGGCCCCAAAATGCGCCCCAAACGCCCAAAAAGCGATTTGGGACACGTTTTTGCCCTCAAAACGTGCCCCAAACGTCGAAAATAACATTCCGGCGTCATTTTGAGGCCAAAATTGATCCCGAAACGATCAATTGACGCCGGGTGAGCGCTAAAGCGATTAGCGCAGCAAATCCTCGAGGCGGACGGAGCCGGAGGTCTTTTCGTCGCGGTACTTGACAATGACGGGGCAGTAGAGGTGGACGCCTGAGGCGAGGGGAGCGCCGTCGCGCACGATGGGCTTGCTGCCGGAGACGACCACCGCGCCGCGCGGGATGACGATGCGGCCGTCGGCGTTGCGGCGGATGAATTCGCCCGTCGTGGCGTCGAAGACGGCGGTGGAGGAGGTGATGATGACTCCCGAAGCTATAACGGCCCCCTCCTGGACTATCGTCCCCTCATAGATGCCGCAGTTGCCGCCGATGAAGGCGCCGTCCTCGATGATGGTCGGCATTGCGCCGGCGGGCTCGAGTACGCCGCCGATCTGCGTCGAAGCCGATATATGGATGTGCCTGCCGACCTGGGCGCAGGAGCCTATCGTGACGTGGGAGTCCACCATCGTCCCCTCGCCGACATAGGCGCCGACGTTGATGTACGCCGGGGGCATAACGATCGCGCCGGGAGCGAGATACGCGCCGCGCCGGATGCTGCTCCCGCCGGGCACTATCCTCACTCCGTCGGCCGCGGAGAACCTTCTGACCGGGAAGGTCTCCTTGTCGAAGAAGGAGAATTGCCCCTCGGACATATCCTTTATGGCCCCGAGACGGAAGCCGGCAAGGATGACCTCCTTGACCCAGGCATTGACTTTCCACTCGCCGTCTATCTTCTCGGCGACCCTTATCTGTCCTTTCTCAAGGCCTTCGATGACCTCGTTGAAACGCTCAAGTGTGATGTTTTCCATAAATATTAGATTTCTCGACTTCGCTCGAAATGACAAAAGGAGATACTCTCGGCCTGAAGGCCTCGGTATGACAATCGGTTGCCTGACGCTGTAATCATATCACTGCGGCAGTAGCCCCTTTTTAAGTAACAATTGGGCGATTTGGACGGCGTTGGTGGCGGCGCCTTTGCGGAGGTTGTCGCTCACGCACCAGAAGTTGAGGCCGTTCTCGACGGAGAAGTCGCGGCGGATGCGCCCGACGAATACTTCGTCCTTGCCCCACGCGTATAGCGGCATAGGATATATCTTCTTCGACGGATCATCCTGCACTACCACCCCGCTCATCCCGGCCATCAGCTCCCTCACGCGCTCGAGGGTGAAGGGCCGCAGGAGTTCGACGTTGACCGACTCCGAGTGGCCGCCCTGTACGGGCACCCGCACGGTCGTCGCGGTGATGGCGATGGAGTCGTCACCGAGGATCTTCCTGGTCTCGTTGACCATTTTCATTTCCTCTTTCGTGTAGCCGTTTTCGAGGAAGGAGTCGATATGCGGAAGGATATTCTGGTCTATCGGATATGGATATATCATCTCGATATCCGTCTCGCCGGCCCTCTCCGCGTTCATCTGGGCGATGGCCTTGTAGCCCGTCCCCGTGACGCTCTGGTAGGTCGAAACCACTATCCTCTTGATACCGTATTCCTTCTCAAGCGGAGCCAGCGCCATCACCATCTGGATGGTCGAGCAGTTGGGGTTGGCGATGATGTAGTCATCCGGTCCGAGCAGGTCGCCGTTGATCTCCGGCACGACAAGTTTCTTCCCGGGATCCATCCTCCAGAAGGAGGAATTGTCCACCACGCGGCAGCCGATGGCCGCAAACTGAGGGGCGAGGGACTCCGACACTGCGCTCCCGGCGCTGAACAGCGCCAGGACCGGCTTCGCCGCGAGCGCATCCTCGGGCCGCATCACGGTCCACTCCTTCCCGCAGAAGGTCACCTTCCGCCCTATGGATTTTTCAGAGGCTACCGGAAGCAGCTCCGTCACCGGAAACTTCCTCTCCTCAAGCACCTGGAGCATCCTGCGGCCCACCAGACCCGTAGCTCCTACAACCGCAACTTTCATACGCTGTTTACGTTACTCAATTAAACTACAATATCACATCGCTGAACTCGTGGACGCCGGGGTGGGTCTCGGTCAGGAGGGCGGCGGCGACGGCACCTGCGGCGAGCCCCTTGCGGGAGAATGCCTCGTGGCGGAGCGTCAGCCGGTCGCAGGCCGACAGGAAATCCACCGTGTGGATCCCCGGCACCTCGCCTTCGCGGACGGAGGATATTTCCGGGCTCGCCCCGAGCGACTCTTCGATGATCGCCCCGAGCGACTTTGCCGTCCCGGAGGGTGCATCGAGCTTATGGATATGGTGCACCTCCTCAACTGACGGCGTGTAGCCCGCACCCTTCAGCACTTCGCAGGCCTTCCTCGTCGCAGCGAAAAGCGCATTCACCCCTATCGAGAAGTTGGAGGCGTAGATCATTGTCGTGCCGGCCTTGCGGAAACACTCAAGGACCTCGTCCTTGATGTCGTTCCACCCCGTCGTCCCGACAACCGCCGCCTTGAAATGCTCCGCGATGAAGCGGTAGTTGGCCTTGAAGGCGTCCGGCGTCGTGAAGTCTATACACACGCACTCCCTCGCCACCTCCGGCTTCGTCGCCACGATATCCTCACTGGCCTCCACCAGTTCAATCCCCTTCTCCTTCAACTCCTCCTCCACCATATGTCCCATCTTCCCGTACCCGCTGATAATTACTTTCATTGCTATTCTCTTTTTCTAAATTTCTGCTTTTGTTTTTCAATTCACCGCTTACTATCGCACCAAGTACTTCCCCCTCCCCTTTTTAAATTGTCCCGTGTACAAAATCCCCCTGTTTTTGTCAACCGTCTCCACTTATTCACCGTTCCGTGCACAAAATCACCCCCTTTTTGTTCACCGTTCCACATTTTTCGTTGCCCCGTGTGCAAAAACCGCCTGATTTGCACACCAACCGGCCTCAATCCTCGACTCGTAGGCAAAAACGGCCTGTTTTGCATACGGACGGCGCTGGCGCCTGGCCGCGCGGCGGGCGTCATTCCCGGCTCGACCGGGAATCTCCACCCGTCAGAGCGCGGAACATCGCCACGTAGAGGTCCGCCGCGCGAGAAAGGTCCGCGAGGAGGACGTGCTCGTCGGGGCGGTGGGCGAACGCGATGGATCCGGGGCCGCAGATGATCTTGTGGCCGAAGTTCGAGAGGTGCGGGGCGTCACTGCCGAAGGCGGCGGGGGCGCTCTCGAAACCCTCTAGCGTAACGTACTCCGCGGGAGCGTCGCCGCCGAAAGCCTCCACCTCGACCCTCTCGCGCGGCTGCATCATCCAATCACAAACTGCAGCATCCGACGCGGCTGTTGTCCGGAAATAAACCCGGCACGAGAGCTCCGGCGAGAGAATGTTCTGCGGGTTGTCGCTATGCAGGAGCCCGATATTGTACGTCAGACCTTCATAACCGGCGGCAAACTCCCGGAGCGCGCCGACGAAATCGACGAAAAGCTCCACGGCGCTCACGCCGAACTGCGGGTAGCCGGAGTGGAACGCCTCGCCGGCTAAACGCAGCGAGAACGCCTTCGTCCCCTTGCTGCTCGAGACCATACGGTTCTCCGTCGGCTCGCCGACGATGAGGAACGGCGCCCTGAACGGCGTACGGGCAAAAGCCTTTGCCCCGAACGACCCCGTCTCCTCGCCGCTCAGCAGCAGCAGGCCGAAGCCGTCGGCGCCGGAAGCCTCCAGCCTCTTGCAGGCCGTATATAGAGCAAGTATCTGCCCTTTGGCATCGCACGCCCCGCGCCCGCATACCCTGTCCTCCAAAAAGACAGGCGGGATGTACGGCGGCACCGTGTCCATATGAGTACAGAACACCACAGACGGTTCGCCCCAGCTGAAAAGCAGGTTCTCCGTGCCGTCGCCCACCTCGAAGCGCTCAAGCGCCGGCGCCTCCAGCCGCGAGGCCAGCAGCTCCGACAGCGCCCTTTCGCGCCCGCTCGTCGAGTCGACCGACAATATCTCTTTGAAAAGTTCCAAATCCATATCCAAAACAGCTACAGCTTCAGTTCTGCGAGAACGCGCTCGAGGAGGATAACTGTCTTCTCGGAAGCGGGGACCAGCGGAAGGCGCAGCGTGTTGCTCATCAGGCTGAGAAGCGACATCGCCGCCTTGGCCGGGATGGGATTGCTCTCCACAAACAGGGCGTGGAAGAGCGGGGAAAGTTTGTGATGGAGGGCGCGTGCCTTGGGCATATCGTCCGCGAGAAGCGCCTCGGTGAGGGCGACCATCTCGGCCGGAGCGACGTTGGAGGCCACCGAAATGACGCCTGCGGCGCCGGTCGCCATAAGCGAGAGCGTCTCGTCGTCATTGCCGCTGAGCACGGAAAATCCTTCCGGAGCGCGGCGGATGATGTCGCTGATCTGGGCATAACGGCTCGAAGCTTCCTTCACGGCCACGATATTCGGCACGTCCTCCGCAAGGCGGACGACCGTGTCTGCCTCTATATTGGCTCCTGTGCGGCCCGGAACGTTATATATCACAATCGGCTTCGACGTTGCCTCAGCAACGGCCTTGAAATAGGCATACTGGCCTTCCTGAGTCGGCTTGTTGTAGTAGGGAACCACGATGAGGAAAGCATCGGCGCCGTAGCGTTCGAGTGCCTTCATACTGGAAATCGTGCCGGCGAGGGAGTTGGTCCCGCCGCCAACGACGACAGGCCTGCCGGCGCTGTGGGCCTTGGCGATTTTGAGCACCTCGATGCGTTCCTCGACGGAGAGGCAGGGAGTCTCACCCGTGGTCCCGAGGGGGACGAGGAAGTGGATCCCGGCTTCCACCTGCCGGTCAACGCTCGCGGCGAAAGCGTCGTAATCAACGCCCAATCCCTTGAAAGGGGTGAGCAGGGCGGTGCCGCAGCCTCTTAAAGTCACTTTTTCCATATTGCCGATTTGATGATTCGTGAAAGAAGTTCTATACCCGGCTCCATCCGGGCGGTGTCCATAAATGAGAAATTGAGCCGCATCGTGTTGCGGTGGGATCCGTCCACGAAGAAGAACGAGCCCGCAACATAGGCGACTCCGGCCGCAAGGGCCTCGTCGTACATCGCCACCGTGTCCACCCCCTCCGGGAGCGTGACGAAAAGGAAAAGGCCGCCGTCGGGGTGAGTCCAGCTCACACCTTCAGGCATATACTTTTCCAGCAGGGAAAGCAGCAGGTCGCGCTTGCCGCGATAGAGTTCAACCGTTGCCGCGAGGTTCCTGTCGAGCTCGCCGCTCCCGAGATACTCCGCCGCGAGGTACTGGTCGAACACGGGAGGGCACAGGTCCAGCGCCTGCTTGCAGACATAAATCTGCTCCAGCAGTTCCTCCGGGCCGAGTATCCAGCCGAGCCGAAGGCCCGGGGCGAATATCTTCGAGAAACTCCCCAGATGGAGCGTCCTCTCGGGAGCGAGGGAATATATCGTCGGAAGCTGCTCCCCGCTGTAGCGAAGCTCGCGGTAGGGACTGTCCTCCACGATGATGAAATCCTCCCTGCGCGCCCTTTCCACCAGCGCCTCCCTTTCGGCAAGAGTCATAGTCTCGCCGGAAGGATTGCGGAAGTCCGGAATCGCATAGAAGAACTTCACCTTGCTACCCGCGGGAGCCTCGCCGGCGTACACCTTCGCCCGGTAGGACCGGAACGACTGGATGGCGCCGAGGTATGTCGGAGCGGTCGTGAGGATTGCATCGCCGGGGTTGACGAGTATCCTCGTGCAAACATCTATCCCCTGCTGGGACGATGTGGTAATCTGAACATTGCGGACGTCAACCCCGCAGCGGGCCGCAATCGCTTCCCGCAGCTCCGGGACGCCCTGCGTAGCCCCGTACTGCAAGGCCTTGGCGCCATATTTACGCACCACTGCCTCACTGAGGGCCGACATCTTCTCAAGCGGAAAGGTCTCCGCGGACGGATAGCCGCCGGCGAAAGAATATATCGCCGACAGGTCCACCTTCCTGAAGATCTCCCTCACGGGAGACCTCATAAAGGACGGAACATCGTCCGAAAAGTACTTTCCGTAGTCCATAAGGGCTATTCCGCCTTAGTGTCGAGTTTGATCTGAAGCTCCTCGAGCTGGATGTCGTCGATCTCCGAAGGAGAGTCAATCATCACGTCGCGGCCCTGGTTGTTCTTCGGGAAGGCGATGTAGTCGCGGATGGAATCCTGCCCGCCGAACAGGGCGCACACGCGGTCGAAGCCGAACGCGAGACCGCCGTGAGGCGGGGCGCCGAACTTGAAGGCGTTGATGATGAAGCCGAACTTGTAGTCCGCCTCCTCCTCGCCGATGCCGAGGACTTCGAACATCCTTTTCTGCATCTGCGCATCGTGGATACGGATGGATCCGCCGCCGAGCTCGTTGCCGTTGAGGACGAAGTCATAGGCGTTGGCGCAGACCTTTTCAAGATCCTCCTTGCGGTCGGAATAGAACAGGTCCAGATGCTCGGGCTTCGGAGCAGTAAACGGGTGATGCATAGCGTAGAAGCGCTGGGTCTCGTCGTCCCACTCCAGGAGCGGGAAATCCACAATCCACAGCGGGGCGAAGACCTTCGGGTCGCGCAGGCCGAGCCGGTTGCCAAGTTCGACGCGCAGCACGCCGAGCTGCGTCTGGGTTTTCCTTTTCTCTCCGCAAAGAATGAGGACAAGGTCGCCCACGGATGCTCCTGCAGCGTCTGCTATCGCTTTCAGGTCCTCCGTCGAGTAGAACTTGTCTACCGAGGACTTGACGGAGCCGTCTTCATTGAGCTTTATATAGACAAGCCCCTTGGCACCCACCTGTGGACGCTTGACCCAGTCGGTCAGCGCGTCGGTCTCCTTGCGGGACCAGCCTGCAGCACCCGGAACGGCAATTGCGCCCACATACGGGACGCTGTCGAAAACGCCGAAGCCGTGGCCCTGGGCGAGGCTCGTGACCTCGTGGAGCCTCATATCGAAGCGGATGTCCGGCTTGTCAGAGCCATAGGAATCCATCGCGTCGTACCAGCTCATCCTCGGAAGAGGATTCGGCACGTCGACGTCGAGGACGTTCTTGAAAAGTGTCCTCATCATCCCCTCGAAGGTCTCGAGCACGTCCTCCTGCTCCACGAAGCTCATCTCGCAGTCAATCTGGGTGAACTCCGGCTGGCGGTCGGCCCTGAGGTCCTCGTCGCGGAAACACCTGACAATCTGGAAATAGCGGTCGTAGCCCGCCACCATCAGCAGCTGCTTGAAGGTCTGCGGCGACTGCGGAAGGGCGTAGAACTGCCCCGGGTTCATCCTGGAAGGCACGACGAAGTCGCGCGCTCCCTCCGGAGTGGACTTGATCAGATACGGCGTCTCGATCTCCATAAAGTTCTGGGAGTCGAGGTAGTTGCGCACTTCGTGGGCTATCCTGTGACGAAGCTCAAGGGCCTTGCGGAGCGGGGCCCTGCGGAGGTCGAGATAGCGGTACTTCGCGCGGATGTCCTCGCCGCCGTCGGTGTCGTCCTCGATTGTGAACGGTGGCGTCACGCTCTTGTTGAGGATATTGATCGATTCGACCTTGATCTCGATGTCGCCTGTCGGCATCTTGGGGTTCTTGCTTTGGCGCTCGAGAACCTCGCCGACCACCTGGATGACGAATTCGCGCCCGAGAGAGGTCGCCGTCGCCACAAGCTCCGGGTCCGCGTCGGCCTCAACGACAAGCTGCGTGATGCCATAGCGGTCGCGCAGGTCGATGAATGTCATTCCGCCAAGCTTGCGGCTGCGCTGCACCCAGCCCGCAAGAGTCACTTTCTGTCCGAGATTGCCAATGCGGAGTTCTCCGCAAGTTTTAGTTCTATACATTATTCCGCGGGTTCAAACATATCTTTGCCTACGCCGCAGATGGGGCAGGCCCAGTCATCAGGAATGTCTTCGAAAGCGGTGCCGGGGGCGATGCCGCTGTCAGGGTCGCCGACCTCAGGGTCATAGACGTACCCGCAAATGGTGCAAGTGTATTTTTTCATAATAAAAGCGTTTAGCTTACAAATTTAATCATTTTTTCCGCGATTATCAATCCACACCCAGAGGCGCCACATAAGGTAACCCCAGCCGAAGAAGAGGACGTAGTGGAGCCACTTCGGGACGGAGGTGGTGTAGGAAGCCGATTCCGCCGCGTCCTGGAGTTCGGGGTGGTCGGTGTAGAAATAGGATCCCGCGCCAAAATCGAACTTGTCGCTGAGGCCGAGACGGAAAACCATAATGTACAAGGCAATAAGCAAAGTGATGACAATCACGACGATTGTCACCACCTTGAAAACCCTGTCGCCTCCGCGGGACACTACTTGAAAAGGTCGAGCTGCGGAACCTCGAACACCGCGCCGGAGAGGAGGAACCAGACAGCAAACAGCGTCAGGAGGATATTGAAGGTCTGCCCGACGATATAGAGCCAGAGGACCTTGCCGCCCTGCATACTCTTCGCTATCTCCTTGAAATTGGTGTCGAGACCTATGGAGGTGAA
>JAFZME010000116.1 GCA_017553405.1 Bacteroidales bacterium
ATATTCTTACGAACAAGGACGCTCCGTTCAACAGGCTGGTCGTAGCCGATATGGCCAATCCCAAATGGACGGCCTGGAAGGACCTTGTGCCCGAGACGGACGCCGTGCTCGACGGAGCCCTGTTCGTCGGCGACAAGCTCATCCTCGAATACAGCAGGGACGCTTCCACCCACGCGTATCTTTGCAACAGGGACGGGTCCGGCGCGAAGGAGATCGCCCTTCCCGGCATCGGTACCGCCGGCTTCAACGGGAAGAAGGGCGAGGACTGGTGCTTCTATTCATTCAGCTCGTTCACTGTGCCCGGGTCGATATATTCCTTTGATATAGAAGGAGCGAAGAGCTCTCTGTTCAAGGCGCCGGCCACGGAGTTCGACCTTTCCGGCCTCGAAACCCGCCAGGTGTTCTTCCCCAGCAAGGACGGCACGATGATCCCGATGTTCATCACCTGTCGCAAGGACGCCCCTCTCGACGGGAGCAACACCGTCTATCTCTATGGCTACGGCGGATTTGCGATATCCCTCCCTCCGTCATTCTCCGCCACCAGGGTGCCGTTCCTCGAAAAGGGCGGAATCTACGTTCAGGTCAACCTTCGCGGCGGTTCGGAATATGGCGAGAAGTGGCACGAGGCGGGCACGAAGATGAACAAGGAGAACGTGTTCGACGACTTCATCGCCGCGGCCGAGTGGCTGATAGACAACGGCTACACCTCGAAGGAGAAGCTCGCCATCGTGGGCGGATCCAACGGCGGCCTTCTCGTCGGAGCTTGTATGACCAAGCGCCCGGATCTCTTCGCGGTGGCGGTGCCCGAGGTCGGTGTGATGGATATGCTGCGCTATCACAAATTCACCATTGGCTGGAACTGGGCTCCGGACTACGGCACGAGCGAGGATTCGCCCGAGATGTTCCGCTATTTGTATGGATATTCCCCTCTCCACAATATCCACGAGGGGGTTTCCTATCCGGCCACGCTGATTACGACGGCCGACCACGACGACAGGGTGGTCCCGGCCCATTCCTTCAAGTTCGCCGCCAGGCTGCAGGAATGCACGGCCGGCGACAAACCCGCTCTTATACGCATAGACACCAAAGCCGGCCACGGCGGAGGCAAGCCGCTCTCAAAGGTGCTTGAGGAGCAGGCGGACATATATGCATTCATTATTCACAACACCGGGATGTAGAATTTCGTATCTTTGCAGGATATGATGACTTTTGGTAGAATATTCAAAGTCTCCGTTTTCGGAGAATCTCACGGTCTGGCAGTGGGCGTCGTAATAGACGGCGTGCCCGCGGGCCTTGCCATTTCGGCAGAAGATTTCAAGGCAGACCTGGACCGCCGCAGAAGCGGAGCTCCGGGGACGACGCCCCGCAAGGAGGCGGATGCGCCGGAGTTCCTCTCCGGTGTGTTCGAGGGCCACACGACGGGCTCGCCTCTCACTATTGTTTTCCGCAACTGCGACACGCGTCCGGAGGACTATGCCTCCTTCAGGAAGGAGCCCCGTCCTGGTCACGCCGACTATGTCGCCGACATCAAGTTCGGCGGGTTCAACGACCCGAGAGGCGGCGGGCATTTCTCGGGAAGGCTTACACTTCCCGTGGTCGCCGCCGGAGTCGTGGCGAAGAAGTTCCTTGCTGCAGCGCTTGAGGACCAGTTCTCCATTGAGACTTCTCTGAAGGAGCTCGGCGGGAGCGCCGATCCTGAAGCCTGGGATGGGCTCATCGCCGCAGCGGCGGCAGAGGGCGACTCCCTCGGCGGAGTGGTCGAATGCTGTGTAGGCTGGCTTCCGGTCGGCCTCGGAGAGCCGTTCTGGGATAGCGTCGAGTCGCTCGTGTCCCACGCCGTGTTCGCCATCCCCGGAGTGCGCGGCATCGAGTTCGGCGACGGTTTTGCGGCCGCCGCGATGAAGGGCAGCGAGCACAACGACCCGTTCCCGCTGACGCCTTCAAAGAACGGCGCCGGCGGAGTCAACGGCGGCATCACGAACGGCAATCCGCTCGTGTTCCGCGTGGCGTTCAAGCCTGCTTCCAGCATACGCAAGGGAGGAGTTCCGGGCCGTCACGACGTCTGTATAGCGCTCAGGGCTCCGGTGGTGGTTGAAGCGGTGACCTCGATAGTCCTCGCCGACTTTTTGAGGCTGATCTGAGTCTATGCGGGAGAAGGACGGGAAAATATTGGAGCAGATTACCTCTTCCCAGTACAAGGAAGGGTTCGTGACCGACGTGGAGCAGGAGTTCGTGCCCAAAGGGCTCAACGAGGAGATTATCCGTACCATATCCCGTATCAAGGAAGAGCCGCAGTGGCTGCTCGATTTCCGTCTGGACGCTTTCCGCAAATGGCAGAAGATGACGCTTCCCGTCTGGGGCCATTTGGATCTGCCTCCGATTGATTTCCAGGATATTATCTATTATGCTGCGCCGAAGAAGGATTCGGAGCGGCCGAAGGAGATAGATCCGAAGCTTCAGGAGACCTTCGACAAGCTCGGCATTCCGCTCAAGGAGCGGGAGGTACTCGCCGGAGTGGTCGCGGTGGACGCCGTGTTCGATTCCGTGTCCGTCACGACGACCTTCCGCAAGAAACTTGCGGAGATGGGTGTCATTTTCTGCTCCTTCTCGGAAGCCGTGCGCGAGCACCCGGACCTTGTCAGGAAATACCTGGCTTCGGTGGTGCCCTCCGGCGACAATTTCTTCGCGGCCCTCAACAGCGCGGTCTTCAGCGACGGCTCCTTCTGCTATATTCCGAAGGGAGTGCGCTGCCCGATGGAGCTTTCCAGCTATTTCCGCATCAACGCCCGCGGCACGGGGCAGTTCGAAAGGACGCTCATCGTGGCCGACGAGGATTCCTACGTGAGCTACCTGGAGGGATGTACGGCGCCTATGCGCGATAAGCAGCAGCTCCACGCGGCCGTGGTCGAGATAGTGGTGGAGAAAGGGGCGGACGTCAAATACAGCACGGTCCAGAACTGGTACCCCGGCGACGCCGAGGGCCGTGGCGGCATCCTCAACCTCGTGACCAAGCGCGGCCTTTGCCGCGGCGAGGGGAGCCACCTCAGCTGGACGCAGGTCGAGACGGGCTCCGCCATCACGTGGAAATATCCTTCCACAATCCTTCGCGGCGACAATTCGTCGTCGGAGTTCTATTCGGTGGCCGTCACCAACAATATGCAGCAGGCCGACACGGGCACGAAAATGATCCACCTCGGCCGCAATACGCGGAGCCGCATCGTCTCGAAGGGCATATCGGCGGGCCGTAGCCAGAACAGCTACCGCGGCCTCGTCTTGATGGGCCACGCAGCTGTCGGAGCGCGCAACTACTCGCAGTGCGACAGCCTTCTGATCGGCTCTCAGTGCGGCGCCCACACATTTCCTGTCATAAAGAACGCCTGCCCGTCCGCCGTCGTGGAGCACGAGGCGACGACTTCCAAGATAAGCGAGGATCAGCTTTTCTACTGCAACCAGCGGGGCATTCCTCCGGAGGAGGCAGTAGGGCTTATCGTGGGCGGATATGCCAGGGAAGTGCTTTCGCGGCTCCCGATGGAGTTCGCCGTCGAAGCGCGCAAACTGTTGTCAGTGTCACTTGAAGGAGCGGTAGGATGATTTCCTGGATAGACATAGTGACCTCGGTGCTCGGGCTCACGACGGTGGTGCTCGCGGGACGCAACTCGAAGTACAACTTCTGGGTCGGCTACCTCTACACTGCCGCCCTCTTCGTGATGTTCCTCGACAAGAACCTCTACGCATCGCTGCTCCTGCAGCCGGTGTCGCTGGCCATAAACATTCTCGGGCACTACCGCTGGACTCATCCCCGGGAGGATGAAAGGAGCGCGGAGGACGCGTCCCGGCTCAAGGTGTCGATGCTTTCCTGGACCGAACGGGCGCTTGTGGTCGCGGCGGTCCTTGTGGTGGCTCTGCTCTGGGGCTGGCTCCTCGACAGGCTGTTCCCGGCGGACCCGCACCCGTATCTCGACAGCTGCGTTACGGTGCTCATCCTTATGGCCCAGCTGCTGTCGGCGCTCAAGAAGTGGGACTGCTGGATTGCGTGGCTGCTTGTCAACATAGCCCAGATCATCCTCCATATCAGCATCGGCAACATATTTATGCCGATAGTCTGCGGGCTCTACCTTCTCAACGGCCTGTGGTCGCTTTCGACCTGGGTGCGGCTTTATAAGAAAAACAGTTAGGATATGATACTTCTCGATATTAAAAACCTTTATGCTTCGGCAAGCTCAGCAACCGGCTCAGCAACCGAGATATTGCACGGAGTTGACCTGACGGTCGGTGCAGGGGAAGTCCACGCGATAATGGGGCCCAACGGAGCGGGGAAGAGCACGCTTTCGGCGGTGCTTTCCGGCAAGCCGGACTACACGGTGACCTCCGGCAGCGTCACCTTTGCGGGAGAGGATCTCCTCGCGATGAGCCCGGAGCAGCGCAGCTGGGCGGGCCTTTTCCTTTCGTTCCAGTACCCTGTGGAGATTCCGGGAGTCACTTATTCCGCCTTTATGAAGGCTGCGCTCGCGGCCCGCAGGAAGGCTGCCGGAGAGGAGGAGCTTTCGGCGGCGGATTTCCTGAAGCTGATGAAGGAGAAGATGGCGTTCGTGGGGATGGATCCTTCCTTTGCGAAGAGGGCCGTCAATGCCGGATTTTCCGGAGGAGAGAAGAAGAGGGCGGAGATATTCCAGATGGCGATGCTCTCGCCGGTGCTGTCGATTCTCGACGAGACCGACAGCGGCCTCGACGTGGATGCTCTCAAGACAGTCGCCGACGGGGTAAACGCTATGCGTTCTCCCGAAAAGTCCACCATAATTATTACGCATTACCGCAAACTCCTCGAGTACGTGCGGCCCGACAAGGTCCACATCCTCAAGGCCGGGCGCATCGTCCGTTCCGGCGGGGAGGAACTTGCCGACGAGATTGAAAACGAAGGCTTCGACAAATTCTGACGATGGGACACGGTAGATACATAGAGCCGCCTGCGGCGCAATATGTCCTTGGAGCGGGGGAGAAACTCGCTCTCGAGTTCTCCGTGCTGCCCGGCGAGTCCCGCGACATCGACATCTCCGTGGACCTCGCTGGCGAAGGGGCGGAGTTCTCGCTGCGCGGGTTCTATATCCTCGGCCGTGACGAGAAACTGAACATCAATGTCCGCGTCCACCACAAGGCTCCCGGCTGCAGCTCGTCGCAGGTCGTCAACGGAGTCGCCGGCGGAGAAGCGGCCGTGAAGTTCGACGGAAGGATAATAGTGGCGCCGGGCGCCGACGGCACCGACGCGTCGCAGACCAACCGCAACGTCGTCGTGTCCGACTCCGCGAGGGTGGAGACCACCCCGCAGCTGGAGATATACGCCGACGACGTGAAGTGCTCCCACGGAGCGACCGTCGGGAAGCTCGGCGAGGATGAACTCTTCTATATGCGTTCCCGCGGCATCCCGGAGCGCGAAGCCAAGGTGCTGCAGATACTTTCCTTCCTTTCCCCCGCCCTTCCGGACGGAGTGGATCAAAACGGCGTTGAGGAGGCGCTCAGGGAGATTCTCGTATGATATCTCATCCATTTGTAAAGCTTAATTTCGGACTGAATGTCCTGCGTAAAAGAGAAGACGGTTTCCACGACATAGAGACCGTTTTCTTCCCTTATAAGGGGATATGCGATACGCTGGAAATAGTCGCGGGAGAGGATTATTCGTCGACTTCTTTCGGGCTGCTCGAAAAATACGGCCCGGAGGAAATATCGCAGGCCATCACGCCCGACGGGGCGGTGATGGTGACCATCGCCCGCCGCGGAGGCGTCGGCTGGGACCCGCTTTCGGATATAACCGTAAAAGCCTGCGGGCTCGTCAGGGCGGTGCACAAGATCCCGCCGGTCAAGATTTTCCTCGAGAAGACCTCCCCGGTCGGGGCAGGGCTTGGAGGAGGGAGCGCTGACGGTGCTTTCGCGCTGAAGATACTGTCGGAGATGTTCTCCCTTGGCCTGACGCACGAGGAACTCCTTGAGATGGCGTCGCGCCTTGGGAGCGACTGCGCTTTTTTCATCGACGCTGTGCCGTCTTTCGCCTGCGGACGGGGTGAGGTGCTCACGCCGCTTCCGTCTTCTATGGCGGACAGGCTGTCGGATCTTGATATCCGTGTCGTTATTCCGGAAGGTATTTCCGTGAGGACTTCCGAGGCCTACGGAGGGATAGTTCCGCGGCTTCCGTCTTTACGGATCGTCGATGTCCTCGAAAGACCGGTCGAGGAGTGGAAAGGACTGCTGGTCAATGACTTCGAAGAGACGGTGTTTGCTGTCCACCCCCGCCTTGCGGAGGTGAAGGAAGAGCTCTATGCCGAGGGTGCCCGCTATGTGTCTATGTCGGGTTCCGGCTCGGCCTTTTTCGCCGTGTTCTGATAATTTTTTGGCGAAAGTGAAACGTTTTTTACCGAAGATGCATCTTATTATCCGGACTGTCGTTGATGAACGGTCCGGGAACGGCGGCGGCGACATTTTCGGAGAAGAGTTCCTTTCGTCCTGTATTGACGGCGACTCTTCAGCGCAGAAGCGGCTTTTCGACCTGCTTTCACCGAAAATGATGGCCGTCTGTCTCCGCTACGTCGGAGAGAGGTCGACTGCCGAAGACGTTCTTCAGGAAGGGTTCATCACACTGTTCACAAGGCTCGACAGCTACTCGTGGAAAGGTTCCTTCGAGGGCTGGGCCAGAAAGATCTTTGTCAACACCGCGCTGATGCACCTCAGAAGGAACGACGCGCTCCGCGAGAGCGGAGACATCGAAGAAGCCGTGTGGCTGCGCTCAAACGACGCATCCCCGGCAGAGGAATTGAGCCACAGGGATTTACTGAAGATGGTAGCCGCCCTCCCGGCCGACTACAGGACAGTATTCAATATGTACGTCATCGAAGGTTATTCCCACCAGGAGATTGCCGAGGCTCTCGGCATCCAGGAGGCGACCTCGAGATCGAAGCTCCAGAGAGCGAGGCTGAAGCTGCAGGAATGGATAAAGAAAGCAAGTGAAGATGGAAGACACTGAAAGAAATCTTGACCTTCTCTTCAGAGGGGCACTTTCCAACGCCACGGAGGAAGTTTCTCCGGCGGTGTGGGAAGGTGTGTCCAAGGCCATAGGGAAGCCGGCGAAGACGGCGTTCCCCGTCTGGCTCTGGTGGGCGGGCGTTTCTTTCGCCGCCGCGGCCGCCGTGGCGCTCGGTGTGTTCCTCTTTAATCATACTCCTCAGCAGGTTCCAGACAGCTCTATGGTAGCCAACGCCACGGAACCTGCTACGGAGGAGTTTATCGCAGAGGAGGAGGTCGCTCCGCTCGAGGAGCAGCTCTCCCGTTCCGCAGGCCTTTCGGCCTATGTTCCTGCAAGGACCAAGTCCCATTCTGTCGCTGCGGCGCCGTCGGAGATTTCTTCTCCGTCGGAGTTATATGCCGCCGAAGAGCAGCCTGTCGCTGAAAGTGAAGAGGCCGCGCCTGCGGCTGAGGAGCCTTCTTCTGAGAGCGCTCCCGCAGTCAATCAGTCTTCTGAGAGCGCTCCTGCCGTCAAGTCTTCCGACCCCGTGACGTTCCCCACGGAGACCTCGGCGAAATCCAAGACCGGAGTGTCGCTCCTTGCAGGCGGCAATCTCGGCGGCAATGTCGGTTCGCGCAGCGTCAGCCCTTCAAGGATGTATTCGCAGGGAGAAGGTTCCTTCACTCCCGGAATGTCAGGCCTTGAGAATTACAAGTACGGGCCTCCCGTCAGCGCGACTCTCGGTCTCAAGTGGCAGTTCCACCCCAGGTGGGCTGTCGGCACCGGTGTTTCGTTCACGATGCTCCCTTCCACCTGCAGCGGCACATACACCTCTCCGGAAGGCGAAAGCATCTATTCCGACAAGATCCACCATTTCCAGACATACGTCGGCGTTCCGCTCAATTTCTATTTCACGATAGTGGAATCGAAGGCCGTAGGCTTCTATACCTTCGCCGGAGGTGCGGTTGAAAAGAGCATCATCAACCGCTACACCTTCAACAACGGGGCGGATCGCATCCGCTATAAAGAAAAAGTCAAAGGAGTGCAGCCTTCGGTCGGCCTCGGTATCGGCGTCGACTTCCGCTTCACCAAGTTCCTTTCACTTTATATAGACCCTTCGGTGCGTTATTATTTCGATTGCAAGCAGCCGCAAAGCATCAGGACCGTCCAGCCGGTAGCCCTTTCGCTTGACGCCGGTCTGCGCTTCGGATTTTAAAAAACACTAAAAGTCTTAAAAAAACAAAAAAACCTTGACTACCCCCGCCCAAAAATGTTTTGAGCGGGCTTTTTCGTTTCTAACTTCGTGGGAAAAAACGAAGAGGAATGAAACTGAAAATTTTTTTGGTAGCGGTCGCGCTTCTGTCCCTGTCCCCGGGCTGTGACTATCTCAAGGAGCCCGGCCTCGGCGGGAGACCCCGCTGGTACATCAAGTCTCCGCCTCCCATAAACGATGTAGTGGAGGTGCCGGAGGGGTACAATATGTATGTGACCGCCTTCGAGTACCCGGACGGCTATGATTACATCCGCGACACCCTCCACGGTGCCGGAGCGTCCATCGTCCTGTACCGTGACGGCGAAAAGGTGCTGTCAATGCCCGCTGACGGGATTTCCCCGGACGAATGCCGTGTCGTGGACGGGCGTTTGTACACGCCTGTGAGTTCGGGCGGAAAGACAAGGATGCTGTGCGACGGGGAGCCCCTTTTCAGTTACGATGGGGAAGAGGCTGTCGGGAGCATCGTTTCCGACGGAGAATCGGTGTACACCCTTGGCCGGAGCCTTACCGACGGCGGCTTTTGCTGCCGTAAAGACGGTGCCGTGCTGTATTCCGTGCAGAAAGGGACGGTGGTGGGACCGGCGGACGGAGATGGGGCCCTGCGGCTCGACGGGGACGACTGCGTGTTCTTCTACAGTGTGCCGATGGTTTCGGTCGGCGGGCAGAAAAGCCTTTACTATATGGTCAGGAACGGAGAGCAGACGCAGCTCAACGTACCTGTCGAGGTGTCTGGCGTCTTCGACGCTGTGAGGATGGACGGGACCGTCTATGTGGCGGCGTCCGTTTCGCTTTCGGCCGGCAGGGCGGCCCTGTACTGCGACGGCTCCAGGGTGGTCCTTGCCCAGACTGCCGTCAACGGGAAGCTGTCCGGCCTCAGGCTGTTCTTTCTTGAAGATCAGGTCTATGTCACCGGCTTTCTGGCTTCCGGCGGCAAGATGAACCGTATGGTGTGGAATGCGTCCGGGAAGGTGGTATTCCGCATAGAGTGCTACGACTTCCATTGGATATATCCGGCCCCGGCGGGCTATTACGCAGTGGAAAGGAAAGGGGATGAAATCCTGTTTTCATTGGGTACGACAACCCTTTTTCAGACACAGGCCCGCTTCTGGGGCAGCCGGTGCGCGGAATACTTCGGCGGCGGATTCCACGCCGCCCTGCTCGATCCCGACGGGAAGTCAAGTACGCTGTACCGTTCCGACGGGACGGCGGCAATGACTGTAAAAGGCTTGATAACGGAGGTCTGTTACTCTGCGCTAATCCTCCCAGGAGACGACCCTTGACGAGTCCGGGGCCACGGTGATATGGACTCTGAGCGCATCCTCCGGGATGAGCGGCTCGATGTTTTCCGGCCACTCGGCTATGCAGAGTGCTCCGCTGTCGATGTAGTCGTAGAAACCGATGTCGAGGGCTTCTTCGATGCGGGTGATGCGGTAGAAGTCGAAGTGGTAGATGCTCTCGCCGCCGCGGGTGAGGTATTCGTTCACTATAGCGAAGGTGGGTGAGCTGACGGCATCTTCTTCGACGCCCTTGACGCGGCAGAGGGCGGAGGTAAAGGTCGTCTTCCCCGCGCCCATCGGGGCGTAGAGGGCGATGAAATTCCTCCCGGCAGTCTCTTTTGCGAACTGCGCGGCGGCTTTGTCAATCCCGTCGAGGCCGGCTATTGTGATACTGTGTTTCATCCTGCACTCTGTTTTCGGGTGCAAAAATAAGAAAAATATATGCTTGTTTACGTACATTCCGCAAAATGCGTGGGGATTGAGGCCCTCCCCATTATGGTCGAAATCGACATCACTGCCGGTGTCGGAATCCATCTCGTAGGCCTTGCAGACGCTGCGGTCAGGGAGAGCCTGCTGCGTATGGTGACGGCCCTCCAGTCGAAGGGCTTCAGGATTCCTGGCAAGAAGATAGTAATCAATCTGGCGCCGGCTGATCTCCATAAAAGCGGCAGCGGCTACGACCTTCCAATAGCGCTCGGCATCGTGGCGGCGTCCGGCCAGAGGGAACTTCCAGGGATAGATAAATACCTGATTATGGGAGAATTGGGGCTTGACGGCAGCATACGCTACGTGCCGGGGAGCCTTCCGGTGGCGGAGCTGTCGGCGGCGCTTGGCCTTAAAGGTTGCATTATGCCCGAAAGGGCGGCGCTTGAGGCCGTCGACTCCTCCTCCGTGGATATCTACGGAGTCAGGGATTTCGACGATGTGCTCAGGATACTCTCATCGGAGGAGCCTTGCCGGGACCTGCTTGCGCAGAGCTCGCCTCTCTATGAGGAGCTTTCGTCAGGGAGTCTGATATCCCCATACGACGACTGTCCCGATTTTTCCGCCATAATCGGCCAGGAGGGAGCCAAGCGCGGGGTTGAAATCGCGGCCGCCGGCGGCCATAACCTGATTATGGTCGGGCCGCCGGGCTCCGGGAAAAGCTCCCTGGCGAAGGCGATGGCGGGGATACTGCCGCCGATGACGAGAGAGGAGGCCATAGTCACGTCGAAGGTCTGGTCGGTATCCGGCAAGGGGGAGAGCAGCTACGGGCTGGTACGGCATAGGCCTTTCCGGGCTCCGCACCATTCCGCTTCTATGGCGGCGCTCATCGGCGGCGGCTCGGGAGAGAACATCCTGCCCGGCGAGGTAAGCCTCGCTTCCAACGGCATCCTTTTTCTGGATGAGTTCTGCGAGGCCCCGAAATCCGTTCTGGAGGCCCTCCGGGGGCCGATGGAGGACAGGAAAGTGACAATCTCCAGGCTCAAGTCGAAGGTGGTCTATCCGGCGTCATTTATGCTGGTCGCGGCGTCCAACCCCTGCCCGTGCGGCTACTATGGAGAGGGCGACCGCTGCACCTGCACGGCAGGCCAGCGTGCGGGCTATCTTGCCAAACTGTCCGGCCCCTTGATGGACCGTCTGGACATCCAGGTCTGGATGCATCCTGTCGACACCAAAAAGCTTGTCCGTGGGAGCAGGGCCGAGCCTTCCAGTGCAGTGGCGGAACGGGTGCTCCGGGCGAGGGAGGTGCAGCAGCGCCGCTTCGCCGGCACCCAGGTCTTCACCAACGCCCAGATGGGCTCGCACGAGCTGGAGCGCTACTGCCCCCTCGACGCCCCCTGCCGCGAACTCCTCGAGACATTCATCGACAAGATGGGGCTCTCCGCCAGGGCGTATTCCCGCATCATCAAGATTGCCCGCACCATCGCCGACCTCGCCGGCGCCCCCGACATCCTCCCCGAGTACCTCGCCGAAGCCGCCTCCTACCGCTTCCTTGACAGGAGAAATATTTTTGAATAATAGTATCATTTTTAGTATCTTTGCAATGTCAAAAAAAGATAAACTGAAAGAGCGGTTTAAAAAGTTGCCAAATGATTTTTCTTTCGATGAACTTGTGAGATTGTTTGCGTCAGTTGGCTTTATGTTAGATAATAAAGGTTCCACCTCTGGTTCAAGAGCGAGATTCAGAAACGGTGACAATGTATATTGCCTTCATCGACCACATCCTGAAAATATTGTAAAAAGGGGAGTGCTCAAAAATATCTACGATTACCTTAAGTCACAAAAATTACTATAAAATGGGCTTGTTACATTACAAAGGATTTACCGGTTGTGTTGAATATGATGAGAAAGATAATTCTTTCTATGGCCATGTTCTTGGTCTGCGACAAGACGGTATTAGTTATGAAGGAAATACTGCCGAATGTCTGAAAAAGGATTTTGAGGATAGTATTGATGATTATTTGTCGTATTGTGCAGAAATCGGGAAGCAACCCGAACGACCATTCAGTGGGAAGTTAGTTATAAGAATGACGTCTGATTTGCACAGAGAAGCGGCAGAAAAGGCTTATGCTATTGGGATAAGTCTAAACGAATTTATTAATCGTGCAATAATTTCTGCAATGGTCGGGGTGATGTGACTCGAACACACGACCCTCTGGTCCCAAACCAGATGCGCTAGCCAACTGCGCCACACCCCGAAATGTGACCGCAAAGATACTCATCCTTCCGCAAACTGCAAAATTCCCGGCGCCAGTGTGCCCGGTGGTGCTTGGAACGACATCACCGGGCACGAAAACCCCGCAAAAACGTATCCGGTGGTGCTCCCCGCGACATCACCGGGCACACTAAAAATAATTTATATGAAATTTTGGTTTGTAACGACCGAGCATTTGGCTGACCGGCTCTGGTTTAAGGAGACAGATGACTTTATAAAGGCGATGAACATCGTGGCGATTATCGCGGCGACGCTCCCCGTCAGCGTAATCGCATTTGTGTTGATGTCAAACCACGTCCACTTCGTCCTCGGCTGCGACGAGGAGACTGCGAGGGCTTTTATAATGCGCTTCAAGAAAATATATTCGCAATACTTCGAGAAGAAATACTCGTCGAAGGAGCTTCTCCGCAAAAACGGGATTGATATCCGCCCCCTCACCATCGGGGACGAGTCCTTCGAGAAGGCTGTCGCTTACACGCTGATGAACCCCGTGGCGGCGAATATCTGCCGGCACTCATTTCTATATCCCTGGGGGACGGGAGAACTGTTCTTCAGTGAGGTAAAACCCAAATTGACGAGGGTTGACAGTATAAGCGGCAGGGCCCTGGCCAGGATTCTCCACAGCCGTGTAACCCTGCCGGGCAAATTCCTTGTTGATGAGAGAGGATATGTCAATCCGTCCTCATATGTGCCAGTGGAGTTCGTGGAGTCTGTATTCGCAACGCCGAAACGGATGAATTATTTTCTTACGAATTCCTCAAAGGCCCGTCAGGTAAACGACCTCCCTTCTTTCCCGGACCAGTTGGTTCTTTCGGCCTTAGGGGCCCTGTGCTCGTCACTTTTCCACAAAGGCTCTGTCGCCGACCTGACAGATGGGCAGGCGGCAGAGCTGTTCAAGCAGATCCGCTACCGCTTCTCCGCGGACCCGGCCCAAATCGCACGCGTCGCCGGCGTCCCCTACGACACCGTCGCCCGGCTCCTGGACTCTCTATGAGCACACGGCGCTTGGGCTTTGAGGAAAAATTTCTGCGCTTTGGCGTGGGCTGGACTTATCTGGTGACAAGGCTTCCTAGGGCCGCTGGCATGGATAATAAAGTCCATGCCTTTTTTATGCCCTGGAAAGCTTTGGTCAGGATAAGTCGCAAGTGCCGTAAGATGCGCAGCTTATGGCCAACAATTCGAATCTTGGCGCCGCAAAGGCTGCCAAGAATGACGAGTTCTACACCCAGTATGCGGACATCCAGAAGGAGATCAACGCTTACCTGGAGTACAACCCGGACACCTTCCGTGACAAGACGGTGCTTTTGCCGTGTGACGATCCGGAATGGAGCAATTTCACCCGATTCTTTGCCCAGAACTTCGAACGCCTGGGTCTGAAACGGCTCATCAGTACTTCCTATGCCGTTGAGAGCAAGAAGTATAAGGACTACGAGCCCACCCTCTTCGAGACAGAGAGCCCTTTGTTCGATATCGACAAGACCCGCATCAAGGGCAAAATCTTCGAACTCACCCGCGACACCAACCAAAACGGACGCATAGACATCGATGACTTGGAATGGCACTACCTTGAAGGCGATGGCGATTTCCGAAGTCCGGAGGTGTGCGCCCTGCGGGACGAGGCCGATATCATAGTGACTAATCCGCCTTTTTCTCTGTTCAGGGAGTTTCTAAACTGGATTGTTGATGCCCAGAAATGCTTTCTGATAATAGGTAACCAGAATGCAATTGGATATAAAGAACTCTTCCATCTTGTAAAGGAGAATAAACTTTGGCTAGGGGCTACTGGCTTTATGTCGGACATGGTATTCGGCGTCCCCAAAGGGGCAGAAGTTGACCCTAAAGACAAAGCCAAGGCAGAAAGACTTGGGTATATCGGTGATTTCACCAGGCTCGGTAATTCGTGCTGGTTTACAAATCTTGACCACGGGCGTCGTCATGAGCCCATGAAGCTGATGTCCTTGCAGGACAACATTAGATACGGCAAACACAAAGATATACGCGAATATGGTTATTTGAAGATGGATAATTACGACGCAATTGAAGTGAAGTATCCGGATGCCATTCCTAATGATTATCGTGGTGTGATGGGTGTCGCCATCACCTTCTTGGACAAATATTGTCCTGAGCAGTTTGAAATCGTTGGCATAGCAGACAGGGGCAATGAATGGGGAATCAAAACGAAGGAATACACGCTAGCAGATGCCCCTAATCCAGGAGATTTGAACAGAGGAGCTGTAGTTATTCGTGATGGTGCGTATGAAATGCTGTATAAACGAATCTTAATAAAACGGATATGATAGCACGGCTTGTAACCGACTGGAGCATCGGCGATATCTGCAAAGGCTTCCAGTATAATGAATATGAAGGTAAGGGCCTCTATGGCCTGTCTGGGCGATTGACCATACAACCGGAGTTCCAGCGACATTATCTCTATGCAGAAAACGGCGGCAAAAAGGAGGTAGATGTAATCCAGTCCGTGCGGAACGGCTATCCGCTGGGTCTCATCTATTTCTCGAAGGTGGGTGAAGACCAGTACGAGGTGCTGGACGGGCAGCAGCGCATCACCTCCCTGGGGCGCTTCATCACTGAGAAGTTTGCCTGGATAGACGCCGACGGGCGGCCGTGGTATTTCGGCGCCCTGAATCCGAACGAGCAGGAAAAGTTTCTGAATACCAAACTCTTGATCTATATCTGCGAGGGGACTGAGAAAGAAATCAAAGACTGGTTCCGGACCATCAATATCGTCGGAATTCCGCTCAATACGCAGGAAACCCTCAACGCCGTGTATTCCGGCCCGTTCGTGACAAAGGCCAAGGAAGAGTTCTCCAATTCCAATAATACCAATATTAACAAGTGGAACTGTTTCATCAGCGGTACGGCCAAACGGCAGGACTTCCTGGCTGCGGCACTGGAATGGATCAGTCGGGGCCATACTGAGGACTATATGGCTGCGCACCGCTACGATGAGGGTATCGGCGAGATGAAGGCTTACTTTATTTCTGTCATTGAATGGATTACCTCCGTGTTCGATATGGCTCCGGAGAAGGAAATGTGCGGCCTTAAATGGGGAGAGCTATACGAAAAGTTCCACACACGGGCCTACAACCCGACGGTGGTGGCTGTCAAAGTGCGTGAACTATACGAAAGCTTTTACGTAAAGGAGAAGAAGGGCATCTTTGAATACATTCTGGGCGGGTGCGAAGAGCCGCGCCTGCTGAATGTGCGTGTGTTTGACGAGCCGACGAAAAAGGCGGTGTATGCCTCCCAGACTGAGAAAGCGGAGGCGAATGGTGTATCAAACTGCCCTTACTGCGCCATCGGCCACGACGCCAATCGTACTCGGATCTGGAAGCTGGCGGAAATGGATGCGGACCACGTCACCGCCTGGAGTAAGGGCGGTGAAACTTCGATTGAAAACTGCCAGATGCTCTGCAAAACTCACAACCGAGCCAAAGGCAACCGCTAAAATGCCGGTCGCTGTGCCCGGTGGTGCTTTTGATGACACCACCGGGCACGAAAACCCCGCAAAAACGTGTCAGGTGGTGCTCCTCGCGACACCACCGGGCACACTGACCGGGGAGTCGGGCGCACCGGCGGTGGAATTGGGCGCACTTAGGGCGGAGGTGGGCAGATTGGGGTGCCAGGGTTGGGCGCACTTAGGGCGGGAGTCACTCAGTGGCGGCAGGGCGGGCGTCAGGGAGGCTGATGGCGTCAGGCGCTTGGGCTTTGAGGAAAATTGAGTATCTTCGCACGTTATGATAGTTCAAGCAAAAGGTATTGAGAAAAGTTTCGGGGAGCTGAAGGTGCTGAAGGGCGTGGACCTGGAGGTGGCGAAGGCGGAGGTGGTGTCCATAATGGGCGCCTCCGGGGCGGGGAAGTCGACGCTCCTGCAGATACTCGGGACGCTCCTGACGCCGGACAAGGGGAGCCTGACGATTGACGGGACGGACGTCCTGTCGCTGTCGTCGAAGGCGTTGTCGGCTTTCAGGAATTCTTCCATCGGTTTCGTGTTCCAGGCGCATCACCTGCTGCCGGAGTTCACGGCGTTGGAGAACGTGATGATTCCGGCACTCATAGGCGGAAAAAGCACGAAGGAGGCCCGCGAGAGGGCGGAAAGCCTGCTCGCCGAAGTGGGGCTGGCGGAGAGGACGACTCACAAGCCCTCCCAGCTTTCCGGCGGAGAGCAGCAGAGGGTGGCGATAGCGAGGGCGCTTGTCAACTCCCCCGCAATCATCTTCGCCGACGAGCCGTCCGGCAACCTCGACAGCAAGACCAAGCAGGAGATCCACTCGCTGTTCTTCAAGCTCCGCAAGGACCACGGCCAGACCATCGTCATAGTTACGCACGACCCCTCTCTCGCCGCAATGTGCGACCGCACTCTCGTCATCAAGGACGGAGCCTTCGAATGATTTTCATTTATCACAGCAATTTAGTATATTTGCACTCCCAAATTTAGACGTTGGAAAAAACCTTATATTCGGATATGAAATTCCTTACTGAAGAAAAACTTACCATTGTCGGTGCCGGCGGAATGATCGGCTCCAATATGGCCCAGACCGCGATGATGCTCGGTCTCACCCCCAACATCTGCCTTTACGACATCTACGGACCCGGAGTCAACGGTGTTGCCGAAGAGATGTACCACTGCGCCTTCCCCGGCGCCAACATCTCCTGGACGGTCGACGCCGAGACCGCGTTCAAGGATGCCAAATATATCATTTCCTCCGGCGGCGCGCCCCGCAAGGAGGGGATGACGCGTGAGGACCTCCTCAAGGGCAACTGCCAGATTGCCGCCGAATTCGGCGACAACATCCGCAAGTACAGCCCCGACGTCAAGCACGTCGTCGTCATCTTCAACCCCGCGGACGTGACGGCTCTCACGGCCCTCATCCATTCCGGCCTCAAGCCCAACCAGCTCACCTCCCTCGCAGCCCTCGACTCCACGCGCCTGCAGACCGCACTCGCCAGGGAGTTCGGCGTGCAGCAGGACAAGGTGACCGGCGCCTGCACCTACGGCGGCCACGGCGAAGCTATGGCGGTGTTCGCCTCCAAGGTCAGGATCGACGGCAAGCCCCTCGCAGAGATGGGCCTTTCCGCCGAGAAGTTCGAGGAGATCAAGCTCGCCACCATCCAGGGCGGCAGCGCCATCATCAAGCTCCGCGGCCGCAGCTCCTTCCAGAGCCCGGCCTACCAGGCGGTCAAGATGATCGAAGCCGCGATGGGCGGCGACAAGTTCTACTGGCCCGCAGGCACCTATGTCAATGACGGCAAGTATTGCAACGTTATGATGGCTATGCCGACGGTCATAGATGCCGACGGCGTCCACTACACCGAGCCCGAAGGCACCCCCGAGGAGCTTGCCGCCCTCGACGCATCTTACGAGCACCTCTGCAAGATGCGCGACGAGATCGTGAGCCTCGGCATCGTCCCCCCGACCTCCGAGTGGAAGAAGTCCAACCCCAATCTTTAAGACCGGCGGAAATTTTAATCGATGGCCGGATTTTTCCGGCCGTCGATTTTTTTGTCAAAGACAGAATGAAGTACGAAGATTATTTGAAATACTATCCCGGATTCCCGTTCAAGGGGATCAATTTCGTGGATATAATCCCCCTGATGCAGGACAAGAGTGTTTTCAGGAGCATCATCCGCGACCTGGGCGCGCTGTGCGCATCTCCCAACATCGTCGCTCCCGAAGCGCGCGGCTTCCTTTTCGCCGCCCCTATGCTTACTGAATGCTCCAACATCAGGAACATCGTCCCTATGCGCAAGAAAGGCAAGCTTCCTTTCCGCAAGGGCGACCTGGTGTCGGTGGACATCACCAAGGAGTACGGCAAGGACACCCTGTATTTCCGTCTCTCTGACGTTGCCGCGGGCAAGCCGGAGGGCGACGTCTTCAACATCACTTTCTTTGATGACGTTCTCGCTACAGGCGGCACCGCTATCGGCGTTGCCAGGGCGCTTGAAAAGATCACCGTCGTCAAGGACGGGCGTGAATATGGTATAAAGGTCAAGGATTTCGTGTTCCTGGTGGAGCTCGACGACCTCAAGGGCCGCAACAAACTCGGCGAAATCGCACCGGTAAAGTCGCTTATCCACCTTGCCGGGACCGACGAAAGTTTGTAAATCCAATTCTCTTTTATATCTTTGTCGCGTAATTATTTGTTGCACACTAAATGGAGCCTCCCAGTCCAGTCATAGCTGGCCCCCAGCCAAAGACGGCCGTCGCATCTGACGACCCTTTATCGCGATTGCGTAAATATTCGGAGAATGCCGGAGAAGATTTCTTCCGGCCGCTTCATCGTGCTCACAGGTTAAGCAAATAGGTATTTTATGGCACTATATTTAAGGAAAAAACTAGACAATGACGCCGAAATCGGCGTATGGCAGATAACGGAGACCGAAGAGGAGCTCAAGGCCCTCAGCGCGACACCTTCCGACGAGATGGAGGAAATCTCCTTCATCGGCAGCGAATCGCTGCGCCGCCAGAGGCTCGCCGTCCGCGCCCTGCTCAACACTATGTTCGACGAGAAGGTCTACCTCAGCCACCACGACAACGGCAAGCCCTACATCGAGAACAACCCCATCAACATCTCCATCACCCACACGTCCAAGTACGTCGCCGTCATCCTTCACGACGAGGAGGACGTGGGCATCGACATCGAGTCGCTCGACCGTGACTTCTCCGCAGTCGAGAAGAAGGCGCTCTCCGAGGACGAGATCGAAGACCTCGACGACGACCGCCGCAACGAGCAGCTCGCCATCTACTGGTGCGCCAAGGAAGCCATCTTCAAACTCGTTTCGGTCTACAACCTCGATTTCGCTGAACAGATCGAGATTGAGCGCTTCCGCCCGAGGGGCGAAGGCGAGCTCGAGGCGACCTTTATCAACAAGGACGACGAGGAAGAAGAGTACGATCTCGAGTACATCACCTTCGACCGCCACGTCCTTGTGTGGGTTGTAGGTGAGTAGGAGGCCGATTGTTGATAAGTCGCAGAAAATGTAACACTTAAGTTTGCAATTCAGCCCGGAACGGGCCTGCGGAAATTCCAAAACTCTGCCAGTCAAACAATTGGCGGAGTTTTGTGTATTTTGTTGATAACTTTTTCCTTCGGAATCCTCGAAAAGTCCTTGCCAATCACTTATATTTGTCCTTGCGAAACGCCCGAAACCCCCGCTTCGCCTAACTCAAAAAGCATAACTTATGGCAACCGGCCCTCCAAGCCGGCTCTGCCGACAACTCGCCTTATTATGGTCAAACAGGTAGTAAAACGTGATGGAAGATGCGTCGCATTCAACAATCAGAAGATTGTGGCGGCGATCCTTAAGGCAATGGACGTGACTGAAGACGGAGAGGACATAGTCCTCGCTGCGCGCATTGCGGACACCATATCCAAGCTCGACGCTGAGAAGATGAGCGTGGAGGAGATTCAGGACTGCGTGGAGCTCGAGCTTATGAAGAGCCCCCGCAAGGAGGTGGCGAAGAAATATATCGCCTACCGCAACCAGCGCAGCCTCGCCCGCAAGGCGAAGTCCACCGAGATTTTCCAGACCATCATTGACGCCCAGGCCAACGACATCACCAGGGAGAACGCCAATATGAACGCCGACACCCCTGCAGGTATGATGATGAAGTTCGCCTCGGAAGCCACCAAGACCTATGTCGACGAATGCCTCCTCTCCGAGGATGTCCGTGAGGCCGTCAAGGGCAACTACATCCATATCCACGACAAGGACTACTACCCTACCAAGTCCCTCACCTGCATCCAGCATCCCCTCGACCGCATTCTCCAGCACGGCATCAAGGCCGGCCACGGCGAGTCCAGGCCCGCCAAGAGGATCGAGACCGCCAGCGTCCTGGCCTGCATCTCGATGGAGACCGCCCAGAATGAAATGCACGGCGGCCAGGCGATTCCGGCGTTCGACTTCTATCTCGCGCCCTATGTCCGCAAGACGCTGGAGGAAGAGATCGACCAGATCTCCGATATGGAGAACAAGGACTACAGCTACCTCAAGGCCTCCAAGATCGACGACTACATCAAGCGCGACCTGATCGGCCTCCAGAACGGAGAGCGCGCCCTTCAGCACGCCATCAACAGGACCGTCGGCCGCGTCCACCAGGCGATGGAGGCGTTCGTCCACAATATGAACACCATCCACTCCCGCGGCGGCAACCAGGTGGTTTTCTCCTCCATCAACTACGGCACCGACACCTCTGCAGAGGGCCGCTGCATCATCCGCGAGATTCTCAACACCACATATGAGGGAGTCGGCAACGGCTCGACCGCCATCTTCCCCATCCAGATATGGAAGAAGAAAAAGGGCGTGAGCTACCTCCCCGGCGACCCCAACTACGACCTCTATAAGTTCGCCTGCAAGGTGACGGCGCGCCGTTTCTTCCCCAATTTCCTCAACCTCGACGCCACCTACAACCAGGACGACGCCTGGCAGCCTGACGATCCCAAGCGTTATATCCACGAGGTGGCCACGATGGGCTGCAGAACACGTGTCTACGGCAACAAGTTCGGCCCCAAGACCTCCATCGGCCGCGGCAACCTCAGCTTCACCACGATCAATATAGTCAAGCTCGCCATCGAGTGTATGGAAGAGCGCGACAAGGACAAGCGCATCACCGAGTTCTTCACCAAGCTCGACTGGGCGCTCGACCTTGCCGCCAAGCAGCTCAACGAGCGCTTCGATTTCCAGAAGACCGCGCTCAAGAAGCAGTTCCCGCTTCTTATGTCCGGCCTCTGGCTCGGCAGCGAAAAGCTCGACGGCAACGACACCATAGAGTCCGTGATGAACCAGGGCACGCTCTCCATAGGCTTCATCGGCCTCGCAGAGTGCCTCATCGCCCTCGTGGGCAAGCACCACGGCGAGAGCGAGGAGGCGCAGGAGCTCGGCCTGAGGATTGTCTCCCATATGGCGGAGCGCATCAACTGCTTTGCGGAGACCTACCAGCACAATTTCACCTTCCTCGCCACCCCGGCCGAAGGTCTTTCCGGCGCATTCACCCGCAGGGACAAGAAGCGCTTCGGCGTCCTCCCCGGCATCACCGACAAGGACTACTACACCAACTCCAGCCATATCCCGGTCTACTACCGCTGCACCCCGGAGCACAAGGCCCGCATCGAAGGCCCGTACCATAAGTATGAGAACGCCGGCCACATCTTCTATGTTGAGATCGACGGCGACGCGACGCACAACCCGGAGGCCATTATGAGCATCGTGGACCTGATGGACAAGTACGACATCGGCTACGGCTCCGTCAACCACAACCGCAACCTCTGCCTCGACTGCGGCTACGAGGATGCGACCGAAGGTCTCACCGAGTGCCCCCACTGTCACGGCCACCACATCGACACCCTCCAGCGCATCACCGGCTACCTCGTAGGTACGACCAACCGCTGGAATTCCGGCAAGCTCGCCGAGCTCCGCGACAGGGTGGTCCATAAATGAGAATCCTCGACATAATCCACCAGACGATGGCGGATGGCCCCGGCCTCAGGACTTCCATCTACTGCGCCGGCTGTCTCCACCATTGCAAGGGGTGCCACAACCCCGAGTCGTGGGATATGAACGGCGGCTTCGAAGTGTCCGTGGATGAGCTCCTTGATATCATCAAGGCCGACACCATCTCGAATGTCAGCTTTTCCGGAGGGGATCCGTTCTACCAGGTGGATGAGTTCACCGTCCTGGCCCGGCGGATCAAGGAGGAGACCGGCAAGACCATCTGGTGCTGGACCGGATTCACCATCGAAGAAATAGAGGCCGACGAGCATCTTGCGCAGATGCTGCCCTATATTGACGTGCTTGTCGACGGCCCGTTCATCCTCGAGCAGAGGGACACGCGGCTCCGCTTCAGGGGCAGCCCGAACCAGAGGATAATATATCTTCACGAAGCGCCCCCGGACGAGACTATTCCCGGGACGGTGCCTGTTTCACACCTGTAAACATACGGCAGAGGCCGAGCGAGAACGCTTTCTCGCGCACTTCGGAGAATCCGGCCTGCGAAAGCATCTCCCGAAACTTTTCGGGAGCCGGGAAGTTGTGGACCGAAGCCGGGAGGTAGCGGTAGGCCGACTTGACGCCTGAAACAGTGCCTCCGATCCAGGGGAGGATATGCAGGAAATAAATGTCGTAGAGCCACCTGACGACGCGGTTGCGCGGGACGGAAAGCTCGAGGATGACGACCTTGCCGCCGTCTTTCAGTACTCGATGAAATTCCGCGAGTCCTTTCTCCTTGTGCTCGAAATTACGTATGCCGAAAGAGCAGGTGACGCAGTCGAAGGAGCCGTCTTCAAAGGATGTCGCCTCGCCGTCCTCCTTCCTGAGCGATATTTCCACACCCGCCTTCGCGGCCTTCTCCGCGACGAGGGCCATCATCCCGTCGGAGATGTCTATGCCGGTGACCGTGCCGCCTTCCGGGAGGGCCTTCGCGATGGCGATGGAAGAGTCGCCGGTGCCGCAGGCGACGTCGAGGACCTTCTTCACGCCGGGGACCGCGATCTCCCGTACGGCCTTGCGGCGCCATTTTCTGTCGACTCCGAGCGACATTATATGGTTGAGCGAGTCGTAGGTCGGGGCCACGGCGTCGAACATCTTCTCTATGTTTTCCTTCTGAGGCATTACGGAACGGGGTCGTAGCCGCTTCCGCCCCATGGGTGGCAGCGGAAAATCCGCTTCAGGGAAAGCCAGAACCCCTTGAACGGCCCGTACTTGCGGAAGGCCTCGAGGGCATACTGCGAGCAAGTCGGCGTGTAGCGGCAACTCGCCGGAGTGAACGGGGATATGCAGACCTGATAGAATTTTATCAGGAGGATGAACGGCGCCGAAAGTATTTTTCCGAGCAGTTTCATTTTTCGGAAATGTGTTTCAGTGCATCACCTACCGCCTTGAATATGACCTCCGACGGGAGGACCTCGGCGTTGTTGTAGATAAAGAGGATGTCCACCGGCCTGCCCAGAAGGGACTTCTGGGTGCGGTAGCTTTCGCGTACACGACGCTTGACGGCGTTGCGCTTGACGGCTCTCTTGAAGAGCTTCTTGGGGACCGAGACCATTATGCGGGTCGCGTCGGCGGAGCCGGCCTTAAAGCACACCTTGAGGCAGCCGGAGGTTATATAACGCCCTTCGCGAAGGAGTTCGCCTATGGCGCTCCGCCCGCTGAGCCTTTCACTTTTTGGGAGGGTATGTCCGAAAACGGACATCTCAGGCCTCCTTTTGGAGGTAGAGGTCTATCGCACTCGCGACTGAAGGAGCTTCCGGAGTGGGGGCCTTGAGGGCGATGTTGAGCCCGGCGGCCTCCATTGATTTGACTACGCCTTTGCCGTAGGACACGAAACGGACCGCGCCCTGCTTGAAGCCGGGGAAGTTCTCCCCGAGGGACTTGACGTCGGCGGGGTTGTAGAACACCACCATATCGTAGGAATTGATGTCGAGGTCCTTGAGGTCGGAGATGACGGTCTTGACGAGGATGGCGTTCTCCCACTTGAGCTTCTTCTCGTCGAAAAGCCTGGTGAGAGACTCGGCGTTGGAAGAATCGGACGAGGTGATGAGGAAGTTCTCATCCTTGTGCTTGGTCCCGATCAGGGATACGATGCTCTCAGGGGTGCCGTCGCCGAAGAAGATCTTCCTCTTGCGGTAGACGATGTGCTTCTGGAGGTAGTTGGCCACCAGTTCGGTCGTGCAGAAATATTTCATCGTCTCGGGGACACGGAAATGGAGCTCTTCGCAGATGGCGAAGAAGGCGTCGATCGCGTGGCGCGAGGAAAACACTATTGCAGTGTGATCGGGAATATTGATCTTTTCGGTGCGGAATTCCTTGAGGGAAAGGGGAACAATCCTGAAGAACGGCCTGAAGTCGATCTCGACGCCGTATTTATCTTTAAGCGCCTGGTAGCCGTTGAGTACCCTCGGGGGATTTTGGGAAATCAGTATCTTCTTAACAGTCATATCCTTTGCATCAAAATATCAGGGCCGAGGCAACATAAAGACCGGTCGGCACCAATTCGAGGGCGCAAAGGTACAAAAAAAGACTGAAAGGATTGCAATATGCTGAAAGAATTTGTGCCCGCCTGAGAAACAGAACCAAGTATGACAGAGCCATTTCCACAATCAGAACCACCCGGATTGCCTTTTCAGGAGTGTGGAAAAGGACAAGAATTCCAAGCGTGAGAAGGATAATGACCATCGAAGCGACGAAAATTGTGTAGCAGATTTTTCGCGCCGAGGCAAAGACGCCCGCCCTCATCCGCTTCGTATTAAGAAGGAATGCTATAAGGGCCCTGACCAGAAGGCAGCCCACGAAAATGGCCGTGACCGTAAGAAGCCGCACCCCCGGCCCGAGGGCGTCGAGGAAGTCCGGAGAATAGATGTCGTAATGGGTTAGGATAAGGCACAGCGGCAGGAGAAAGATGAGGGCGACGATATTGCGGTCGCGCGCAATCCTGACGCTTCCCTCGATCTCGGCCGCCATCCTTGGCCTTGTCAGGCTGCCGAGGACGTATGGAAGTATGTTGAGGAAATTCTTGAGGAAGAGGATGGCAAGGATCACGAAAACTATCATAAAGACAGTCTCCGCGGCATTGACCCCGTACACCGCGACTTCCGCAGTGCCCGGCTCCTCAGGCAGCATCAGTTTCCCGAATGTCTCGTCCATTCCGTTCATTCTCTGACCGCGAAGATACTGAATTTTCCGAAAAAATGAGTATCTTTACGAGTTGCACACACACGTGAATATGAAGAGAGTGCTCGTAATAACGTACTATTGGCCGCCGTCCGGGGGAAGCGGGGTGCAGAGGTGGGTGAAGTTCGCCAAGTACCTTCTGGGCGAGGGGTGGCAGTGCGTGGTGTGCACGCCGGAGAACCCGGACCTGATAGCGGAGGACAGCACCCTCGGGGCGGAGATTCCGCCGGAGGTGGAGGTCCTCAGGCGCCCCATCGTCGAGCCGTATGAGCTCTACAGGAGGCTTCTCGGGAGGAAGAAGGGGCAGGCCGTGACGCCCATCAGCAGCGGCAGCAAGTCCTTCAAGGAGAAGCTGTCGCTCTACATACGCGGCAATTTCTTCGTCCCCGACCCGCGCGTGTGGTGGGTGAGGCCGACGGCCCGCTTCCTCAAAAAATACCTCAGGGAGCACCCCGTGGACGTCATCGTGACGACCGGACCGCCGCAGTCGATGCACCTGATAGGGCAGCGGCTGGCGAAGGCGACGGGGATTCCGTGGATACCGGATTTCCGCGACCCGTGGACGAAGATGTACTACCTGAAGCACCTCCCGCTGACAAAGTGCACCTGGCGCAGGCTGGAGAGGATGGAGCAGTCCGTCATCGACGACGCTTCCGCCGTGCTGACGGTGACGCCCCTCGTGCAGGAGTTCTACGCGGCGAAGACGAGGACTCCCGTGGAGATGATCACCAACGGCTTCGACGAGGAGGACTTCGCCGACAAGCCCGTCTCGGGCGTGTGTCTCAAGTCCGCCACGACGGCCGGGCAGGACGGGAGCCTCAAGTCCGCAACGGCGGCCGGGCAGGACTTCAACGTCACCCACACGGGCCTTTTCGCAAAGGACGGCAATCCGCTGGAGCTTTGGAAAGTGCTCGGGGCGATGGCGGCGGAGGATGCGGAGTTTCGGGAGAAACTGCGCCTGCGCCTTGCCGGCAAGACCGATCCGGAGGTGCTGCAGGCGATAGCGGAGGCGGGGCTTGCGCAGAACGTCGTAGACCTCGGCTACTGCGTCCACGCCGATGCGGTCCGCGAGCAGAAGAGCGCCACGGTGCTCATCCTCCCGCTGCGCCACGACCCCGACTACCGCATCATCCTTCCCGGCAAGCTCTTCGAGTACCTCGCCTCCAGGCGGCCGATGCTCGGCATCGGGCAGGTGGACGGCGCGATGGCTCGTGTGGTCAGCGACTGCGCCGCCGGAGCAGTCTGCGACTGGGACGATGCGGAAGGGATGCGCAGGTTCCTGGACAAAGCCTGGGAGGCATTCAAGGCCGGCGGCGTGAAGCCCACCGAGGGCGACGTCTCCGCCTTCACCCGCAGGGCCACGGCCCACAGCCTCGCCGCGCTGCTTGACAAAGTATCACGCAAATGAATAAAGACCTCATAAAGAAGATCGCGCTCGCCCTGGGCGTCGTGCTGTTTTTTCTGGTGCTCTCCTATGCCTTCGTGCTTCCGGTGCTGAGCGGCAAGGTGGTCAACCAGAGCGATATATCCGGCCATATAGGGATGTCCCGCGAGATGGTGGAGTGGAACAACGAACACCCGGACGACCCGGCCCTCTGGACCGGCGCTATGTTCTCCGGTATGCCGACCGTCTCGATAGCGGCCATCAAGAAGGGCGACCTTACCCAGCCGATATATGACCTGCTCCTGCTGGGCAAGCGGCCCGCGACCTATCTTTTCGTCGCGCTGCTGGGCGCATTCCTGCTTATGCTCTCGCTGGGAGTCAATTGGATAGTGGCCCTCGGCGGGGCGGTGGCCGTGGCGTTCTGTTCGTATAACTTCCAGATCATAGAAGTCGGCCACAACACCAAGATGCAGGCGATTGCCTTTATGCCGTGGGTGCTGGCTGCGCTGATATTCACCTACAAGAAGTCCAAAGGCGAGAAGTGGCTGCCGCTGACGGCCCTCGGCGCCGCCCTTTTCGGCATAGCCCTCTCCCTTCAGGTCAAGGCCAACCACCAGCAGATCACCTATTATCTCGCGATAATGGTCTTCATATACGCTCTGGTGGAGCTTATAGCGGCCATAAAGTCGACGGTCAAGACAAAACTCAGGGAGCCCCTCGTGCGCTTTGCGGCCGCTTCGGGTCTGCTGCTCGTGCTGGGCCTCGCCGGCGTGGCGGCCAATATGAACAAGCTTCTGCCCCTCTATGAGTACACGGCCCACACGATGCGCGGCGGCTCCGAACTTCGCGACGCGAATGCGGGCGATGCCGGCGGCCTCGACATAGACTACGCCACCGCCTGGTCCTACGGCTGGGAGGAACTTCCCAACCTGATGATTCCCAACTTCAACGGCGGTGCGTCCGCCGGGGCCGTCAATCCGGACAAGTCGGCGACCATCAAGCTCCTGAAGAAGGCCGGCCAGGTCAGGCTTCGCGAGACCGCGAAGGCGCTCCCGATGTACTGGGGGCCGCAGCCCTTCACCGCAGGCCCTATGTATATGGGCGCCATCACCGTGTTCCTGTTCGTGCTCGGCCTTGCCCTTTGCAGGGGCAGGGAGAAGTGGTGGGTGCTCGCCACCGTGATATTCGCCGTCCTGCTCGGCGTTGGGAGCCATTTTATGGCTTTCACCAAGCTGTGCTTCAAGGTGCTGCCGATGTACAGCAAGTTCCGCACGGTGTCGATGGCGCTGATTATCCTTCAGGTGGCGCTCCCGGTGCTGGGCTTCCTGGCCCTGGACGGCATAGTGAAGGGCCGCTACACCGCCAAGGAGATAGTCCGCGCCTCCTTGATGGCTTTCGGAGTCACGGGCGGCTTCTGCCTGCTGGTGTGGATTTTCCCGGGCATAGCGGGTTCATTCTCCGGCAGCGTCGACGCCGGGCAGCAGGATATACTCGTTGACGCTTTCATCGCCGACAGGAAGATGCTCTTCCGTCAGGATGCGATAACCTCTTTCCTGCTCATCACAGTGGCGTTCGGCCTCATCCTCTGGATGGTGAAAAAGCCGAAAGGCGGTATGATGGCGGCCGGAGCCATAGGCGTGATCGTGCTCATCAATATGTTCGCGGTGGGCAAGCGCTACCTCAACGAGGACGATTTCATAACCCCGAAGGATTTCAGGAGCCAGTTCAATGAAAGGCCGGTGGACGCCTTCATCAAGGAGGATCCGGCGCAGTCCTACAGGGTGCTGGACCTCACGGTCAATGTGTTCAACGACTCCCACCCCTGCTATCACCACAAGTGCATCGGCGGCTATTCCCCTGCCAAGCTCCAGCGCTATCAGGACATCATAGACCGCTATCTCACCACTGAGATCAACTCGGTCTACCGCGCCGCCGGCAAGATTGCCACCATCAGCGAAATGGAGCAGACGATGCCGCAGACACCGGTTCTCGATGCTCTCAATATGAAATACGTCATCCTCGGCGCCGAGAACGCGCCGGCGGAGAACCACACGGCCCTCGGCAACGCCTGGTTCGTGTCGAAGGTGGCCAAGGCTGAGAGCGCGGAGGAGGAGATAGGCCTCGTCGGCAAGGTCGCCCTCGACAGCACAGCCGTGTTGCGAGCCCCTCTCCCTGAGGGCCTGCCAGAAGGCGAGCCCGGCGTATGGGACGAAATTCACCTCGCAGAATACACTCCCAACACGTTGACCTACGAGTACTCCGCCGAGCGCGACGCCCTCGCGGTCTTCAGCGAAGTGTTCTACGACGGGGGCTGGAAGGCCTGGCTCGACGGCGACCGCAGCAAGAAGGTCGAGGTCTTCGCCGCCGACTGGATACTCCGCGGAGCCTTGCTTCCCAAGGGTGACCACACTCTCACGATGAGCTTCGAGCCCTCCTCCTACCGCACCGGCAAAGCCGTCTCCCTCGCCAGCTCCCTCCTTCTCCTCCTCACCCTCATCGGCTTAATCCCCTTCACATTAAAGAAGAAATCAGATGGCAAAAATTCTTGAAGATACACCTCTTCTTAAGCAATATTTTGAAGTGAAGGCACAGCATCCGGAGGCGGTGCTGCTCTACCGCGTGGGTGATTTCTATGAGTGCTATTCCTCCGATGCCAACCTTGTGTCCAAGGTGCTCGGCCTGGTGCTCACGAAAAAGTCCAATGGGGAGAAGGGGCCGGTCGCGATGGCCGGATTCCCCCATCACGCCATCGAGGGCTATCTTTCACGCCTTGTCCGTGCGGGCTATAAGGTCGCAATCTGCGACCAGCTCGAGGATCCGAAGTTTGCCAAGAAGCTCGTCAAAAGGGGCATCACCGAGCTCGTAACTCCCGGCATCGCCTTCGGAGAGGCTATGCTCAGCGGCAAGGAGAACAACTATCTCGCCGGCCTCGCCTTCGAGGGGCGGCAGTGCGGCGCGGCCTTCCTGGATGTCTCCACTGGCGAATTCAAGGTCGCGCAGGGCTCGCTTGACTACATTGTGACTCTCGCCTCTTCGCTCAACCCGAAGGAGCTCGTCATCCCCCGCGGATGCGAGAAGGCCGTGGCGGAGCGCTTCGGCGACCGCTACACCACCAGTCTCGACGAGTGGGCCTTCGTCTACGAGTCTTCGGTAGAGAAGCTCAAGAAGCAGTTTGAGGTGGAGTCGCTCAAGGGTTTCGCCGTGGAGCCGTATCCTCTCGGGATATGCGCCGCCGGCGCCCTTGTGGTCTATCTGGAGCAGACTTTCCACACGGGCCTGAAGAACATCCGCTCGCTTTCCCGCATCGACGAGGGTAAGTTCGTGTGGATGGACAGGTTCACACTCAACAACCTGGAAATATTCCAAAGCGCCTCCGGCCGCGACGGCGTCCCCCTCGTGGACGTGCTCGACAGGTGCTCGTCCCCGATGGGCGCGAGGCTCCTGCGCAACTGGCTCGCCCTACCCGTTCTGGATCTCGACGAACTCGAGTCACGCTACGACGTGACCGGCTTCTTCGTCGACAATCCCGAGATTCTCGACGAGGTGGCCTCCGCCATAGGCTCGATGGGCGACCTCGACCGCATCCTCGGCCGCGCCGCCAACGGCAAGATCTTCCCGCGCGAAGTTCTTCAGCTCTCCCGCGGCCTCGACGCCGTGAGGCCCGTCGCCGAAGCCTGCAAGGGCAAAGGCTGCGCCCCGCTCGACCGCCTGATCGACTCCCTTGAGGACCTCAGCGGCCTCACTTCGCTCATCAGCTCGACGCTGATGGCAGATCCGGCCGCCCAGATAGGGAAGGGCCCCGTCATCGCCGAGGGCGTCGACCCCGAGCTCGACGAATTAAGGCGTATCTCCGGCGGCGGCAAGGACTATCTCCTCGACCTCCAGCAGCGGGAGGCGGAGCGCACCGGCATCCCTTCGCTCAAGATATCCTACAACAACGTCTTCGGCTACTATATCGAAGTTCGCAACACCTTCCGCGACAAGGTCCCGCCGGAGTGGGTGCGCAAGCAGACTCTCGTGAGCGCCGAGCGCTATATCACGGAAGAACTAAAGACTTACGAGGAGAAAATCCTCACGGCCGAGGACAGCATCTACCGCAAGGAGACGGACATCTTCGCGGCTCTCGTCGCCGAGGTCCAGAGGAGCATACCCGCCATCCAGAACAACAGCCGCATCATAGCCCGCATCGACACCCTCGCCTCCTTCGCCTTCTCGGCGGCGGAGAGGGGCTACTGCCGTCCCGTGATGGATTCTTCGCTTTCCATCGACATCAAAGCCGGCCGCCATCCCGTCATCGAGACGCTGATGCCTCCGGGCGAGGAATACGTCCCCAACGACATTCGCCTGGATTCCGGCGACCTCCAGATAATGATTCTTACTGGTCCGAATATGGCCGGTAAATCCGCCCTGCTCAGGCAGACAGCCCTTATCGTCCTGATGGCGCAGGCGGGTTCCTTCGTCCCCGCGAAGGCCGCGCGCATCGGCTATATGGACAAGATATTCACCCGTGTGGGCGCGTCGGACAACATCTCCCGCGGCGAGTCCACCTTTATGGTGGAGATGCTGGAGACCTCGATGATTCTCCACAACCTGTCGGAGCGCTCGCTCGTGCTCCTCGACGAGATCGGCCGCGGCACGTCCACCTACGACGGTATGTCCATCGCCCGCGGCATAGTGGAATACATCCACGAGCACGGCCACGGCGCCAAGACGCTTTTCGCCACCCATTACCACGAGCTCAACGACCTCGAGGGTATGTACCCCCGTGTGAAGAACTACCACATCGCCGTCCGCGAGGTCGGCCGCGACGTGATATTCCTCCGACTCCTCAAGGAAGGCGGCACGGCCCACAGCTTCGGTATCCACGTCGCCAGGATGGCCGGGATGCCGAAGGAAGTGCTCGAAAGCGCCGAAAGGACGCTTAAGGAGCTTGAAGGCGCGGATGTGCCGAAGAGGGTGAGGCCCCATAACGTTAAGGAAGGCCACCTCGAGAGCGACGGCAGCCTCCAGCTTTCATTCTTCCAGCTTGACGATCCCCTGCTCGAGTCCCTCCGCGACCAGCTCAAGGCCGCCGACATCAACAATATGACTCCTCTTCAGGCGTTCGACCTTCTGAGAAGTATGAAGGAAGAGATGGGAATCTAAAGATTTCCTTTGGCGAGGGAGGAGAGATACCACAGATATTTGCCCGGAGCATACCTGAGCCCGAACGGCGCCTTCCCAAGCAGGCGCTTGAAAGTGTCGACCTTTCGCCCGGCCGCGGATCCTGCCAGCGCCTCGCGCCTGGAGGCCGCGAAGTGCCCGAAATTGCCGCCTTCCAACACGATTGACAGCAGTCTGCCTGTGTCCTCGCCTTCAGCGGTCAGCGGCGCCTCGATGCCGAGATGCCTGCGTATGAATGCGGACAGAAGATTGCTCCACTTCACCATCCCGCAGTCTTTCCAAAGGGCCTTCAGTGCCGCCTCGTCGTAGTCGAGACGTCTGTAGGCGAGGGCGATGTCGCATATCTGGCGAAGGCCCGTGCCGGAGGAAAATGCGTGCTTCAGGATATGGGCCGAGAGCATCAGCAGGGTGGCTTCCGGAGAAGGCACGGCCACCGGCGGCCGCAGCCCGAGGTCGAAATACGAACCGTGTATGTCGATATCGATCCCGTCGATATTGAGGTGGGACGACCCGTCGGGAGCAGTCGGCGCTGCCTGGATATCAGGGAAATACAAATCGATGTCGCCGCTCTCGCGAAGCTCGGGAGACGGGTAGAAAGCCGCCACGGCCGGCCCCTTCAGGACCATCGCGCCGGGAAAGCGCTCACGCACTTTTTCCAGCACGCTGCCGACAAGTGCGCTGCGCTTCCGTATCCTTCCGGCTTCCGCCATCAGCTTCAGCGTCACCTCGTCGGGGACGGGGAAGTCCTCCGGCAGCCGGCTCACTCCGGCGTAGACGATGCCGATGACGCTCTGCTGCGCCGCCAGCGTCAGCACGTCCTTCCACTCGCCTTCGGCAAGAGGCATCATAGCCTCGTCCGAGCCGAGACCGATCCTCAGAAGGGCGAAAAGGCCTTCAGTTACTCTGTCAGAGAATATTGCTTCCACAGCGCTATGGTCTCGGACGCCTCATTCAGGGCGTCCTGAGAAGAAAGTTCATATTCGGACAAAAGGGCTTCCGCAAGCGTCTCAGCGGTAAACTCTCCGGCCGCAGCGGCAGCTTTCCACAGGAAGGCGAAGCTTTCGTTGACCTCGAAAGACCTTCCGTCCGCGAGGGTAAGCAGATGCTTTCCCCTCAGCGACAAGACGCTGCAGTCATTACGCAGTCTCATACCTTGATTTTTCTGCCGAAAAGCTTTTTCCAGAAGGAACTCTTGCGCTTCCTTGTTTTCTTCTTGTGCGAAATCATCTCGTAGATGACTCCCCATTCCGGAAGGCCGCCGAGGTTATGGTCGTCGATGTAGATGTCGGCTATGACCTTTGCGGAGGTCGTCTTGTTGTCCTGGAACATATAGCCGACGGGCCTGTTGCTGTTGATGCCGTAGAACTCCAGGCCCCTTTTGCGGCACCATTCGACCGCTTCGTCGAGAAGTTTGCCGTCGCGCGCGGTCCAGAGAATGAGCTTGTGGCCGTCTGCCGCAAGGTCGAGGAGCGTCTCCACTGCGAAGGGCTTCTCCCTGCCGATTGCCGGATATTTATGCTCGACTATTGTCCCGTCGAAGTCTACCGCGATGACCATATCGATAACTTATTCGTTTTCACCGTAGCCGTAGCCATAGCCATATCCGTAGCCATAACCGTAGCCGTAGCCATAGCCGTAACCGTAGCCGTAGCCGAATCCGTGGCGGATTTCGGAACCGTTGAGGACGATGCCGGGGTTCTTGAGCTTGCCGCTCGAGTAGACCTCGTCGAGGACGGGCAGGTCGCGCCTGTCGACCTTGCCGCTGCGGAGGATGAGAAGCGTCATATCGACCACCCTGTTGATGACCATAAGGTCGGCGACGGCATTGTAAGGCACGCCGTCGAGCAGGACGTATTCATACTTCTCGCGCAGGGCGTCGATCACGTCGTCGAAGCGTTTTCTGCCGAGGAGTTCAGCAGGGTTCGGCGGGATGTGGCCGGCGGGGATGAGGTCGACTCCCGGAAGGACGTTTTCGTGGAGGATGTCCGCGAGCGCCAGGGATTCGTCATACAGGAAGTTGGATATACCGACAATGTGATGCTTCAGGCCGAACAGGCTGGAAGCAGTCCTCTTCCTGAGGTCGAGGTCCACGATGACGACCTTCTTCTTGGCATCGGCAAGGGCTGCCGCGAGGTTGGAAGTGAGGAAGGTCTTGCCGGCGCCCGTCGACATTGACGTGGTCGCAATGATGGCGTGGCTGACTCCCTGGGGCTTCATTATCTCAAGGTCGGTGCAAAGGATACGTACCGATTCGGTAAATATGCCCCTGGAGTTGGGATCGTAGGCCAGGTGGATGGACGTGTCGCCCTTTTTCGGCTTCTTGCTCTTCTTGAACGGAATCTCCGCGATGAACGGGATGGAGACATTCTCCTCGATGTCCTTGCGGTTGCGGACCTTCGTGTCGAGGAACAGTTTGATCAGAAGGATGGTCGTAGGCACCAGCAATCCAATGAGGAAAGCCATCAGCAGCATCTTCTGCTTGGAAGGATAGATAGGAACAGCGGAGCCTTCGGCCTCGTCGATCATACGGGCGTTGTTGTCGGCCATCGCCTGAGTGAGGGCGTTCTCTTCCCTCTTGTTGAGGAGGAAGATATACAGGGATTCCTTGATCTTCTGCTGCCGCTCGATGGAGAGCATCTCCCTGGCCTTGTAGGGCATCGAGGTGAAGCTGCGGATGGCCTCGTGCTCCTTGTTTTCCAGCTCCTTCTTGCGAAGTTCGAGGCTGGCCACTAGGTTGTCGATGATGCCGGTGATGTTGATACGGAGTATCTGCATCTGAGTCTCGACCTGCTTGACGGCAGGGCTGTCGACGCTGGATGCGCCTATGAGCTTCTCACGCTTGAGCACCAACTCGTTGTACTGCGAGATGGCCTTGTCGGCGTTGGAGTCGTTGATGCCGGTGTTGACAGGGATCATCTGGTAGGAGTCACCGTGTTCGGTGATGTACTCCTTCAGGTAGCGAGCCATAGACTGGCGCGTCTCGATGTTGACGATCTCGGTGTTGTAGCTGCGGCTTTCGTTGAGGTATCTGTTGGACGCCTCGTCCACGCTCATTATCTTCTGCGAGGTCTTGAACCTGGCGAGGTCGTTCTCGACATCTCCGAGCTCCTCCTGAATGATCGCTATCCTTTCATTGATGAAGTCGGCGGTGTTGACGGCTACCCTGTTTTTCTCGTAGACCGCGTCATTGTTGTACTCTTCGATGAGGGTGGTCAGTATCCTGTTGGCCCTGTGGAGATTGTAGTCCTGCATTGTGACCAGCAGGATGCCTGCGGTGTTGTCCATACGGTTGACTCTCAGTCTGCCCCGGAAGGCCGCAGCTGCCGGCAATGAAGGTGTCTTGACGACGGAAATCTGCTTGCCGTACCAGGCCGGGCCATAGGAGGCCGTGGGCAATATCGCAAAGGCGGCTCCATTCATCCTGAGGGTGTCGCCAAGGTGAACGTCCATATTGGCTCCTCCGGAGACGGAGAGGCTGACGGTCCTTTCATCCTTCGGGGTGACTTTGGCGTTGAGCTGTTCGAGAGGTTCGATGACGCGCGAGAAGGAGAGCCGCACCGGGGAATAGTCGTAGAGTTCGATGTCGCGCAGCCCCTGATGGGTGGTGTAGTTGACGTCGATGTCGAGGGCCTTCACGACATTCTCCATAAGGTGCTTCGACTTGAGCGTGAGCATCTCGTTGGAAATGCTTACCCGGTTGATAAGGTTGTTGTAGGAGGAGAGGTTGGCCGTGGACTGCGTGTTGGCCGGGTCCTTGATGACCACGGTCACGTTGCTGCGGTACATAAATGCAATCTGGGAGTACTTCCAGTAGGCATAGCCCATAGCGATCACTATGCAGATGACAAACCAGTACCAGTGGTTGAGCAGGTAGAAGAATATGTCTATCAGGTTGACCTGCGAGCCGCTTTGTTTTCTCTGTGTCTGCATATTATTCTTATTTTTTGAGCTGCCCGGACCAAAGCAATATATAGGCTATCGTGGACGTCAGGCCGAGACCTGTGCCCACTATACCCCAGACAGTGCTTCCGGTGTTGTTGAACTGGACTCCGCGGTGCTTGACGTAGACGATGTCGTTCTGCTG
>JAFZME010000117.1 GCA_017553405.1 Bacteroidales bacterium
CGCGGCCCCGGCGGCCCTGGCGGCTTCGGCGGCGGCAGAGGCCCGATGATGAGGTAGGCGTCACCGGGGAAAGGGTGACAAACCTCACCCCTTCGCGGTCTTACGACCGCTCATCCCTCCCAAAGACAAAAAAAGCAGGCCATAAAGCCTGCTTTTATTTTGGGCCTTCGGGCCCCTCCCGCTATCAGCCGCGGGTGGCTAGGGGGATTCGGGTTTGTCACCCTTTCCCCTTAGATGACGCCCTTCTCGAGCATCGCGTGGGCGACTTTCATAAAGCCCGCGATGTTGGCGCCCTTTACGTAGTCGACGGAGCCGTCGGGCTGCGTGCCGTAGCGGACGCACTGCTCGTGGATGCTCTTCATAATGTAGTGGAGCTTGGCGTCGACCTCTTCGGCGGACCAGCCGATGTGGCTGGCGTTCTGCGTCATTTCAAGACCGGAGGTCGCGACGCCGCCGGCGTTGACGGCCTTGCCGGGGGCGAAAAGCACGCCGTTGTGCTGGAAGAAGTGGATGGCGTCAGGCTGGCAGCCCATATTGGAGACTTCGCAGCAGCACCAGCAGCCGTTTTCCTTGAGCTGCTCGGCGTCCTCGAGCGAAAGCTCGTTCTGGAACGCGCAGGGGAGTGCGATGTCGCAAGGGATGCTCCAGGACTTCTTGCCGGGGGTGAAAATGGCCTTGCCGGGGAACTTGGTTGCAAGGTCCTCGACCTTGTCGCGGTTGGAGCCTCTCATCACAAGCATATACTCGTTCATCTCCGGAGTGAGGCCTTCGGGGATCTCGCAGACGCCGTCGGGGCCGGAGATGGCCACGACCTTGGCGCCGAGCTGTATGGCCTTCTTCGCCGCGCCCCAGGCCACGTTGCCGAAGCCCGAGATGGCGATCTTCTTGCCCTCGATCTCCTTGCCCGCCTTCGCGAGAAGGTGCTGTGTGAAGTAAAGGGCGCCGAAGCCGGTGGCCTCGGGACGGAGGATTGAGCCGCCCCAGGTGATGCCCTTGCCGGTGAGGACGCCGGTGTTGTACTGGCGTGCGAGCTTGCAGTACATACCGTCGAGGTAGCCGATTTCACGGCCGCCTACGCCGACGTCGCCTGCAGGGATGTCCTGGTCGGGGCCGATGCAGTTCCAGAGCTCAAGCATAAACGCCTGGCAGAAACGCATAATCTCTGCGTCGGACTTGCCCGCGGGGTTGAAATCGGCGCCGCCCTTTGCACCGCCCATCGGAAGGGTGGTAAGGGCGTTCTTGAAGGTCTGCTCGAAGCCGAGGAATTTCAGCATCGAAGGGTTGACGGCCCTGTGGAAGCGGAGGCCTCCCTTGTAGGGACCGATGGCGGAATTGAACTGGATACGGTAGCCGGTGTTGGTCTGTATCTCGCCGCGGTCGTCCACCCAGGTGACGCGGAATGTGAAGATGCGGTCGGGCTCGACAAGCCTTTCCACTATCTTCGCCTCCTCGAATTCGGGGTGCTCGTTATATACGTCCTCGATGGACTCGAGAACTTCCCTGACAGCCTGCAGGTATTCTTTTTCTGCAGGATACTTGGCCTCGAGACGGGCCATAATGTCATTTGTCTTCATATATGTGGTTATTAGTGTGTTTATTCAACTTTCCAGGTGGCGCCGCTGGAGAGGAGTTCGTCCAGCGAATGAACCTTCGAGCGCTGCGAGACTTCTTCGGCCTGGGAGGCTACCCTTTCGTCGTAGGTGCCGTCGCAGACGCGGCGGATGACGCCGAGCGCGACAGGGAATTCCGGCCCGCGCATATCGGCGAGCTGCATCTGGAGGCCGAGGTTGTCGGAGTGGGAGTCGTGGACGAGGATGTCCTCCTCGCGGACTTCGCTCACCAGGGCTACTTTCAGTTTCCAGCCGTCGAGCACGAGGCATTTTTCACCGTCTTTGCCGAAAATCATCTTCTGTCCGTCGCGAAGGACTATCGTGCGCTCGGCACGCGTCTCCTTGTCGGTCACGTCGGAATGGACTCCGTTGTTGAATATCACGCAGTTGGTGAGGAATTCCATCACGGAGGTGCCCTTGTGACGCGAGGCTTCGAGCATCATCTCTTCGCTCAGTGCGAGATCCACGTCGAGGCTGCGGGCGAAGAAGGTACCCTTCGATCCGAGCACGAGACTTCCGGGATTGAACGGGTTCTCGACCGTGCCGTAAGGCGAGGTCTTGGTTATGGCCCCGAGCTTCGAGGTGGGGGAGTACTGGCCCTTCGTCATACCGTAGATGCGGTTGTTGAAGAGCATTATGTTGATGTCGACATTGCGCCTGATGGCGTGGATGAAGTGGTTGCCACCGATGGCGAGGGCGTCGCCGTCGCCGCTGGCCTGCCAGACGCAGAGCTCCGGATTGGCAACCTTGACACCGGTCGAGACGGCTGTCGCACGGCCGTGGATGCTGTGGAAGCCGTAGGTGTTCATATAATACGGAAGGCGGGAGGAACATCCGATGCCGGAAATCACCACTACCTTTTCCTTGTCTATGCCTTTTTCTTCACAGACCTTGGGGAGAACCCTCTGCAGGGCGGCGAGCACTGCGTAATCGCCGCAGCCCGGGCACCAGCGCACTTCCTGGTCGCTCTTGAAATCTTTCTGAGTGTATTTCATACCCTACAAAGCTTTTTTGATTGAAGAAAGGATCTCGTGGACGAGGAATGTCTGTCCCTGGACCTTGTTGCACTGAAGATATTCGTGATCCGGGAATTTGCTCCTGAGATAGGCGGCAAAATGACCGGAGTTGAGTTCGCATACGAGCACCTTGCGGAAGCCGGCAAGGACTTCGCCGGTGTTGGCAGGAAGCGGATTGATGAAGTCGAAGTGGGCGAAACTCAAGGAGATGCCTTCCTTCCTCGCTTCCTCCACTGCGCTGAGGATGTGGCCGAACGTGCCGCCCCAGCCGACTACGAGGAGCTCACCGGAAGCCGCACCGTCGATCTCAAGCGGAGGTATCATATCGGCGACACGCGCCACCTTTTCAGCCCTTTCGCTGACCATAAGGGCGTGGTTCTCCGGGTCCGTAGAGAGCGCACCGCTGTGCATCTTCTCAAGACCGCCGACTCTGTGCTCGAGGCCCGGAGTGCCGGGAACGGCCCAGGAACGAGAGAGCGTCTTTTCATCCCTTTCGAAGGGCCTGAAAGGCGCTTCGGATGCCTTTGCATAGCGAGGCTTGATTTCGGGATAGTCAGACATAGAGGGAATCCTCCACGGCTCCGAACCGTTGCCGAGGAATCCTTCGGAAAGAAGGAGTACCGGCGTCATCCTCTCAAGTGCAATCTTCGCGGCCATAAAGGCGGCGTCGAAGCAGTGGGCGGGGGAGTGGGAGGAGAGAACGACCACCGGGCACTCGCCGTTGCGGCCGTAGAGCGCCTCGTTGAGGTCGGTCTGCTCCGTCTTGGTCGGCATACCCGTGCAGGGGCCGGCACGCTGGACGTCCACCACCACAAGCGGCAGCTCCGTCATCACGGCAAGCCCGAGTGCCTCGGTCTTGAGCGCGAGGCCTGGGCCGGAGGTCGTCGTGACCGCGAGGTCGCCGGCGAAGGCCGCTCCGATCGAGGTGCAGATGCCCGCAATCTCGTCTTCGGTCTGCATCGTCTTGGCTCCCAGCGACTTGTGGAGCGCGAGCTCCTCGAGAATGCCTGTTGCGGGGGTTATGGGATACGAGCCGCAGAAGAGCTTGAGGCCGGCTTTCTGCGCGGCTGCGATGAGGCCCCAGGCAAGGGCCTGGTTGCCCGTTATGTTGCGGTAGGTGCCGTTTTCAAGCTTAGCCGGGGCTATCGTGTAGACGTTCGGCACCGCCTGGATGGCGGCGGCATAGTTGAAGCCGTCGGTGACCACCTTGCGGTTGGGTTCCACCATCTCGGGGTGCTTCTTCGCGAACTTCGAGGCGATGTAGCCGTAGACGTAGTCGAGCGGGCGGCTGTAGATGTAGCAGGCCATCCCGAGGGTGAACATATTCTTGCACTTGAGGATGGATGCCGGATCGAGGCCGCTGTCGGCCAGGCTCTCCTTCGTGAGGTTGGAGATGGGCGCGACAATTATATTCCTGTCGGATACGCCTGCCTCGACGAAGGGATCGTCGGTCGTGAAGCCGGCCTTCTGGAGCGATGCGTCGTCGAAGGCGTCGGAGTTGACGAGGACGAGCCCGGTGCGCTTGAGCCACTTTGCATTGGCCTTGAGCGCGGCAGGGTTCATCGCGACGAGCATATCGCAGTAGTCGCCGGGAGTGTTGACCTTGCGGCTTCCTATGTGGACCTGGAAACCTGACACGCCGGAGACCGTGCCCTTCGGGGCCCTGATCTCAGCGGGGTAGTCGGGGAATGTTGAAAGTGAGTTGCCGAAGACTGCGGAAGTGTTCGCAAACAGGGTGCCCGTGAGCTGCATCCCGTCACCGGAGTCTCCGGCGAAACGTATCACGACGTCTTCAGCGTCGATGACTTTATGCTGCATTTCTTAGAAATTGAATTTCACCATTGTGAGGATACGGTAGTTGTCTATCCAGTGGAGATCTTCCGTGGGAAGAACGCGGAGTCCAGTGATTTTGCCGTATTCAACCATTGTGTAATTTAGTTCGAGTGCGAACTGAAGCTTGCCGAGGTTGTAGATAAAACCGGGGGTGATGCGGACTATCTGGTTGATGTTGGCGAAGCCGTTGCCGCTGAAATAGACCTTGTCGGGGAGGACATCCTTGAATGTGCCGAGATTCTTGTGGTAACCGACCATCAGGAGCCCCTGCGCCTTCTTTCCAATCATAAAGGAAAGGAAGTTGACGGAGGCATTGACGGGGGTGTATTCATATGAAATACCGTCGTCTTTGAGGGCGGTCGCGGCGTAGCCGTTGTTGAGCTGCATATATTCTCCGCTCTGGGCGAATACGCTCTTGGCCTTGATCTGGAAGATACCCTTAGTGTACTGCAGGTAGATGAACGGGCTGAACGAGGTCATCCATTCATTGTATTTCTTGCCGTTGAGAGGATCGGTGGCGTCCTCAGTGTTGTTGTAGAAGCCGTACTGGGGCTTGAGGTTCATAATCGAAAGACCGGTCCTGCCGAGGAATCCGCCCGCCTTGACGCTAATGCCGGCGTAGAACTCCGGGAGGGAATGACGCATATACTTGTTGGTCACGCCCTGGGGACCGTTGGACTTGTACTGCATATGGGACAGCGCGGCGGCAGTGAGTGTGACGTGCTCTCCGAGGTTGGCGTTGAACTGGACCTGGGCCGAACGGTTGAACGGGGAGAACGGAGCGCCTGTCTCAAGGTTGATGCCGTGGGCCATATCAGCGGCCATAGGGTGCCACGTCTGGCCGACGAGCAGGCTGAGGCTTGACTTGCCGGAGCGGCCGAGCTCCGCCCAGCCGAGCTTGACGTAGGCCTGACGCATACGGAAGGTCGCGGCGGCGCCTTCCTTTGCGAGGAAGTAGAAGTCGCCCTCAATCTTGCCTTCAATGCTGGTGCCTCCGACCTGGTAGTCCTTTATGTCGAGTCCGAGACGGGTTGTGATGGCCTGGAAGTTCCAGGAGGTGACGGCGTTGAGGTCCTGGCCGTTGTCGGCAAGCTTCCTGTCAAGGGGCAGGAAGAAGAACATATCCTCCGTGAGGGACTTGGTCGCCCTGGTGTCTACGAAAATATAGCTGCGGATAAAGCCGTAGGGCTTGAAATGCATCTCGAGGTGATCCTTGATGCGTTCCTTGCGCTCCTGCTTCGATGTTTTTTCGGCTTCGGGCTGCTCCACCGTGGCTGCGTTAAGGCTCAGTGCCGCGCCTGCCGCGATAAGGCTTAGTACGAATTTTTTAATCATTTCACTAATCTCATTATAAGTTCGGCAAAGTTAGTGTTTTTTCCGGAATAATATGTAAATTTGCGGCCGCTTTTAATGACAATCTTAAACCTAAAAAATATGTCTTCAGAAAAAGGCAAATTCAATCTGAAGTATTGTGTCTTTCTGCCCATAGTGCTCATCGTCACAATCTTCCTCTGGGCCGTCCCGACGTCATTTTTCGGCATCGCCGACCTTACCGTAGTGCAGCAGAGGGTTATAGCCCTGTTCGTGTTCGCCGCCCTGATGTGGATATTCGAAATCATCCCCAACTGGACGACCTCCCTGCTCGTCATCGTCATATCCCTTCTCACGGTATCCAACAAGGGTATCGGCTTCCTCTGCAATGAGCAGTTCGGCCAGCTCGTCAACTACAAGGACCTGATGGCCGCCTTCGCCGACCCTGTCGTGATGCTTTTCCTCGGCGGATTCGTCCTCGCCATTATGGCGGAGAAATTCGGCCTTGACGTCACCCTGGCCAGGGCCCTGCTGAAGCCCTTCGGCTCCAACCCCAGGATGGTTCTGCTCGGATTCCTCATCGTGATCTCCATCTTCTCGATGTTTATGTCCAACACGGCGACCGCCGCGATGATGCTGGCCTTCCTGGCCCCCGTCCTCGCCATCCTTCCGAAGGATGACAAGGGCCGCATCGCCCTCGCCCTGTCGATCCCGGTCGCTGCCAACCTCGGCGGCATCGGCACGCCCATCGGCACCCCTCCGAACGCCACGGCCGTCAAGTTCCTCGCGGAGTCCGGCTACGACGTCTCCTTCGGCGAGTGGGCTCTCCGTATGATTCCTTTTGTCATCATTATGATCCTCATCGCCTGGGTGCTTCTCCAGATTCTCTTCCCCTTCAAGAGCAAGGAGATCAAGCTCGAGATCCCCGAGAACAAGCGCAAGGCCGACTGGAAGACCTATGTGGTCTGGATCACTTTCGTCGGCACGATCCTCCTCTGGGCGACCGAGCAGTGGACCCATATCAACTCCAACGTCGTCGCCCTCATCCCGCTCGGCGTGTTCACCGCGACCGGCATCTTCGGCAAGGAAGACATCAAGGAAATCAACTGGAGCGTGCTCTGGTTGGTCGCGGGAGGTTTCGCCCTCGGCACCTGCCTTCAGGGCACCGGCCTCGCCAAGGTCCTCATCAACGCGATTCCTTTCGGCTCGATGAGCGTCATCCTCGTGCTGATCATCGCAGGCGTCGTGTGCTACTTCCTCTCCAACTTCATTTCCAACAGCGCCACCGCCGCCCTCCTCATCCCGATCCTTATCGTCGTCGCAGGCGGTATGGCCGATCCTGAGGCGGCCAACAACGCCCAGTTCGTGGCCCTCGGCGGCACCAAGGCAATGATCAGCTTCATCGCCGTGTGCGCCTCCATCGCGATGCTCTTCCCGATATCGACTCCTCCGAACGCCATCGCCTCGTCCACCGGTCTCGTCGAGACCAAGGATATGGCCAAGGTCGGCATCATCGTCGGCGTCATCGGCTTCGCCCTCGGCTACTTCTGGCTCACCAAGATCTTCCCCTTCGCGATGCTGTAGCGGCTACGCTCCAAAAAAATCCCGGCCTGTCGTCAGGTCGGGATTTTTTTATTTTCCTGCGAAGACGCCCTCGAAGAGGATTGTGCCGGAGGAGGACTCGCCGATGGCGAAGACGAAGGGGTGGTCGGCGTAGAAATAGACCTTTCTGGGGTTGACAATGGGCATCCCTTCTGCGTACATCTGTACGGCGGTCACGGCGGCCGCCTCGGTGCCCCATTCCGCTACGGATATCTTTGACTTCTGAATCACTTTCCCTATCCGGAACCAGTATTCTCCGTCCTGGGGGGCGAACATCCTGTCAAACTGGGCGGAGCCTTGCTCGAAGGCACGCCTGACGCCAAGATCCTGAAGAGCGTCGGTGAGGTCGAACTTGTTCTCGATGTCGAATTTTGGAAGTTTTACGTGGACTTCGGCGTCCTGCTTGAGGTTCTGCTGAATGTCCTCCCAGGACACGGTCTGCAGTTTGGTCAGCAGGCCGGGAAGATCATTCTCATCGGGAAGCAGGATATACATATGGAACTTCTCGTTTGCATATGGCAGGGCGAGCACTTTGAATCCGTTCATCTCGGCAACAGGATAATAGAGCTCGTTGCGCATCATCTTCACGGTCTTGACTGTGCCGTCGGACAGGGTGAAGCTGTCGTCGGATGTCCCTTCCTCGGTGAACATCGGCTCATACTCGCTGCCGGCCCATTTGGCCTTGAAATAAAGGGCGTTCATCAGGAATGCAGCGGCGCTGGGAGAGATGTCCCCGCTCTCGAGTATCTTGTCTATGAAGCCGTTGGTGTTGCGGCTGGCCCAGTCGTTGATGCGCGCGGCGACCTTCTCCGGGTCGGAGAAATCCATATTCTCCGCCGGGGCATAGTAGTAATCCTCCACCGTTTTGCTGAAAGAGGGGAGCAGGGGAAACTTGTTGTTGACCAGCAGGGCATCCGTCACCTTAAGCGTCACGCTCAGATCCACCGCGGGGAGCTGCTCCAGCAGGATTTTGCTATAGGCGTTGAGCGCGTCGATGCCTTCGGAGCCGTAGCCCAGGAAGTCTGTGATCTCCTGAAGCGTCTCACCGCTTGCGCCGTTGGCCGTCATCGCCAGGGCATACTGTAGACTGAGCGGCGAGCAGACAAGATTCTTTCCGTCGTAGATCTGCTTGAGAAAGCGCAGCGCCATTGCGTTGCCGGCCTTCACGTAGCCTTTCTGCGACTCGGAGAGGGAAACTTTGGTTATCTGCTCCGTCGGCGTCGGTGATGATATCGTTATAGGATCTTTTATCCCGTCCGATTTGGAACAGGCCATCAGGCCTAAAGCTATAAAGATGATGTACTTTTTCATAACCGTAAATATAGTAAAAAATTGGTGCTCGGACGGAAAAAAGGCCAAAAATCCGTCCGCGGGCCCGGAAAATGAGCTTGCGGACGGAAAATCGGCCGTTTTTCCGGCGGCGGAACTTACTTGCCGCTGAACGGAAGGCTTTCGAGGAAGCGCTTGTACTGCTGGAGGGTGGCGCGCTTGGCGCTCTGGTAGAGAGCGCCGGTGGCGTCGCGGATGCCTTTTTCGAGGGAGTCGATCTCGGTCTGGAGCTGCTTGATGGATTCGGTCTCCTCCTCGGTGGGGGAGTAGATGATGCCGAAGGCCTGGAGGAAGCAGCGGCCGAGCTTTTTCGCGGCGTTTTCAAAACCGTCCGCAGTGATGGAAGAGAAGCTCCCGACCTTGCCGCCCCTGCCGAGAATGTTCTCGATTACGGCGACTTCGCGGCCGCGCTTGTCAAGGATGGATGCGATGCCCGAGACATCGCCTGTCTTCGTGACCTCAAGCACGGAGAAGAGGAGCGTATATTTGGTGTCATCGAACGGGGCGGCTTCGATTGCGGCCCGGCGGAGCGAAGAATTGAGCTCCACGATGAAACGCCTTTCGGCCTCCGCCTTGCCTTCTTCCCAGGCCTTGTCGGTGAGGGCGTAGGCCTTTTCGCTCATACCGGCGATGGTGGCGCCGTCCCAGGCAAACCTGACGCTCAGGCGGTTGACTTGTGACACGTCATTGAGACTTCCGGAGGCGACGACGGGAACGTTTTGAGCCGCGAGGACCAGAGGCATCGCGGCGACGAGGAGAAACATCAGCTTTTTCATATCGTTTCGTAACTTTATTTCCGGGCCGCACTTTTGCAATTATCACGCCATCTTCATATATTTGCAGAACGTGCACAGTAGAAATCAAAGCAATTGCAATGACAACGAAGGAATTCTTTTCCAACTGGATAGTCAAAAACCTCATATATGCCGTGATTTTCATCACGGTCATCCTTGTGGCGGCATCCATCTTCCTCAATATCGCCACTCATCACGGCAAGACTGTCGAAGTCCCCGATTTCACCAATATGACGCCTGCAGAAGCCGAGGCCGCCGCCTCGAAGGGCGGAGTTGAGATCAAGGTGACCGACTCCGTCTTCGTCAGGCGTCTCGCCTCCGGCGTGGTTTTCCGCCAGACGCCAAAGGCCGGCGCCGAGGTCAAGAAGGGCCGTTTGATCTTCCTCACGATCAACTCCGTCGTCCCGCGTACGACGACGATGCCCAACCTCGTCGGCTATTCCTTCGTCCAGGCCAAGGCCGAGATCATCAACCACGGCCTCGCCCTCGGCCGCCTGGAATACGTCCCTGATATGGCGACCAACAACGTCCTCGGCCAGAAATGCGGCGGAAGGGCAATCGCCCCCGGCAAGAAAGTCATCGCCGGCTCCGAGATAGACCTTACCCTCGGCCTCAACGCCTCCGACAACAGGACTCGCATACCATATCTCTCGGGTATGAAGTACATCAGCGCTATGGACGCCATCCACGACAGCTTCCTCAATGTCGGCCGCGTGCGTTTTGACGAGGGCATCAAGACCTACGCCGACTCCCTCGACGCCGTGGTCTACAAGCAGGACGGCCCCGCCAGGGCGTCGCGAGTGATGGGCACATCCGTCGCCATCTGGCTCACCAACGACCTCTCTAAGGTCCCCGCGAAATGATATCCCCGGAGGATCTCCTTCCCGAAGACGAGCAGCAGGAAATGTTCGAGCATTTCCGCCTTGTCGTCGACAAGGGGCAGGAGCCGGACAGGATCGACCGCTACATCGCAACCCACCAGGAAGACACTTCCCGCCACAGGGTGCAGCTCGCCATCAAGGCGGGCTTCGTGCTCGTGAACGATGTCCCTGCAAAGGCCAGCCTTATTGTCCGCCCCGGCGACATCATCCGCTTCGTGATGCCCTACCGCAGAAGGGGAGTGGAGGTACTTCCGGAGGACATTCCTCTTGATATAGTATATGAAGACGACGCCCTTCTCGTCGTCAACAAGCCGGCCGGGATGGTAGTCCACCCGGGCCACGGCCATTTCTCCGGCACCCTCGTCAACGCCCTGGCCTTCCACCTGGGCCTGGAGGGAAGCGTCGACGAAAGGATGGGCATACTCGTCCACCGCATCGACAAGGACACCTCCGGCCTTCTTGTCGTCGCCAAGACCGACGAGGCCCAGATGTCGCTCGCGAAGCAGTTTTTCGACCACTCGATAGACCGTCTCTACACTGCCGTCGTGTGGGGCAATATAAAGGAGGACGAGGGAACGATAGAGAGCTATATCGGCCGCAATCCCAACGACCGTCTCTGCTTCCGCAACGTGGACGACCCGGAGAAAGGGAAGCACGCCGTGACTCACTACCGCGTCCTCGAGCGCTTCGGCTTCATCACGGTAGTCGAGTGCCGCCTGGAGACGGGCAGGACCCACCAGATCAGAGTCCATATGAGTTCGATAGGCCATCCGCTGTTCAATGACGCCCGTTATGGCGGCTCAGAGATCCGCACCGGCACCATCTATGCAAAGTACAGGCAGTTCATAACAAATTGTTTCACTCTCTGCCCGCGCCAGGCGCTTCACGCCAGGACGCTCGGTTTCACTCACCCGGTGAGCGGCAAGCGCCTGTTTTTCTCCACCCCCGTTCCGGCCGATATGACCTCCCTCGTCGAGAAATGGAGAGTCTATGTTTCCTCGATGAAGGAAAATTTTTGATACGCGGCATTAACTTTGTCTTCCGGCGGGTTTCTTAGAAGCAGAGTGTTTTCTTGAGAATGAACATTTTCTTGCATAAAGCCGCCGCTGCAATCTCGTTCGAAGATGTCATAAAGGAGTTCGAGCAGCCTCTTTACTGGCACATCCGCAGGATGGTCGTCGACCACGACGACGCCTCGGATGTCCTGCAGGAAACGTTCATACGCATATACAAGGGCCTTGACTCCCTCCGTGACCGGGATGCTCTCCGCGGCTGGGTCTACAAGATAGCCACCAACGAAAGTCTGCGTCATCTCTCCCGCAAGAGAGAGATGACTCTTTCGGAGGGCTCTGCCGCCCTGATGGACCGGCTCGAGAGTTCGCCCGGAGTGGATCTTTCCGACGGGACTGCCCTCCGCTTCCAGAAAGCACTCCTTTCGCTCAGCCCCCAGCAGCGCACGGTCTTCAGCCTCCGCTACTATGACGACCTGAGCTATGAAGAGATAGCAGAGGTGACGGGAAGCACGGTCAATACCCTGAAAGTGGCCTATCACAATGCAAAAGAAAAAATCAAGAACGCAATACTTGCCTGATATGGAACAGTCATTTGAAAAGATCGGCAAAAAAATGCCCTACACCGTCCCGGACGGATATTTCGAGCAGATGCACGAGCGGCTTTCGGCGATTCCCCGCCGGCAGAGGAGAGTTGTAACCCTTCGTTGGGTGTCCATAGCCGCCGCGTTTGTCCTGGTGGCCTCGGCCGGCTTCTTCGCCCTCAGGCAGAAGCCGCAGGTGAACACTATGGCCGATGTCGTACAATCCCTTTCCGACGAGGAACTCGCCTCCTGGCTTGAATTCAACGACAACGACGTTTTCCTCGCTTTGATGGAAGAATAAAAACAGATAATTAACCCCTCTAAATGTGTAAAGCTATGAAAAAGTTAGTAGTTACAATTCTCGCGCTGCTCGCAGTAGCGGCCGGAAGTGAAGCATTCGCCCAGAAGCCCCAGGGCGAAAGAGTACGCCTCTCAAGGGAGCAGATCGTGGACATCCAGTGCTCCAAACTCATCGACGAGCTCGAACTTGACGATGCGACCGCCGCGAAATTCACGGTAGTATTCAAGGAATACAAGGACCAGCTCTTTGCTGTAAAGCAGAAATATCATCCCGTGAAGGAAGTCAAGGTTGAAGGGGAGAATGAGGATCAGGCACTGGCCCGCAAGACCGATGCGGAAATCGAGAAGGAAATTCTCGACAAGTTCGCGGAGAGCCGCGAGATCATCGACGTCCGTGAATCGTTCTATCCCAAATTCAAGAGCATTCTCAACCCGCGTCAGATTATGAAAGTCTACCGTCAGGAGAAGAACAACCACAACGGTATGAGAAATGAGCAGATGAACCGCGGCGGAATGCCCGGAGGCCCTCGTCCCGACTTTGGCGGCGGTCAGCGCCCCGGCGGTCCCGGCTATGGCGGCCAGCGCCCCTGGTAGCGCTTGACGTACCCCCGGTGGCGCGTGATGTACCCCTGGTAGCGCGTGGAGCATATGTCGCTGAACACCAGCCATTTGTGAAAAACCCCTTATGCCATTTGACATAAGGGGTTTTTCATAAGTCGCTATGCGACAGTTACTTGCGCTCCACGCTAGAAGCGGAGGAAAAGACCTGCGCCGTCGCGGCCCGCGCCGAAGGACAGGGCCAGCTGGTTGCGCTGGTTGTAGCTGCTGGCGGCCCAGTTGAGCCTGCCGTTGCCGACGCAGAAGAGGGGGATACCGATGGTCATAAGCGTGCCGCCGACTCCCATAAGCGCAGCGCCTGCGCACGAAAAGACGAATGCGGTATAGTCGGGTCCGTAGCTCTCATAAAAACTGGTAACCCAGCAGTAATAAGATGCGCCAAAGATCGCTGTACCTGCACCAAGAACGGCACCACCGGCAATCATAAGGCCCTTGCCGGCGCCTCTCTGGTGCATAGCGCTGTTGACGGTCTCGAATTCGTCGGCGTTGAAGTAGTTGCGGTACTCTCCTTCGTAGAGCTCCCTGCCGGCCACTTCGAATTCGCCGCGGGTGTACTCCATATAGCCGGAACGGTTGACATCGGCGGCGCTGTAGGACGGAGTCCTGTCAGCGGCCTGGAAGGCCGAGGGCACCGCTTGCTGGGCGGACTGGGGAGCCGGCTGGCTAAAAGTCTGCTCAGTGCCGTTGGAGAAGCGGATCTTCTGGATCTTCGCCGTGGCAAGTTTGTAGTCGGGGCCCTCCGGGTTGTCGGGAGCCTTGTAGGTGACGTTGGCGTCGCTGATCTCGGTGACGATGGCCATAACGAGCTGGCCGTCGGTCGTGAGGATGATATCCTGCGCGTGGGCTTTGCCCGCGCAAAGCAGCATCGCGACGGATGCGGAAAGGATGGCGATAAACTTTTTCATATTGTTCTAGAATCTGAAAGCAAGCCCGGGACCGTACTGGCCGACGGTGAGGTCAAGCGACATACGGTTGCGCTGGTTGTAGTTGTCGGCGGCCCAGTTGAGCCTGCCGTTGCCGATGCAGTAGAGCGGAATACCGACGGAAAGGAGGGTGCAGCCTACGCTTAAGAATGCGGCGCCGGAGTAAAGAAGCGCCCAATAGGTGTAGTTGTAATAAGTGTCGGTTACGAGCAGGCAGATTCCGGCGGGAATCATAAGGCCCAGACCGAAGCCGGCACAGCCTGTACCGGCCAGTAAGATACCCTTACCGGCCCTTCTCTGCTTGAGGGCGCCGTTGATGGTCTCGAATTCGTCGTCATTGAAGTAGTTGCGGTACTCTCCTTCATAGAGTGTCCTGCCGCCGAGAATGAATTCGCCGTTTTCGTGGACCATATAGCCGGAACGGTTGACTTCGGCAGCATTGTAGGTCGGAGTCCTGTCAGCGGCCTGGAATGCAGATTGAACTTCCGTCTGGGGAGCCGGCTGGCTGAATGCCTGCTCGGTGCCGTTGGCGAAACGGATCTTCTGGACTCTTGAAGTCGCAATCTTGTAGTTGGGACCTTCCTGGTTGTCGAAAGACTTGTAGACAATCTCGGTCTCGCTGATTTCGGAAACGACGGCCGTGATGATATCACCATCGTGTGTCAGGATGATGTCCTGTGCGTGGGCTTTGCCCGCGAAGAGCAGCATCGCGACGGATGCGGCAAGAACAGCAATGATTTTTTTCATAATTGTCCGGTTTAACAGTGGCACTTCTTCGCAAAAATACCAAAAAATGCTGAATATCAAAATATACTGATTTGGAATCACATAAATTATTGCATATCTTTGGTTCTGGTATGCGTGTCAGGCCGATGATACTTGCTCTGTCGCTTCTTCTTGCCGGCGCGTGTTCGCAAAGGAGAGAAGCCGAGCTTCCGTATGGCGGGATTGCCGAGGGAGACCTGGCGTTCAGGTGCGGCCGCGGCCTTTTCAGCCGGGCCGTGACCACGGCGGAAGAAAAGGGCGTCTACAGCCACATTGGCGTAGTGGTCTTCGACGGCGGGAAGTGGAAAGTGGCCCACGCGGTCCCCGGCGAACGGGAGTTCAAGGGCGATTTCGACAGGGTGAAGCTGGAGGACATCGAGACTTTCTTCGCACCGGACAGGGCCTTCAGGGGCTGTCTCGTCCGCACAGGGATAAAGGACGCGGGGAGGCTGTGTGAAAGAGCGGTTCAGGCGGCAAGAGACAGCGTGGCTTTCGACGGCGACTACGATCTCGCCGATTCGTCGAAGGTCTATTGTACGGAGTTCGTGTGGCGGCTGTTCCGGGCGGAGGGGATGGATCTTTCCGAGGGGCGCAGGGTAAATATCGCGGTATTCGGGATTGACGGCGAAGTGATTCTCCCGGAGCATATACTTGATTATTCAGGCAATAAACTATACTATCAATTTTAATCCTTTTAACTATGAAACGTATCATTTCCATCGTGCTCATCGCAGCATCCGCCCTTTTCTTTATGTCTTGCAAGGCTTCCAACGGCCCCGAGACTCTTGTCAAGAAGGCTATGGCCGCAATCGAGAAAGGCGACTACGAAGCCTACGCGGCGACCTTCAACGTCGATGAGAACACCCAGAAGATGATTGCCGGCCTTATGGAGGAGAAAGCTTCCCAGGAGCTTGAGAAGAAAGGCGGCCTCAAGAGCTATGACATCATCGACACCCAGATCGACGGCGAGAAAGCCACCGTCAAGGTAAAGGTCCTCTACAAGGATGGCTCCGATGAAGAGCAGACGATGAAGCTCATCAAGGTTGAGGACGGCTGGAAGCAGGAACTCAACAAGTAATTATGCTCAAAAAGCTGTTTGCAGTTTCCCTGGTGTCGGCATTTCTGTTTCCTGCAAGTGCGCAGGAGTTGAAAAAGTCCGTCACCTGGGAAAATTTCCGCGCCCACCCGGCTCCGCTGCACGTAACCGGAGAACTGCAGAGCGTCGAGTCTTCCCTTGACGCTCCCTCCATCTGGTCCATCGGGGTGGAGACTATGGACAGGGACTATGCCGATTTCGAGCAGTTCCGCCAATATGTCGGCCAGACCGGAGCCGGTTATGGCCGCCTTCAGAGCGGCTGGGCCAAGACCGAGAAGAAGAAAGGCAAATACGATTTCAAATGGCTGGATGCCCACGTGGACGGGCTCATAGCAGAAGGGATTCGTCCCTGGATGTGCCTTTGCTATGGCAATCCGCTATATTCCGAGCACGGCCACGACCTCAATGCCAAGTTGTTCCCCGACGGCCCGACTATGGACGCCTGGCTCCGCTATGTCCGGGAGACGGTGAAGCATTTCAAGGGCAAGGTGGCTATGTGGGAAGTATGGAACGAGCCGGACGGAAGGAAGAATCTCGATTCTTATCCCTTATATGCCAACCTTTTTGTCCGCACCGCCAAGGCGATTCGCGAGGTCAATCCGGAGGCGAAGATTGCGGCATTCGGCAGCTGCAGTCCCGACAGGGAGTACATCCGCCAGGCCCTCGCGCTGATAGACGAGGCGGGGGGCATCCCTTATATCGATTACATCACCTATCACGCTTATTGGCCTGCTCCTGAACGCATTATCCCCGCGGTGAATAAGCTCCGCGAGGATGTGGACAAGTACAGCAAGTCGATAAAGCTTATGATGGGCGAAGCCGGATGTCCCGGCCAGCTGGAATACGGCCACGCGATGGCGAATATCGAATGGGACGAGTACAAGCAGGCAAAATGGGACCTTCGTCAGGCTTGCACGCATTTCGGAATGGGTATTCCGTACTCCTTCTTTACGATGGTCGACCTCAACTACGGCTGGATGCTCCAGTCGTTCGGGCTTATCCGTATGAACGGCATCAAGGAACCGGTCTATCTCAGGCCGAAATTCTATGCGGTCCGGCACGTAACGAGTTTCTTCACTCCTGAGAAGAAGCCGACTGACGCCGTGAAGGTGACCACGGAGTCTCCCGAAATCTTGACTTCATTCGGAATCGAAAAGGACGGCAAGCCGGTCGGCTGTATGCTGTGGCTCAGCGGCGACGCTCCCACCCGTTCGCTCGAGCGCCGGATGATCAACCTCCGCATCGA
>JAFZME010000118.1 GCA_017553405.1 Bacteroidales bacterium
AACTTTTTCGACACAAAAAATCAACGGTCAAATAACTGATTATCCGACCGTTACACATTTGGAGAAAAAATTTTTCTCCGTATTTTCGACATTAAGGAATGAGATACTCTCGGCCTACGGCCTCGGTATGACAAAAAGCGGAGTCGACACTTCGTTTTTGGAACATGCCACCCTCGGCATAGAGGGAGGGGCCCATTGAAAATGGGAGGGACGAAGTGTGGAAAAAACGAAGTGGCGCGAAGCGATCTACTTGTACTTGTCGGGGACGTAGACGTCGGGGGGGGACTCGAAGAAGATGGAGTAGTAGAGGGCGGGGAAGGTGCCGTCGTTCCACTTCTGGATGAGCTCCTCGGTGTCCTTGTCGGCGCCCTGGGCGTCGTAGCCGGCCTTGAGGGTGTTGTCGAACATCTTGGCGATGCCGTTCCAGAAGCCGGCGGCGATGCCGCTCTTGTACTCCTTGATGATGTCGTAGGAGGTCTTGCCGCTCTCGCGGTCGATCAGTTTGAGCAGCAATGCGCCCTGGGAGATGGTCATACTGCGGAGGGCGCCGCTGAAGTCGGTGAAAAGGTCTTTCTGGAGGCCGGCGACGTACTTGTCTTTCTTACGCTTGTTCATCTTCTCCGCCTGGATGGTGCTGTCGGCGACCTGGTCGAGGCGGCCGGCGGCGAGGGCGTAAGGATAGACGCGGGCGAAGTTGTAGACGAGCCTGTAGTACTTGCGCCAATCCTTTTTCTTGCTCTTGGCGCCTTTGGCGAAAACCCAGACAGGGTCGATGGTGTCGTAATAGGTCGTGTCGCCGTTTTCGACGGTGAAGGCGAGGTAGCCGCCCGTCTGGATGCCGGACCTCACGCGGTCCATATTCCTGGCGGCGAGCGCCTCCTGCTGCAGCCTGGCACGGCGCATAGCGTCGCGGACGTGGTTCTGGCCGCAAAGAAATGTCCCCGGCAGAAGCAGGAGGACAGGAAGCAGGATATGTAACGCGAACCTTCGCATACATTGCAAATATACAACAACTGTGCGAATATCACTTAAAAAATACTATATTTGCGTGTTGTGATGTGCTTCGTAAGCGATTTACACAATGGACAATAAAGGGAAAATAACGCCGAAGGCCGGAAGGAGGATATTCTTCCAGGACACGATGTTTTCCCTTCTGAGCTCCTCGCTGGCGCTCCTTGCAGTCCGCTGGCTCTCGGACCCGATCCATTCGTTCACGACCTTGATGGCCAAGTGGCTCGTCATTTCCCTTGCCGGCATCCTGGCCGGTCTGCTTATAACCAAAAGCCACAAGGCCGTCCGTCGCTACCATTCATTCGCCGCGGCCCAGCGCATCATCCTCACGGTGGTGATCAAGGAGATATTCCCCATCGCCGCCATCCTCGCCGGCTTTATCAAGTTGCCGTCCACGGCCCTGTCCGCGACGGCCATTCTCCTCGACGCCGTTTTCACCCTTTTCTTCACCCTCTACCTCCGGTTCACGATCGACAGGATCTCGTCCGAGGAGAAAGAGATAATGGAAAAGGCCGCCAGAAGGACGGCCCTAATCAAAGGCACCTCGCCGGAGTCCATAGCCCTTGCCGAGCAGGCCGAGGAGATCTACGACGTGGTGGGATTCCTCTCGACCAACCCCCGCAAAGCAGGGATGCTGATCGACGGCAAGGCGGTATTCCACTGCAAGAACAACAAAGAGCTCGACGAGCTGGTCGCCAGGCTTGGCGGCGTCGACTGCCTGCTGTTTTCCAAAAACGAAGGAGTCCCCGAAAAAAAAGACGAAGCTGACGACAAGATCACCTTCCAGCACGACGGAATGACCAAAGCCGGCCACCTGCTGAAAAGGAGCATCGACATAGTCGGATCCTCGATTCTGCTTGTCGTATTCTCCCCCCTGTTCCTCGCCTGCGCCATCGCCGTCAAGCTCGGCGACGGAGGGCCGGTGATCTATTCCCAGGAGAGGATAGGCCTCCACGGCAAGCCTTTTTTCATCCATAAGTTCCGTTCGATGAGGCAGAATGCCGAAAACGGCTCTCCCGCCCTCTACGGCGGCGACAAGGACGACCGCCTGACTCCTGTCGGCCGATTCCTCCGTTCCCATCACCTCGACGAACTGCCCCAGCTCTGGAATGTTCTCCGCGGCGATATGTCCTTCATCGGCTACCGTCCGGAAAGACGGTTCTATATAGACCAGATTGAAAAGCAAAACCCCCGCTACAGATTCCTCTACCAGATCCGTCCCGGGGTGACCTCCTACGCAACTCTCTACAACGGCTACACGGACACCATCGAAAAGATGCTCATCCGTCTGGACCTCGATCTCTATTATCTTCGCAACCACTCCCTGGCCTTCGACGCGAAGGTCCTGGCCCTGACTTTCCTCAGCATAGTTTCGGGCAAAAGATTCTGAAGCAATGAAAAAGATCATCATTATCCTCGCCGCGGCGGTTCTCGCAGCGGGAGGCTGCAAGAAATTCAATACGGACAAACCCATCGTCCCCGTCAACGGCATATCCCTGGATTATGAAGAGATCGTGCTCTGCACAGGAGACTACGAGACACTGACCGCCACCGTCAGCCCTTCCAACGCGACCTATAAATCCGTGACCTGGACATCCAGCAACACCTATTCGGTCACTGTCGACGGAGGCAGAGTCACCGGAGCCGCCCGCGGCACGTCCAACGTAACGGCGACATCCACGGATCCCAACATCAAGGCCGTCTGCAAGGTCACGGTCGTGGACGAGAAAGTCCCGGTGACCGCCATAAGCATAGAGCCGGCCACTGTCAGGCTCAAGAAAGACTCGGAAAGCCACGCCTACGTACGATACACCCCGAGCGGCACCACGGAGCGCCGTGTCGAATGGTCCGTCGACAACACGTCGATCGCCACGGTCGACGCCAACGGCAACGTCAAGGGAGTCTCCGTCGGCGAGACCACGCTGCGGGCCAAATCCAAGGACAACCCCGAAATAACGGCGAGCGCGACCATACTGGTTGTCAAGCCATTCGAATCCATCACGATAACCAACCCGGCCAACCCGTCCGCCGCTACAGATCTCGGCTATGACGAGACACTGCAGATCAAATACACTTTCACCCCGACAGATTCACGCGACGCGGTGACATACGAGCTTGTCCAGGGACCCAAATCCAAGATCGAGGTGTCCGCAACCGGCCTTGTCAAGGCGAAAGGCTACTCTAACGAGACCTGCAAGGTCAGGGTGAGTTCCGTAGCCGACCCGACGGTCTACGCCGACGTCAGTTTCAAGCCCTACGATGCTCCCAGCGGCATCGAGATCTGGCACAAAGGCAACGCGAGCCGCAGGACGATGTACATCGGCACCGGCTACTCCCAGACCTTCGGCCTCCGCATCGCGAACAGCAGCTATGTGAAGCCCGGCACTAAAATCTCGATGTGGGGGCCCGACACCTACAGGCTCCACGCAACCCTCAATGAAGACGGGACCGAAATGACGGTCGGCGCCTCGTCTTCCAGCACGAGCACGACCTCCAGCAAGATCAGCGGCAACATCAGGCTGTACGCCGGGGACTACCCCTTCGACATCCTGTTCTATATTTCCGAATACGACGCGTTCCACCCGAAGATCGGCGACGCCATCTACTACAACAACAAAACCCTGAAACTCGACACCGCAGACAGCGGCTACCGCGGAGGCGGCATCTATGAGGATCCCGTCAACGGCATTCCCACCACCAACACGGTCAGATTCGGCATCATCGGCTTCATCGGGGATTCACATCTCAGCGAAGACCCGTTCGCGGCGGCCTGCGACCTCCAGGGCATAGGAGACAATCATCTCCACGGTATCGCGATTCCCCACAACGCCGACTATGTGTGCAGGAAAGACAACCCGTACAACCTGGACCACGACTGGAACAACGGCAACTGGAGCGTCATCCCGTATTCCAATCAGGGAGGCGAGATTTTCAGCAAGGACCACGACAATATAAGCAGCTACGCCGGACCTGGTATTACCGGTTTCTATGCCAGCCGCCTGCTTTACTCCACATCCAACAGCGTGAAAAGGCTCGCCTTCCACAACACGATAGGCCTGCTCTATTACAATATGGGCAGGGGCGATTCCCACAGGGTCCACCAGGCCCTCTATGTTTCCTCCCCTCAGGCACTTAACGCTTTCGGCGGCGACTTGAACAACAGCATCTACTACGTCTCCAATCAGTACTATTTCGGTCGTTCCAATTCCAACGACCGTCTCAATGCAAACGCCTACCTCTCTACGGCTCCGGACTACAAAGCCACCACGCCGTGGCTGCTGCCGACCGTCGCCGACCTGAAGACCGTCTTCGCCGGCACGCCGGGCGCATCCGACAACAACTCCACGGTCGCGGCGACCGTCAAGGAGCGCACCACGGCCTTTGCAAAAGCCGTCGCCTTGTTCAGCATCAATAAAGACGCCGTCTACCGCAACTACACCTACTGGACATCACAGGAATGTTCCGCCCAGGACGCGATGGCCCTGTACATCTACCCCGACGGCACGCTTTCTGCTACCAACCAGGACAAGAACGAGACTCACAAGTGTCTCCCCGTGTTATATTTCTAGAAAATCCACAGATTAATACACTATGAAAAAGATTTTATCCCTTGCACTCGGCGCCCTTGCGGCAACTCTGCTGCTTCTCTGCGCCACCGCCTGTGACAAGGAATTCGACCCCACCAGGAAAGACGACTTCATCGGCACCTATTGGAAAGCCCAGAACGCCGAAGCATCCTTCGTCTTGAGTTTCAAGAAAGACTATGTGAAACTCCGCGTCAACCTGAAGGACGGGGACGGCTACTATGTCCTGTCCGGCGATTATGAGTATTATCCGGAGACTTCAAAAGTGGTCATCACCTACGGCACCACCGAGGAGAAATACCACTATGACACCGCCATCCCCGCGTACATTCTGGCCAACGGCAATCTTAGCGACGACAAATCCAAGATGGTCTATCAGGACACCTACGTCGGCAATCTTACTTTCCTGAAAGACTAGTCTTTTCCGTTTTCGGCGAAGAAGGCGGCCATCCTGTCGCGGATCTCATAGAAGCGCGGGGTAAGGACGCCTTTGTCGTCCATATGGAGTTTGTGGCGCCGCTCGGAGCAGGGGTGATGCTCGCACGGGATGCCGAGGGACAGGGCTTTTTCGTGGATTGAATATGTCCCCCAGGCCTTTGAAATGAGGGTGCTCGCATTAAGCGGGTACCCTTTTTTGTAGGGCACGACGGGATCGTGCTCGGACTGAAACGAGAGGATCGGGACGGAGGCTCTTGTGAGGACCTCTATGTCGTTGACGTAACCCCACAGATTGGCCACGGCGCGGATGCGGAAGTCCCTGTCCTCGGACGCGTCTTCGTAGGCCAGTCTCAGGGAGATGGCGGCTCCGGCGCTGGTCCCGGCAAGGTAGACCTGATCCCTGTCGATACGGAGATCTTCCCTGCCGAGAAGATAGGACAGTGCCGCCGCGGCGTCTTCGTGGGCGTCGTCCTCGGCCCTGGTGATGTCCTTCTTCCTGATGTGGTAGCCCATACGGTAGTCGATGGAGGCGGCCACATAGCCGAGGGAGGCGAAGTAGCGGCACCACTCCTGCTGGCCGAGCTCGTCCTTGTGGCCGACGAAATAGGCTCCGCCGTGCATCATAAGGAGCAGCGGCCGGGACTCCCTCTCATCGCCCTTAGGGAGATAGAGGTCGAGCTTCAACTCGAGCGGCTTCGGCCTGCCGCGCTTTTTGAAAAGGAAGCTGGACTTCCCCTTCGGCCCGTCCTGGGACTCGGTCCAATAGCCCGTCGCCTCGCCGTAGACCACATCGCGCTCCTCCGCGATTTCGAACGACGGGACCGTGCCGGGGGCGGAGGAAAGCATTACTGTACCACTGATCAGCATTGAGCAAAGAAATGTCATATCAAGTTCTCGTAACTGCAAATATATTGCTTTTCGCGTAAAGATTTGCGACATTTGCTGAATATGAAACGCATTTTAGCAATTATCATCGCGCTGGCCGCTTTCTTCACGGCGGCACTGGGGCAGCAGAAAGACACCCTGCGTATCCTCGCAATCGGCAACAGCTTCTCCCAGGATGCCGTGGAGCAGTACCTTTGGGAGCTTTTCGATGCGGCAGGCATCCCTGTGGTCATAGGCAATATGTACATAGGCGGCTGCACCCTGGAGCGGCACTTCAAGAACACCGTCACGGGCAAGGCCGATTACGCCTACCGCAAGATTGTCGGCGGCGAAAAGACCAACCGGGAAGGCACGGCCCTCAAAGACGCGCTGTCCGACGAGCCGTGGGACTACGTGAGTTTCCAGCAGGCGAGCGGAGTGTCCGGCGAATATGAGACGTTCGAGCCGTACCTGAGCGCCCTCAGGGCATATGTCCGCCGCAGGGTGCCGGCCGACGCGAAGTTCCTGTGGCACCAGACGTGGGCCTATTCGGCCGATGCCACCCACAAGGAATTCCCCCGCTACGGCTGCGACCAGATGAAGATGTACAAGGCCATAGTCGCCGCGTCGAAACAGGTGGTGAAAAACCACAAGTTCGGCATCATCCCCTCCGGCACCGCCATCCAGAATGCGCGCGCAAGCTCGATGGGCGACGTCTTCAACCGCGACGGCTATCACCTGGAGCTGACGCACGGCCGCTACACCGCCGCCTGCACCTGGTTCGAAGCCATCTCCGGCGTCAACGTCGTCGGCAACCCGTATCACCCCTCCACGATTTCCGAGGAGACCGCCGCCATCTGCCAGAAAGCCGCGCACGCCGCCTGCCGCCGTCCCTTTAAGTAGTTGCCGCAATTGCACACAAAATTCACAGAATGCATATTTTTTGCAAACGCGTCCAATAAAATCGGCAAAATGCCGAAAATCTTTGCCGCAATTGCACACAGAATGCACAGAATATATATTTTTTGCAAACGCGTCCGAATGATGAAAAGAATTTTTACAGCAATCGCCGCGGCGGTGCTCCTGGGAGTGCCGGCGATGGCGCAGAAGTATGTCATTGACACCAAAAAAACGAGCCTGGTCATCGACGCCGAAGAAGGCAAAGCGCCGGCGTTCCGCTACTACGGGGCGCGCCTTGCCGAGGGCGACCTCGTGGGGGCTCAGCTCAACACGGATAAGCGCAGCGCCTATCCGACGAGGCTCGACTCCGCCCCGACTCCGGACGCGCTGAGCGTGGAGATGCCGGACGGCAACGTGACCGTGGACCTGAGGGTGGAGAGCGCCTCGATAAGCGCCCTGGAAGGCGGCAAGGAACTCGAGATCTGCTGCAAGGATCCCCTTTATCCGACGTTCAAGGTGCGGATCCACTACCGCAGCTGCGAGGCGGAGGATATGATAGAGACCTGGACGGACATTGTCAACGAAGGCAAGAAGCCCGTGGTGCTTCACCGCTTCGACTCGGGCTTCCTCCCGATTGACGAAGGCGACGTCTGGCTCGTCTCGCTCCACGGCAGCTGGGGCAACGAATGCAAGCTCGTCACGGAGCCTCTCGCGAGGGGCACGCGCGAGATCAGCGGCCACAACGGAATCTGCAACAACGCCATAGCCCACAGCGAGGTGATGTTTTCCCTCGACGGGGAGCCGCGTGAGAACAGCGGCCGCGTGATTGGCGCCGCACTCTGCTACGGCGGCAATTTCGAGCTGCGCGTCGTCACCAAAAACGACTCCGCCCACCGCTTCCTCGCCGGCATCTGTCCCAGGGATTCCTGGTACACGCTCGGCAAGGGCGAGACCTTCACCACGCCGAAACTGGCGTACTCCTGGAGCGACGAAGGGATGGGCGGCGTGAGCCGCAACTTCCACCGCTGGGGCCGTAAATATATGCTCACCCACGGCGGCGAGCCGGGCGACATCCTGCTCAACAGTTGGGAAGGCGTGTATTTCGATATCAATGAGGAAGATATGCACAGGATGGCGAACGACATCAAGGCCATCGGCGGCGAGCTTTTCGTCATCGACGACGGATGGTTCGGCAGCGAGAAATATCCCCGCAACGACGACAAGCAAGGCCTCGGCGACTGGTCCGTCCTGCCCGAAAAACTTCCCCACGGCATCCAGGGTATGGCCGACTACTGCAAGAGCATAGGCATCAAATTCGGCATATGGATTGAGCCGGAGATGTGCAACATCGGCAGCGAACTCTACGAGAAGCATCCCGACTGGGTGATAGGCGCGAAGGGCCGCGACATCGTCCCGGGGCGCGGCGGAAGCCAGCTGGTGCTGGACCTCTGCAACCCGGCCGTGCAGGACCACGTCTTCGGCGTGCTCGACAACATTATGAAGCAGGCACCGGGGGTTTCCTATATCAAGTGGGACTGCAACTATCTCATCAATTCCCCCGGATCCCCGTATCTGAAGAACCAGAACCACCTGTACATCGAGTATATGCGAGGCCTTACGAAAGTCCTCGACAGGGTTCGCGAAGCCTATCCCGACCTTGCGATCCAGCTCTGCTCAAGCGGCGGCCGCCGTGTAGGCTGGGGCCTGCTGCCCTGGTTCGACGAGTTCTGGACATCGGACAACACCGACGCCCTCCAGCGCATCCGCATACAGTGGGGGACCTCTCTGTTCTTCCCCGCCGAAGCGATGGCCTGCCACGTGAGCGCATCGCCCAACCACCAGACCGGCCGCCTCATCCCTCTGAAATACAGGATCGACGTCGCGATGAGCGGACGCCTCGGATTCGAACTGCAGCCCTCAAAGCTCAGCGAAAAAGAGAGGGAGATATGCAAAAACGCAGTGGCGGACTACAAGACCATCCGCGAGACCGTCCAGTGCGGCGACCTTTACCGCCTGATGTCGCCCTTCGACAAGAAAGGAGTCGCCTCGCTGATGTACTGCAGCCCGGACAAGACGCAGGCCGCGTTCTTCTGGTGGCGCACTGAATTCCTCCGCGGAGAGCACCCGCCGAGAGTCCCTCTCGCAGGGCTGGACCCGGATATGAACTACAGGATAACGGAGCTCAACAAGGTTGAGGGCGAGCCGGTTATGGCCCTCGACGGGAAGGTGGTTTCCGGACGCTTCCTGATGAGCAACGGATTCCGTATCCCCGGCAAGAGTTCCTATTTCGGCAGCAACGACTGGCACAGCCACGTCCTCAGGCTTGACGCGGTAAAATAGCCGCAACAGTACAACAATTATATAGTTTTATTATATTTGTAGTCTAATCGTTAGATTGAACTACAACTAATGAAACTAACCACATTCCTGAAACCGGCAGCCGCTCTGCTGCTTGTTTTTCTCATCGGCATCCCGCACGCGTACGCGCAAGGAGGGCTGACGGGCACGGTCAAAGACGACCTGGGAGCGCCGTGTCCCGGCGCCACCGTCCAGGTCAAAGGGACCTCCGTCTATGCGGTGGCCGACCTTGACGGCGTATTCACCATCCCGGCACAAAACGACGACTATGTCATCACCGTGTCCTTCATAGGCTTCAAAGACCAGGAAGCCGCCTGCGCGCCGGATCAGCAAAGCATCAACATCGTCTTGGAGCCCGACAGCCAGTATCTCGACGAGGTGGTTGTCGTCGGCTACGGCTCCCAGAGAAGGGAGCTCGTCACCAACGCCATCTCCAAGTTCAAGCCCAACGACGACAACATCCGCCAGGCCCTCAGCCCCTCGGAGCTCCTCCAGGGCCGCGTGGCCGGTATGACGGTCGGCACCCAGTCCGGCAACCTGGGGACCGCCGAGCGCGTAAGCATCCGCGGCTCCGCTTCGCTCAAGGCGTCCAACGAACCGCTTTACGTCGTCGACGGCATTCCCCTCAACAACGAGTCCGGCTCCCTCTATTCGTATGGCGAAGACCTGAGCTCCCTCACCGTCCTCAACCTTTCGGACATTGAGTCGATAGAGATTCTCAAGGATGCCGCTTCGGCCGCCATCTACGGATCCAGGGCGACCAACGGCGTCATCCTCATCACGACCAAGCAGGGCCGCGAGGGCAAGGGAGAGACCAAGATTTCCTACAACGGCGGCGTCAACACCTTCCCCCGCAAGAACCGCGTGAAATACGCCGATTCCGACACCTGGGTCAAAGTGTACAACGCCGGCGTCGACAACTACAACGCCCAGATGGGCTACACCCCGGACAACCCAAGCTATGTCAAGCACGTTATGAACCCCTACCAGGGTCTCCCCGACACCGACTGGCTCGGCCTGATTACCCGCCCGGGTATGTTCCACAACGTCGACGTCTCCTTCGCAGGCGGCACCAAGAAGACGAAGTACTATATCGGCGGCGCGTTCCGCAGCGAGGAGGGCGTCATCAAGACCAACGACATCCTCAAGGCCAACCTCAAGGTCAACGTGAGCAGCGACCTGACCAAGTGGCTTTCCGCCGGCGCCAACCTCAGCGGCAACTTCATCCAGACCAACAGGGTTCCGGGCGCCAACCTCGGCTCGACGGTCCTCGCCCGCGCCGTGGAGCAGAGGCCCTTCGACCGTCCCTACAAGCCGAGCGGAGCATATTACCTCGGCGGCACCGACGAGCTCACCCGCCACAACCCCGCACAGCTGATGACCGAGTCGACGTCCTACGTCAGGAACTACCGTTTCCTCGGCAGCGTCTTCACGGACATCCACCCGCTGAAAGGCCTCAATCTCAAAGTTTCCTACAGCACGGACGCCAGCTACACGCTCGACTACATCTACTACAACGCCAACCACCCCTACTGCGAAGACAACGGGCGAATAATCGAGAAGAACCGCTTTTTCATCTCCCACCTCGTGGAGACGGTCGCCAGCTACCAGCGGACCTTCGGCGACTTCGACTTCAACGCGATGGCCGGCTACTCCTACCAGAAGACCTCCGCACGCAACAACAGCATCGACGCCCAGAACTTCCCCTCCCCGTCCTACGACACGGTGGGGACCGCCGCGGTATTCGCGGGAGCGACGGGCGGCATCAGCGAATACGCCATCACCTCGTTCTTCGCCAGAGCCGGCGTGGCGTGGAAAGACCGCTACGTGCTCAACGCGACGTTCCGCGCCGACGGCTCCTCACGCTTCGCCCCGAAGCACCGCTGGGGCTTCTTCCCCAGCGTGTCGCTGGGATGGAACATCTCCAAGGAAGGATTCTGGGACCGTTCCGACATCGACTTCAAGGTCAGGGCGAGCTACGGCAAGACCGGCAACCAGGACGGCATAAACAACTATGCCTGGCGGGCCCTGATCGGAGGCGGAGCGAACTACGACTCGGTGAGCGGCATCTACGCCTCCTCCAACGGCAACGAGAACCTCACCTGGGAGACCGCCGACCAGTACGACGCCGGCTTCGACATCTCTTTCTGGAAAGGTCGCTTCGGCATCATCTTCGACGCCTATCTCAAGAACACCTACAACCTCCTGTATGAGAAGCCGACAGCGTCCACGACCGGATTCACCTCCATTATGACCAACATCGGCACGATGCGCAACTACGGCGTCGAGCTCACCCTCGACGGCCATATCGACATCGGTCCCCTCAAGTGGGACACCTCGTTCAACCTGTCGCACAACAAAAACAGGCTGACCTCCCTGCTCGACGACAACATCATCTCCCTGAACGACTACCACGCCCTTCAGGTCGGCCAGGAAGTCGGCGCCTTCTACCTCTACAAGTTCGACGGCATCTACCAGTACGACGGAGAAGTTCCAGAGCCCCAGTACGAGCTGGGCTACAGGGCAGGCGACGTCAAATACCACGATTTCGACGGCAACGGCATCATCAACGACAAGGACCGCTTCATAGCGGGCTCCCCCAACCCCATTATCTCCGGCGGCTGGAGCAACACGTTCAAGATCAAAGGCTTCGAACTCGGCATTTTCTTCACCTACTCCTACGGCAACAAGGTGTACGCCCTCTGGATGGCAGGCCCCACCCGCCTCGGCAACTACCAGGCCATCCTCGACGAATGGGGCAAGCACTACTGGACAGGCCCAGGAAGCACCAACACCTATCCCCGCCCCATCTACTCCTACCACGGGCAGAACGCCAAGTCGGCGACCAACTACCTGTTGGACGGCTCCAACATCCGCCTGTCTTCGGTCACTTTTGCGTACAATTTCCCCTCAAACCTGACCGAGAAGATGAAAATCAAGGGCCTCAGGCTCTATCTGCAGGGCGAGAACCTCGCCTTGATCTCCCGCTACCCGGGATGGGACCCCGACTCTTCCACGAGCGTCGATCCGTCCCTGATCGGAGTCAACAGCTACGGCGTCCCGAGGGCCACCGTATATAAACTCGGTGCAACCATTTCATTCTAGGAGGACAGCATTATGAAAAAGATACTCTACACGATTCTTACGCTTGCAGTAGTCACCTCCTGCTCCAAGATGCTGGATTTCCATCCCCATTCAGCCGTAGCACCGGAGACGGTGACTGAAAAGGATGTTCCGCAGCTTCGCGTCGGTATGTACTGGGAAGTACAGGAACTCCCGCAAAGGACGTCCTACATCATCGAGGACCTCCTCGGAGGCAACTGCACTGCCAAAAACAGCACCAGCACGATTGCCCTCATCAACAACATCCTCAACGCCCAGAGCGAAATCGTCGCCGACGCGTGGCAGGGCGCCTACAAGGCCCTTTATCAGGTCAACAACGTCTACAGCATCGCCGAACGGCTTCCCGAAGGCGACCTGCGCAACAAGGTCCTCGGCGAAGCCTGCTTCTTCAGGGCCTATATCTACCTGCAGCTTGTCACCCGCTGGGGCGACGTCCCTCTCCTTACGCGCAACACCGTCGACGACGTGCCGCGCGAAAAGGCCGAAAAGGTCTGGGAGCAGATTCTCAGGGACCTCGACAGCGCCATTGCCCTCCTCGGAGACAGCGCCGACATCTACTATGTCTCGCGCGACGCGGCGACAGCCCTCAAGGCGCGCGCCCTGATGTTCCTCGGAAGGAAGGCTGAGGCTGCGGTCCTTGCCGAGTCCCTCATCGCCATCCCGCGCTACAAGCTGGATTCCTTCGAGAACATTTTCCGCAACGCCACCAACACGGAGACCTTCTTCGCCTTCAAGTGCGCGAACGAAGACAAATCCAACATCTCGATCAGCACCCTCTTCTATTCCTACAATCACCCCAACAAGGGCAGCTACGTGTATATGCCGGCCCCCGACGTGATGACGATGTTCGAAGAGGGCGACCTCCGGAAGGAGATATCCATCACCACCCTTGACGGCCTCAACTTCATCAACAAGTACCCCAGCGGCCAGACAGGGACCGACCCGTTCATCGTCACGCGTCTCGCCGAGATGTACCTCATCAGCGCAGAGGCCGGCGGCGTGGAAAGGGGAATAGGAAGACTCAACGACCTCAGGAATGCACGCGGACTCGAAAGCGTCTATCCTATGACCGAAAAGGCTTTCCAGGATGCGGTTATGCTGGAGCGCCGGCGTGAATTCGTGGGTGAAAACCTACGTTTCACCGACCTCGTGCGCACCGGACGTGCCGTGAACGAGCTCGGCATCCAGGAATACCAGCAGCTCCTCCCCATCCCGGAGGCGGAACTCCAGAACAATTCGCTCCTTGCACCCCAGAACCCGAATTATTGATCGTATGAAAAAGTACATCTGCATATCACTTATCGTCCTTGCGGCCGTATCATGCCGCAAAGGCGATCTGTTCGAGCAACCTCCCTTCTCCCTTGAGACATCCACCAAGATGGCGAAGGAGATCGTGGACGGCGCTCCGGATTATTTCGGCCACGTCAAGCACGACAAGGTGACCAACCTTGCGCAGGGCGTCAGCCTTCTGGATCTGAGCTATCTCAACAAGAACGGCTACGCGATGCAACTCTATATGTACAAGGTCATCGTGGGGGCCGCGACGCTTGCAGTGTCAACCCCTGCGACAGACCAGAAGACGGCGGTCCTGTCGGACCAGGCGGCCGTCCTGAACGAATCCTCCACCGTGCTCGGAGCGGTCAACGGCGACGCTTTCTCGGCGTCCGACAAGCTCCCGCTCGGCATCTGCTACAGAGGAGGCAACGCGCTCAAGACGACCTTCTCAGACGACAAGGGCGGATTCTTCGCCACCCTGGCGGACGGCACGGTCCTCATAGGCGAGCAGTCCGACTACTCCACCTACAGGAGATCCCTTGTCAACGCACTTGGGACCAGGAAGCGCATCCTGCAGGACGGCTATCCTGTCCAGGTAGCCAACGACAAAGCGGCGGCGAGGACGTTCGTCGCGGTGTCGGCCGACAGGATGACCGCCTGGCTCGGCGTCGTGGACGGAGTCTATTTCTACTACTCCAACGGCATCACCTGCGCCGACCTTGCGGCCGTCCTCCGTGCGGCGGGCGCCAGTGATGCGGCCCTTCTCGAAAGCGGAGCCCAGACCACTCTTGTGCGCCGCGACGACCTGGGAGAAAAACTCTTCCCCGTGTGCAACACCCCTTCCGATAACGGCATCGAGCAGCCTGCCGTCAACGGACTTGCAATCATTCAAAACTGATGAAGGCTATGCGTAAAACAGGAGTACTTATCCTGGCGGCGCTTCTTCTGAGCGCCTGCCTGAAAGAATATCAGGACACCTCGTTCGTGCCGCAGAAAGCTGTTATGGCCTGGTCCGAACCGTCCAAGACCGTCAGCAACGATGCTGCCACCTTCGAGGTCACCATCCATTCCAACCTTCCCTGGCGCGCATACTCGACCGTCAGCTGGATGAGCGTTTCGCCGCGCCGCGGAGAGGGAGATGCGGTCATCACCGTCAAGGTGGCCAAAAACCGTACGGTCGAAGTCCGTACCGGAGAGATCCGCGCCGTCGTGACCGAAGACCAGTTCTGCACGTTCACGGTCGAGCAGGAGAGTTCCGAAGGCGGCGAGGCCACCATCTACTATGTCCGCACGGACGGCTCGGCAGAAGCCAGCGGCCTTTCCTGGGCCAATGCCACGACACTCGCCAACGCCATCGACCAGTGCGCCGACGGCGACGCCATCTACGTAGCGGCAGGCACCTATTCCCCGACTGCCTTCCTGGAGGGGTCGGACGAGACCGACGAGTGCAACAAGACCTTCCAGATCCACAGCAACTTCCTCCTTCAGGGGGGATTCCCCGCCAACGCCGACGACGGCTCCTTCGACGCCGCGGCCGATTATGACCCTTCGTCCAACGTCACGGTCCTTTCCGGCGACATCGACGAGTCCCACAAGGCCTACCACGTCGTGACCGTCACCTCGGCGAAAGTTGAGGGCAAGAAGGCCGTCATCAAAGGCTTCACCATCACCGGAGGCAAATCCTTCAAGGCACCCAAGGAAGAAAACGAAGTCAATTTCGATGTCGGAGGCATCTCCTACAACACCGCCTACGGCGGCGGCCTGGTCACGGGGACTTCGATTGTCGATGTCGAAGACTGTATAATCACGGGCAATGTGGCCGGCAACCACGCGGGAGGAGTCTACCTGAAGCCCGACGGGATAGTTTCTATGGAGAACTGCCGGATCATTTCCAATGAATCGAACCTGAATGCCGGCGGCATCTGGAACTGCGGAGCAACCCTCTATATGAACCATTGCACCGTAGCCGACAATATCGCCGCCCAGCAGGCGGCCGGTTTCTACAGCATCAATTCGGAGTCAAGACCCAGCGTAAGCCGCATCTATAACACAACCTTCTCCGGCAACGACAACACGATGTTCAATGCGGGCCGCTCCGGCGGCGGAGCCTATATCAGGGAACTCTCCGACGCCGTCTTTGTCAACTGCACCTTCTATGGCAACAAGTCCGGCAACGGAGGAGCCATCCAGGGCTACGGCGCCAACGGCAAGAACTCATCGCTCATTATGATCGCCTGCACCATCACAGGCAACTCCGCGACGCTTCTCGGCGGCGGTGTTTCCCTCTGGAACAACTACAACACGACCAACATCTACAACTGCATCATTTCCGGCAACACGTGCGATGCCGGCAAGGATATCGGTATCGGCTCGGCAATCGGCACCAACACCCCCAATATCACCTACGAAACTTCAATAGTCGGAGACAAGCTATATGCAACGACAGGCGACGCTATTTCCGGATGGACCTTCGATGCGGCCACTATGCTGTCCGAATTCGGCTTCTGGGGAGGGAAGACGCAAACACTCACCATCGTTGAGAGTGAAGCCAACCCGGCCTGTTCCCAGGGTATGAGCAAAGAAGCGATGGCGGCACTCGGAGCCGGATTCATCCCCGCCGTAGAGGCCTCCGTCTTCAATACTGACCAGCGCGGAGTAGCGCGCTCAAAATACACCATAGGATCAACAACACTATAAGCAATATGAAAAGAATTCTTTTACTTGCGGCACTCGGTGCCCTTTCGCTCCTCGTTTCCTGCAACAAGGAAAAAGAAGGCGGAGAAGATCTCGGCAAAAAGGAACTTACCATCAAGGCGTCCATTGCCACCACCAAGACAACCGTAGCTTCCGACGCCATCTCCTGGAACGCCAATGACGCCATTCTCGTGACCTGCGACGGAGAGGCCTACAACTTCACCACCGCCGCCGGCGGGGCCAACGCGGACTTCACCTCCGCAGACGGTCTCACCCAGGGGATGGTCGGCATCAACCCTCTCTCGGCGTTTTACAGCTGCACCCAGTACGGAGCGTTCACAATCAACCAGACTCAGACGATTTCCGGCTCTGAAAGCCAGACCAGGCTTCCGATGTACGCCTACACGACGGCCGCGCCCGAAAAAGGCGAAGTGGCTATGACCTTCTTCCCGGTCGCTTCCGTCCTTGAGATCACCCTTCCTGCTGTGGAGATGACTCTCAACAGCGTGACGCTGTCGCCTGTTGACGAGACTCTGGTCGCGGGCAATCTCGCCGGCCAGGGCACCGTCAACCCCGTGACCGGCAAGGTCACCTCTACGGGCAACCTTAAAAGCATTACCGCCAACTTCCCCGGCGGGGCCAACGTCGCGGGCGGGCTCACCTTCCGCTTCCCTATCGGCTGGTTCTCCGTCTCGGGCGGTATGAAAATCGTCCTCACCTACAACGGGACCAGCACCTATGAGGATCTCCTCTGGGCCGATGTCGAGGAGTTCCGGAGTTATGAGGGCATTGGTGATGCAAAGAGCTACAAATACATTCCTGTCAGCCTGGACATCATCGTAGGCGCCAGGGACGTCTATGTCTCCCCTACCGGCAGGGTAGGTTCCAAGGGCCTCACCGCCGATGATCCGGCAACCCTCGACTACGCGCTTTCAGCCGCAGACGAAGGCTCGACTATCCACCTCGCCGCCGGCACATATAAGCCCACGCGTGCCATTCTCGGAGACGAGACCGGGCTCGACGCACGCAAGACCTTCGAAATAGCCCGCGGGCTGACCCTTATCGGTGCAGGCCCCGGCCAGACCATCCTTGACGGCGACGGCGTTTATCATACCGTCTGCGTGACCGCTCCCTCCACGTCGAAGGTTACTCTCAAAGACCTCGGCATCACCGGAGGTGACACTTCAGAGGCAACTGAAGGCACAAAGGTAACCTCTCCCGTGAACGAAGCGAATTACACCGACAACTATGGCGCCGGGCTTTTTGCCGCAAAAGCGGAGATGGAGATGGAAAATGTCAAGATTTACGGCAATAAGGGCAAGAGCGCCGTCGGAGCTTTCCTTAACGACTTGAAAGCAAAACTCAATAACATAGAAGTCAGCGGCAACAGCTCCACCGAAAACGGTACCGGCCTTTGGGCTGCTTCCTGTGATATGACCATCAAGGACTGCCTGTTTACCGGCAACGATGGAAAGGGCGTAGCGGCAGGCCTTTATGTCTACTCCGCTGCCAACGCCGGCCCGTCAAAACTTGTAGCGACGGATTGTACATTTACACTTAACGTAACCTCCGGCAATAATTCCGGCCTGTATATCCGCGGAGCCGATGCCGACTCCGACGTCCAGGCAACCCTCACCAACTGCATTATCAAAAAGAACCAGGGGAATATGGGTGGAGGATTCGGCGTTACCTATGCAAAAGTACTGTTTGACAAGTGCCTCATTGAGGGCAATGAGGCTAAGAACTACGACACAGGCGCAGCTACAAATGGTGCCAACCTGGTCTATACCGGAGCAGACGTCACCCTTAATGACTGTATATTCCGGGAAAACACCGCCGGTCTCGCCGCAGCCATCTATGAATTCACTAATGACAGCGCCACTAAACTGACCGTCATAGGGTCCGAATTCTCAAACAACTCCTCGAATGGCAGAGGCGGAGCCATTTATGCCCGCGCGCAAAAGTCGTCGGTAACGCTGAATATGGTCAACTCCACCATCTTCAATAACACATCAAAATCTACGGGCAGTGCACTTGCGTTCCATTCTGACAATGCCTCATATCCCACAATCGGCAATATCTACAACTGCACGATAGTCAAAAACAACTGCGGAAGGACAAGTGCGGACGTCGGCGGAGCCATCGGCATCGATATGCCCGGCGGCACGGTCAAAGTTTACAACAGCATAGTTTCCGGCAACACCTGGGCGGCAAACTCGGATGCGGCGGATTTCTTCACGGTAGCCAATTCTACAATCGAAGTCCATAAATGCATCTCCGGAACTGACATCCTCGACGTCAACGGCGGTGTTCTCGACAGCGTTCCGGCCTTCGATGTGGCCACTATGTTAACGGCCAAGACCGAAGAAGGCAAGACTTCCGTATTCAGCCTGATCGGCACGGAGAACCCTGCCAAGACCTACGGTTATGATGTCGCGGGCCTCCAGAGCCTCAACGCCCCGTTTGAAAGCGGCGTGATTTTGAAAGACCAGTGGGGCAACGACCGTACCGGATCCGCCATGGGCGCTTTTGTTGGTGAATAAACGATGAAAATCAGAAAAATATTCCTTCTTCTGCTCGCCTGCCCGCTCCTTTTCTCCTGCAAGGAGGATAAAGGGGCGGAGGCGGCAGGCTCGATTGCCTTTGCGCAGAACCCGATGCTGATTCCCTGCGAAGCGGCGGTTCACGACTGCGGTCTTATCTGCAACGCCTCCTGGACGGCATCCTCGAAGGACGCCTGGGTGACCGTACTCACAGGCGAGGGCGCGGCGGGAGACCCGCTCAAAATAAGGGTTTCCGCCAACACGGCGGACGACGACCGCAACGCATCGGTCACCGTCAAGTCGGGCAGCGCCGGCAAGGTGCTCCAGATAGTCCAGTACGGCAATGTGAGTTCAGGCTTCATTTCCGCGACGAGCGTCACGCTGGACACCTACGGGACGGCCTCCTACATTACGGTCACTTGTGACGGCGGATGGAACTTTGAAAGCGACGGGGCCGAGTGGATGCATCTGGAGCAGAGAAGCGCCACGGTGCTCAACATCTCGGCGGACGTCAACTTCACCGGATCGGACCGCAAGGCATCTTTCACGGTAAAGGCCACCGACGGGACCAAACAGGCCACAGTAAACGTCACACAGCAATTCAACAACGACAAATTCAAGGCTTCGACCGTGTACGGCCGCAAACTGGTCTATGCGATGTCGGCGGGTGAGTACATCACCTCCGTCACAAAAGACACCTACTCCGAAATAACCCCCGGCGTCATCAACTTCGAGATGACCGCCTACCTGCAGGACAGCTTCGGCGGAGACTCTAGCCCTATGGTCAGGAAAATCTACCTTTTCGAAGTCGATATGACCAAGGCCACGGTGGTCGCGACACTGAAAGACGACAACGACGCCAATTTCAACACCACCCAGCAGATTACACCCCAGCTCAAGGCCCTGCAAAACAGCAGGACCGGCATCACCGTCTGGGGCGGTACCAACGGAGACTTCTTCTCCGTCGACGGCAACGGCAGCACCTGCACTCTGCAAGGGGTGCTGTACCGCCGCGGGACCTGTCTGAAGGACTCCTTCACCGACGCTGTCTGCACCGTCTTCGCAGTTCTGAATGACGGGACAGCAAGGTGCCTGAGCCAGACTGAATATCCTTCGGTCAAGAGCGACATCAAGGAGGCGATAGGCGGCCGTCAGGCTCTGCTTACGAACGGCATAAAGGTCTCCTTCCAGGACACAAGACAGGAGCCGAGAACGGCGGTAGGCGTATCTGAGGACGGCAAGACAGTGTGGATGCTCGTTGTGGACGGACGCCAGGAGCAATACTCCACCGGATCCTACAGCGTGTCCTATGAGGTGCTCGCCAGAATCCTCAAGGCCGCAGGGGCCTATGACGCCATCAACCTCGACGGCGGCGGCTCTTCGACCTTCACCGTACGCGGCACCGACGGCACGCTTTCCAGGCACAACTCCCCGGCTAACTCCGGCAGGACCGAGCGTTCGGTCCTCGACGGACTGGCGGTAGTAAAGTAAAGTTATGAGAAAACTGATTCTTGCAGCAATAGCGCTTGCGTGGAGTACGACGCTTCCGGCACAGATGCAGATGCTCCGGGAAGACCCGGACCGCAGCGGTGTCAACACCCACGTGTATGAATTCAAGGACGACAAGGTGACACCGGCCCCGAAGGGCTACTCCCCTTTCTATCTGGTCCACTACGGCCGCCACGGCTCGAGGACGGATTCAAAGACCGAGGACTACACAAAACTTGAATCCATCCTTCAGAAAGCGAAGGACGGAGGGTACCTGAGCGCATCCGGAGACTCCCTGCTTGCGGAGACAAGGCAAGTGATGGCAGCGCACGGCGGCAATCCCGGACACCTCACACGCAACGGAGAACTTGAAGAAAGGGAACTCGCAAGGAGGGTTTTCAATAAATACAAGCCCGTATTCACAAAGGGCAGCGGAAAGATTCACGTTCAAAGCAGCAACGTCCCCCGGGTGCTGGTCAGTATGGCTTGCTTTACCGGAGAGCTCTCCAAAATGGCCCCGAAACTCGATTTCACCATCGAGACCGGCGAAGCGATCTTCGCCTGGATCAACAATTCGGCTTCAAAAGAGCACAAGGAGATTGCACTGGCGCTCCGTGACTCGATGATCAAGGTCGTCAAGGTCGACTCGACGGCAATCTATGAACGCCTATTCACCAATCCCGCCAAGGGGAAAAGACTCGCGCCTGACGCAGACAAATTGCAAAGACGCATCTGGAGGGTGGCAAAGATAGCCAAGTCCTCCGGACTGGAGACAAGCCCCTACCGTTTTCTCCCCGACGACGTCATCTGCAAATGGTGGGACATCACCAACAGGAATATCTATTTCTGCCACGGCAACAGCATCGAGTTCGGGGAAGAACGTATGAAACGTGCGGTTCCCCTGGTGGAAAAGGTATTCGGGCTTGCGGATGACGCCATCGCTTCGGGCTCAGTCGCGGCGGACCTTCTCTTCGGACACGACTACCCCCTCCTCGCGATGGCAAGCTGGTTCGGTCTCGAAGGCATCGGCGACCGTATGAGCTTCGATGAGATTCCTCAGAAGTGGAACGATCCGACGAACATCACTCTTGCCAGCAATATGCAGATTGTATTTTACAAGAGCAAGAAGAAGGGTTCCCCGGTGCTCGTCAAATTCGTCTACAACGGACGCGAGCGCAAGGTCCGCGGGCTCGAACCCGTGGGCGGAGTCTACTACAAGTGGGAAGACATCAAATCGACATACGGCCTGTCCGCGCAAGCGTCCCGGTGGAATTGGAAAGAAGCCTCCGAAGGCGTGGAATACTGCGCCGCGCAGGTGCCTCTCTTCGGGCGCACAGAATACATCACTGCCGTTCGCTACGATATGCGAAAGCATAAGACTCACGTGCTTCACGCTCCCGCCGCCCAGGCCGACAGCACCAGCGCGCTGGCCCTCAGGATGGGAGCCGTCGCGGCCATCAACGGCAGTTATTTCAACGTCAAGACGCTGGAGCCCGTCACCTATGTGTGGATGCAGGACTCCGGCGTGCTTGGAAAAACCACGGCCAAAGAAGCTTCTGCCAGGACCGACGGCGTCCTTGCCATCAAAGCCGACGGCGAGATGGCGATGTTTCCGAGCGACTCGACAAAGTATGGCTCCATTGATGGCTATACGGAAATCCTGGCCGCCGGCCCGGTCCTGCTTCAGGACGGGAAGCCCGCAAGGGATGTCTGGCCCGACACCGGATTCTACGTCCTGCATCACCCGAGATCCCTTGTCGGCACGGACGGGGAAGGCCGGGCCTATCTCATAGTCATCGACGGCCGCTTCCCCGGGCAGGGTGAAGGCGCTTCGATCGACGAAACAGTGCAGATCTCCCTGATGTTCGGGCTTAAGGAAGCCCTTAACCTCGACGGAGGCGGATCCTGCGCCCTGTGGACTGAAAAAACAGAAGTGCTCTCCCATCCGTACGACAACCATAAATTCGACCACTACGGGCAGAGGGTAGTCCCCAACATCCTGTACATCAAATAGACTTATTTAAAACATTAACCACACTAACCATTTACAATGAACAATTCTAGCCACCTGCGAACACTTTGCGCGATGCTCGTGTCGCTTGCCCTTCTGATGCCGGCCCTCGCCGGCGCCCAGCAGAAGGCACCCTTCAAGGGGGTGGTCGTCGACCAGAACGGCGAGCCGCTTATCGGCGCCTCCCTTCTGGACAAGGCGTCCGGGAAATACGCCCTGACTGACGACAACGGAGAGTTCGCCTTCGACGAGCTCACGTTTCCGGCGGTCCTGACGGTTTCCTATATCGGATTCGACGACCGGGAATATTCACTGACCGGCGATGAGGCGCAGCCCTACAGCGTCGTAATGACCGGCAACAATGTCCTTGACGAACTGGTGGTCGTCGGTTACGGTACTCAGAAAAGAGTCAACCTGACCGGCGCCGTTTCGGTCATCGACGGGAAGGAAATCAACTCCCGTCCCGTGACCAACACCGCAATGGCCATCCAGGGCGCCGATCCGTCCCTGGTCCTCACGACCTCCAGCGGCTCCATCGACGGCACCCAGTACAGCGTCAACATCCGCGGCAAGCTGAGCCTCAACAGCGGCTCCCCGCTCATCCTTGTGGACGGCATCGAGGGCACTCTCACCCAGGTCAACCCCAACGACATCGAGAGCATCTCGGTCCTGAAGGACGCCTCGGCCTGCGCCATCTACGGCGCAAAGGCCTCCGCCGGCGTCATCCTCATCACCACGAAGAGCGGCGCCGAAGGCAAGGCGAAGATCACCTACAACGGCCGCGCAAGCTTCTCGATGAACACCACCTCGACCGACTTTATGACCAACGGCTACGACTACGTCACCCTCACCAACGAGTTCTACAAGACCTTCAAGGGTCACGGAGCCTGGACCTATTCGGACGAGCAGCTGCAGATGCTTTATGAGCGCAGAAACGACAAGACCGAGAATCCGGAGCGTCCGTGGGTCATCCCCGACGAGACCGGGACCTACACCTACGTCTATCTCGGCAACTTCGACTGGTACAACTTCATATTCAACAAGATCCGCCCCGAGACCGAGCACAACCTGACTGTCCGCGGCGGCACCGACAAGGTCAAGTACTACGCTTCCGCCCGCTACCTCTACCGTGAAGGTATCTTCGCCGCCAAGGCGCAGGATATCTACCACGGCATCTCACTGCGCGGCAAGGTGGACGCGAAGATTGCCAAGTGGCTGACTTACTCGTCCAACATCAGCTTCGAGCGCACCAAATACGAATGGGGCGGCTTCCACGAGATGGACGGCTCGGCCGATATGCTGGGCAAGGGCACGCAGGGCATAATGTTCAACATAACCCAGAACGTCGGTCCCAACTACGTCCCCTACAACCCCGACGGCACCATAGCGATGTACCCCGGCTTTATGGCCGACGCAACATCCCCGCTTATGTCCGGACGTGGCGGCGTCTTTATGGACGGCCGCAACCGCAACTCCAACGTCAACAACTACTGGACGTGGACCAACCGCCTGACCTTCAACATCTACGACGGGCTCAAGTTCATTGCGGACTACACCTACCGCCGCCGCGACCGCAGGGCCGGCTACAGGAGCCTTCCCACGGCCAACAGCTACGACAACGAGCACCAGAGAATGTATGTAGGCAACGGCCTCTCGGGCGGTCTGTTCTCCAACGGCTCCGTGTACGACTTCACACGTGAATACCGCTACTATCAGGACGGCAACGTAATCAACGCCTACTTCTCCTATGACAACACCTTCGCGAAGGACCATCACGTCTCAGCCACCCTCGGCGGCAACTACGACGACTACTACGGAAGCAGCATCACGGTGCAGCAGAAGGGGTCCCTCAGCGAGGCACTCTCCTATATCAATATGGCCAACGGCGAAATCGAGGAGGCCTCCCAGTCCAATTCGTCCTACAGGACGCTCGGCTTCTTCGGCCGTGTCAACTACGACTGGAAGGGCCGTTACCTCATAGAACTGTCCGGCCGCTTCGACGGATCGTCCCGCTTCCCGAAAGGCCATCGCTGGGGCTTCTTCCCTTCCTTCTCGGTCGGCTGGCGCCTCTCCGAAGAACCTTTCTGGGAGAAGGTCAAACCGTATGTTTCCAACGCCAAGCTGCGCTTCAGCTACGGTACGCTCGGCAACCAGCAGGTCAGCAACTACTACTATTGGGAAACCCTCAACACCGGCCAGCTTAGCGGCTACACCTTCGACGGCGTCACGAACGCCAGTTATGCCTCCGCCGCTTCCCCTGTCTCCAGCAGCCTGACCTGGGAGACGGTCGTCACCTCCAACCTCGGTATCGACCTCGGCTTCCTGCGCAACCGCCTTACCATCGGCGCCGACTTCTTCATCCGCGACACCAAGAATATGCTCACCGCGGGTATGACGCTCCCCTATGTGTACGGCGACAATGCGCCGAAGGAGAACGCGGCCAACCTGAGGACCAAGGGCTATGAAATCGCCATCAGCTGGAAAGACAACGTCACTGTCCTCGGCCAGCCCCTCTACTACGGCATCACCGCCACTCTCGGCGACTTCGTCACCCACATCACCAAATTCGACAACGAGAAGAAACTCCTGAGCGACAACTACGTCGGCAAGCGCCTCGGCGACATCTGGGGCTACGTGACCGACGGCGTCTTCGCCACCGACGAGGAAGCGGCCGCCTACGAGGCCTCCATCGAGTCGTTCGACACGGTCAACAAGGGCATCAAGGGCCAGGTCGCCCCCTGGAACCACCTGATGTCCGGCGACGTCAAGTACAAGGACCTCAACGGCGACGGCAAGATCAACACGGGCGACAACACTCTCGACAACCCGGGCGACCGCCGCGTCATCGGCAACTCCCGGCCGCGCTACAACTACGCCATCAAGGGAGACTTCAGCTGGTACGGAGTCGACATAAGCATCTTCTTCCAGGGAGTCGGCAAACTGAGCTGGATGCCCAACGGCAACTGCATCTACTTCTGGGGCCCGTACTCCTACCACCGTCCGACCTTCCTCCCTACAGACTTCGAGTCGAAGTGCTGGTCGGATGAGCCCGGGGCCGACAACAGCAAGGCGATATTCCCGCGCAAGAGAGGCCGTATCGCCACCACGTCTAACCTCGTGACCTCCGACTTCTATCTCCAGAACGCGGCCTACCTGCGTCTGAAGAACCTCACCGTCGGATACACCCTCCCCATCAAGAGCAAGGTACTGGAAAAGGTACGTTTCTACTTCTCCGGCGAGAACCTCTGCTACTTCTCCCCGCTGCGGAAAGCCACCAAGTACATAGATCCCGAAGTGGCCACCACGTCAGTCTCGGAAGACTGCACCTATCCGTATTCCAAGACTTTCTCATTCGGTGTTGACATTACATTCTGACGACTATGAAAAAGATTATCATACCGTTTGCACTGATGGTCGCCGCCTTTGCGGCTTCCTCCTGCGAGGATTTCCTGACCAAGAAGCCCGAGACCTCCCTTTCGCCGGAAACCTATTTCTCTTCGGCCGCGGAGCTCGATATCTGGGCTAATAAATTCTATAACGACATTCTGCCGTCGGCAGGTACTCTTGCCGAGCTTTCAGCCGACGACAACGGCTCGTCATCATCCCTTTCCGCCATCCAGAAAGGTACGCGCACTCCTTCCTCCAAGTCCTGGAGCGCCGACACCTGGAAGCCGCTGCGCAACATCAACTACCTGCTCGAGAACAACAGGTGCAGCGACCAGTCCACCAAACTGATGTACGACGGCGTCGCATATTTCTTCCGCGCCTGGTTCTATTATGAAATGGTACGCCAGTACGGCGACATCCCCTGGTACGACCACGTGATCGGCTCAGCCGACAAGGAAGACCTCAACAAGCCCCGCGACCCCCGCGGATATGTGATGATGAAGGTCCTCCAGGACCTCGACAAGGCCTACGAACTGCTTCCCGCAAGGTGGGCTTCCGACGCCGTCTACCACGTCTCCAAGGACGCTGCTCTCGCGCTCAAGTCGAGAGCAGCCCTCTTCGAGGGGACTTTCCGGAAATATCACGCCGGGAGCGAATTCGTGCCCGTGGACGAGCAGACTTTCGGTGATGTGACCATCTCTTCAGAGTGGTTCCTCCGCCAGGCGGTTGACGCGGCCGGCAAGATGGTCGGCACGCGCCAGCTCTACAACGGCAACACCCTCGGCCTTGCAGCCAATCCCGCCAACGCTTCCTACCGCGAATACTTCATCCTGGAAAACGCTGAGACCAACGAGACCATCCTCTCGCGCCGCTACAGCGTCGACGTCCTTGTGCGCCACGGCATCCAGTTCGACTACAAGAACCACCGCCAGAGCGCTTCCCTGGAATTCACCAGCCACTATCTGCAGAAAAGCGGCAGGCCTATCCAGGACCGCACAAGCCACGAGACACTCAGTTATTACGACCTGTTCCAAGACCGCGACCCCCGTATGGCCCAGAGTCTGCAGGGCCCCGGATTCCTGATGGTGGACCTCGACGAAGAGTCCGCCGAGAATCCGAAGCCCCACAAGACGGAGCAGCTCTCCTGGGAGCGCACGTTCAATGGCTTCAGGATCATCAAGTTCATCTCCGACGCCACCCACGAGGGAGCCACGACATCCACGACGGACTACCCTCTCATCCGCTATCCGGAAGTCCTTCTCAACTACGCAGAAGCCAAGGCTGAGCTCGGCGAACTGACACAGGACGACATCTCCAAGACCATAGATGTTATCCGCGCCCGCGTCGGGATGCCGGGGATGGAAGTGAGAGACGACGGCTTTTTGAAAGATTACTATCATAACGCCTCCTCGGTCCACTCCGGTTCCGAACTCAACGCAGTCCTCGAAGTTCGCCGTGAGCGCACGGTGGAGCTCTTCTGCGAAGGCTTCCGCCAGTGGGATCTGCTCCGCTGGGGCGAAGGTGCTCTTCTTACCCCGAAGGGGACCGGAGGATTCAAGGGAATCTATATCAAGGGTTCCGAAGTCGGGACGGACATCGACCTCGACAAGGACGGCAAGGCGGACCTTTATCTCTACCGCGGGACAAAGGGAACCACCCACGCCCCTGCCACCAACCAGATCCAGCTCGGCAGCGGATATCAGCTGGTAAGGGAAACTGCCGACGGCAATGGATGGGAGTTAAGCCCCTCAGGAGAAGGCGGCTATCTTACCTACTGGTTTGCCGAAGATTACGAGTGGAACGAAGAACGCGACTATCTCTGGCCGATTCCTGCCGACCAGCGCACCCTCACAGGGTTTGCCCTTTCGCAGAATCCCGGCTGGGACGACGGTCTTTCAGAATAAATGATCAGCGCTATGAAAAAGATATTTTCACTTATATTGCCCGTGATGATGGCGATGATGTGCGCCTGCGGGGAGAAGACGAAAGAGGTTCCCGGTCCGGCTCTCAACGTCGACAAGACCACCGAATCATTTGTTGCTCTCGGCGGGATGAAATCTTTCTCCATCATTTCTTCGACCGACTGGCTCGCCCGTTCATCCGCAAGCTGGCTCAAAATCCTGACCGCCTCCGGCAAGGGCAGCAACGAGGCCTCGACGCTTAACGTCCAGGCCGAGGAGAACAGGACCACCTCGGAGCGCACCGCCACCATTACCGTCACCAATCTCGGCAAAGAGACTGTCACGATCGACGTGACGCAGGCGGCAGGAGACGGCGGCAGCACCTCCGACAGAGGCATCAACAATGCCGAAGACCTTGTCGGATTCGCCAAGGCCGTCAACGGAGAAGGCCCAATTGCCCAATATATGGTGGACGGAGTCGTCAAGATCAACAAGGATATCGACTGCTCATCCATCACAGAATGGGTACCTGCCGGCACCGAGGCAATGCCGCTCACCTACAACATCGACGGCAACAACAAAACCCTCAAGAACATCAACTGGAAGATTGACGTGACTGGTTCCGAACATCTCGGATTCATCGGCTACGCCAAGAACGTCACCATCACGAAACTCAACTTCGGCTCCGAAGGCAGCAAGGTCGAGTTTACCGGCGACAAGACCGGAAAGATCCGTGCCGGCGCAATTGTCGGATACGGAACAGGACTCCATATGGAGAAGGTGACCAACAACGCCGACCTTTCAGTCACAGGGACCACCGGGACAGGCAACAACCTTATCATCGGCGGGCTCGTCGGTTATATGGACAATGCCAGTTCCATCGGCGGAGATCTCAAGGCTAAAGGCTGCATCAACAACGGTGACGTCACCTTGACTGTAGCCGGCCAGGAAGGCGGTCTTGTGGGATACAACTCAGGCACGATCACCAACTGCTCGAACTACGGCACCATCAAGGGCCCTTCCGACGGGACCTACGGCCCCGGCTGGCTCTGCTCTTACAACAACACGAAGGCAAATGTCACATCCAACTTCGGCTACGGATTTGTCGGGACCACTCCGGCGATGATGTACAATGCGATGATGAACTACGAGACCGGCTACGATCTCGAAGCCAACACCGTGGACTGGACGCTCGACGCCTACTACGACTGGGAAGAAATCGAAACCAGGCAACTCCACGTAGGTGCGACCTACCACCACTACAAATGCACCAACGTCCCCCGCCGGATCCACGTGGTTGAAATCGACCTCACGAATCCGGGGATAGAAGTCACGCAGGCATTCGCCGGAGAAATGGTGCCCAACCCCAACGGCAACGGCAACAACAACAACGGCTTCAAGCTGCGCGAACGTCTTTCCGACGTGTGCGCAAGGCGCCGCAGCGAAGGCCAGAAGATCCTCGCCGGTGTCAACAGCTGCTTCTTCGATTCCAACGACGGATTCCCCCGCGGCTTTGTCGTGGAGGAAGGCGAGCCTGCCTTCATCAACAATCCGAGCGTGGTGAGCGCACTGAGCAACCATATCTGGGGCTTCACCGTGTTCACGGACGGGACCGCTTCCTGCGGAGTCAAGAAGTTCAGCGGGAAGATGAAGGCCGGAGGAAAGGAATACACCTTCAGTTCTGTCAACGACACGATTCTCCGCCACGCTTCTCCGAACTATCAGGCCAACCTGTTCACGTCGAGATATGTCCGGCAGCCTTACTCTTCTTCGCCAAGCCTCATAAATGACCTGGCCAAGAATGTCTTATATATAGTGTGCGAATACACCGGAAACAATATGACCGTCAATACGGGCTATGCGGCCGCCACCGTCGTGGAAATCCGCGACGGCAGGACAACGGCCCTGACGAACCTCCCCTATCAGACGTCGAAGAAACGCGTTGTTATCGCGATGTCCGGCGATATGGCCTCCGAATGGAGCACATTCATACAAACCGGCTCCACGGTGGAGTTCAAGTGCGATATCTCCATCGACAACGACGCATCCAAGCCGATCTACACGCTCAACTCCACGATGTACCTTCTGATGAACAACGGCCTGGACGGTTCCGATTCGCCCGGCACGTCATCATCCCTGTACACCAAGTACGACCCGAAGACCTTCCCTGTAGTGAGCCAGGACCGCACCAAGGTCTGGCTCGTGGAAGTCGACGGCCGTCAGGTGGACAGCGGCTGGTATTCTCTCGGTGTCAAAGGCTACGAGATGTATCGCATCGCCAAAAAACTCGGCGGCTGGTGGATGACCGGTATGGACGGAGGCGGCTCTTCGGCCATCTGGATCTATAACGCCTCCACCGGCAGCGGAGGCCTCGTCAACAAGCCCAGCGACTCCAAGGGAGAACGCAGCGATATGACCTACATTTTGTTAAGAGTAAAAGAATGAATACCGATATGAAAACATTTCGTTCCATAACCCTAGCACTTCTTGCCGGAGCGGTGATGGCGATGTCCTGCAAAAATGCGGAAGAGACGGTCTGCACCATTACGGCAGACAGACTGTCCATTCTGGAAGTCGCCGCCAACAACCCGGGAGAGGAAGCCCTGATCATCACGACCGACGCGCCGTACTGGATCGTGACGACTCCGGACTGGGTAACCCCCAGCGCCAGGCACGGCGTAGGAGGCGGGAAGAGCCAGATCGTCACCTTCACAATCGCCAACAACTACAAGAATGACGCGACGACCACTTATGCCCGCAGCGGAGAAATCAAATTCTCAGGCGGTATGACTTCGCTCATCATTCCCATCTCCCAGCTTGGCCACGAGGCCTACATCGACCCGAGCCTGAGCATCGGCGGCATCCCCAGTCTCGACGAATTCCTCGACTTCGTGGAAGCCGTCAATGAGGAGAAATCCCCGATCAGGTGGATGAATTCCAACTTCGAGATCGAGCTCCTGGCCGACATCGACCTTTCAAGCGTGACCACGTGGGTTCCTATCGGCAACGTGGAGAAGTCCGGCAACGGCAATAACGCATCCAAGGCCACCGGCCCCGCCTTCAGCGGAGTGTTCAACGGCGGCGGCCACACCATCCGCGGCTTCAACGCGACCGCAGATGTCGGAGAAGGAGGTTCCTGGGGACTGTTCGGATATCTGGACCACGCAACGGTCAAGGACCTCAACGTCGAAGCCAACCTCACGCTTACCGCAAGCGGCCAGGCGGACGCCGGTGTCATCGCGGGCACGACCTACTGCTCGACCATCGAGAACGTGAAGGTCAACGCCACGATCAACTCGACCGGCACCACCAGCACCAAGCGCTTCGCGGTCGGCGGCATCAGCGGATTTATGTTCAGCGTCTACAACACCGAAGATGCGACTGCCTACGACAGCTACATCAAGAATTGCGAAGTGACGGCGACGGTCAATATGGACTGCGGCGAATACAACACCGCCAACAATGCCAACTGCGTGATGTACGGCGGCATAACAGCTTTCGCGACCAATATCAAGGACGACTCCCGCAACCACATCGAAGACTGCGTCAACAACGGCACGATGACGGTCAGACTCGGACGCTGCAGCGGCATCGTCCCGACCTGCAACTACGGCACTATCGTCAAGGGCTGCACCAACAACGCATCCCAGGTCAACAGTATCGTCGACGGCCGTATCGGGCAGATAGTCTGCAACCTGAGCGTCAATTCCGCCATCATCGACTGCGTCAACAACGGCGACCTTACCACGACCGGCACCAGCACGACCGCCGGCGCCCTTGTCGCCCTGATGGGTGACGACTCCGTCTATATCGAAGGCGGCGAGCGCATTGCCAACACGGCCACCATCCTTGGCCGCAGCTCCACGTACCTTGGCCTGATCTGTGCCAACCACAACAAGTTCGACCACGTCAGCAACGTCATCCTGAGCGGACATATCGGCCTGTACAAGAGCGACGGCAACCACGAGATGTACGCGGTCAATTCTTCCAACATTATGTCGTACATAGGCAGGATCAATTCCGCTTATGCAGACAAGATTACCAACATCACCTATGTGACATCCGGTCCGGAGCCCGAGACACCGTCGGAAGGCGGCAGCATCTCCGATCTCGACCCGGTTGACGACACTTGGAACTAAAAGACAGACAAGCTATGAAAAAGATATCGATATTTTTTGCAGTTCTCTGTGCGGCCGTCTTCGCGACCGGCTGTGCAAAAGACGCCGCGAACGCCCCCGGAAGGACCGTTCTCAAAGCGTCTCTGTCTTCCATAACAAAGACCGCCATCGAAGGAGTCAAGGTCAGCTGGACCGCCGGTGATGCAATCAAAGTCAACGGTGCCAACTCCTACCCTCTCGAAGAAGGAGGCGCGACCGCGACCTTCGAGTTCAGGGCCGCCCTCACGGCGCCCTACAGTGCCGTCTATCCGACATCCATCTATAAGGATGAATCGACGGTGACGCTGCCCCTGCTGATTAATATGGACACCTTCAGCCTTCCGCTTTCCGGCTACCTCGCCGAAGGCGACGAGATTACCTTCAAGGCTATGACCGCCCTCATAAAACTGTCCATCACCGGAGAATCCACGACCACAATCAAGGATATCACCCTGAAGGGACTCGGCGGAGAGCAGCTGAGCGGCGATTTCACCATCAATTATGAGACGGGAGCACTCACGGGAGCATCCGAAGCCGAAGCCAACAGGGCTGTAAAGATCAATGTAGGCAAGGCTCTCTCCTCCACGGCGCTCGTCGTCTATATCCCGATTCCGGCCGGAGAATACTCTTCCGGCTATCAGATCGAAATCCTCGACACGGAAGGCGGCCTTATGCGCAATAACGTCTCGGCGCGCACATTGACTGCCGGCCAGCTCAGGCAGATGCCGGAGATAGCCTTCGAGCCGAATGTCTCCGACGATCCAAGCATCGGCGGCATTCCGTCCGCCCAGGAGCTCAGGGCCTTCGCCGCCGCCGTCAACGACGGCCGCTCCATCGCCCGCTGGCTCAACGCCTCCGGCGAAGTGGAACTGCTCAACGACATCGACTGCGCCGACATTACGGACTGGACTCCGATAGGCAGTTGTACAATGCCCACCTGGGCCCACAACAACATTGTCACCAGCGGCAACCTGTTCACCGGCACCTTCGACGGCAAGAACCACAGCATCAAGAACCTGCACCTCAACTTCACTCCGACGGAAGCCAACGGTGCCTACGGCCTGTTCGGCGGTATAGGGAAAGGCGGCGTGGTGAAGAACATCGTCTTCGACGCTTCCTGCTCTCTGCACATCGAGACCGGCAAGGCCGGTGTCTTCGGTATGCTGGCCGGTCTGGTCCTTGACGGCGACGTGGACAATGTCAAGAACTATGCGCCCATCACCGGTGGCGGTACGTCAGCCCTGGCCAACAATGCGGCCGGCGGACGTGTCGCCGTCGGAGGTCTCATCGGCTGGGTCCACGCCACGGATAACGACGTCACTATCAGCAATCTCTACAACGCCGGCGCAATCGGCACGTCTTCTGCGGACTTCACCCGTGGCGGAAATGGTGGCAACGGGGCCAACGGCTTCCTGCTTGGCGGAGTGGTGGGATTCTCATCGAACAACAACAATGAGAAAAAGCAGACGCTTTCCCAGCTGATGAACGACGGCGACATTTATACCAACACAGGCCGCGCTTCGGGCATCGTCTCCTCAGCCAACCGCTACACTGTCATCAAGGGAGCAGTCAACAATGGAAACATCCTTCATTCCGCAAGCGGCACCTTCCGCCTTGGCCTTATCACGTGCATAGCTGCCGCGGGAGTCGAACTGGAAGACTGCATCAACTACGGAGAGCTGATTGCACCCGGTGTCGCATCTGCTGCGGGCATCTGCTGTCTTATCAACGACGACTCAGTCAAGATTACCCGCTGCAAGAGCATTGGCGCCACAATTGTCTGCACCGGTTTTAACACCGACGGCAACTCGGTGACCTATGCCGGCGCCCTGTATGGCCAGTGCAATAAGCTGGCGACATTCAGCGGCTGCTCCGTGAGCGGCAAGGTCGGCAAGACGGAGGAGACTCTCCTGACCCTGACGGCGGAAAATTACTTCCCGTTTGTCGGACAAGCCAACGCCAACAACACGACCATCAATTCAACCAATATCACCTTCTTTACAGAATGAAAAAGATTTTCATACTTACCCTGATGCTGCTTTCCCTTTCCTTCCTTGCCGGAGGGAAGGGGAAAGAACTCAAGGTGTTCTACTGGAACATCCAGAACGGGATGTGGCACGACCAGGGCAACAACTACGACGGATTCGTGGACTACGTGAAGAGTCTCGACCCGGACATCTGCGTCTGGTGCGAGGCCGAGTCGCGCTACGTGACCGACACCTGCTCCAAGCTGAAAATGCCCGAAGAGCAATATCTTCCCTGGAACTGGGACATCCTCGCGGCCAGGTACGGGCATCAGTATGTCCTTATCGGCGGCAAGCGTGACACATTCCCGCAGGTCATCACCTCGAAGTATCCGCTCCGCATCGTCAAGCGCATAACGGGCAACGGCGACGACATCATAGTCGCCCACGGCGCCGGATGGGCCCAAGTCGACCTCGGCAAGGGCAAGGAAATCAATATAGTGACAGTCCACACCTGGCCTCACGGCTATACCTACAAGGCAGAGGACAGGGAAGCCAGCAAAGCGGAAAGGGGCGGCGACTACTTCAGGGCCACCGAGATCAAGTACATCTGCGAGCAGACAATCGAGTCCGTCCCCGGCGCGGAAAATCAGTACTGGATGATGATGGGAGACTTCAACTCGATATCCTCCGTGGACAATTACCACTACGAAATAGATCCGGCGGATCCCAAATTCCTCGTCCACGACTATGTGCACAGCCACACGCCGTATATCGACGTTATCGAAAAACAATATCCGGGCGATTTCCAGTCGAGCACTTTCGGCGGAAGGCGCATAGATTATATGTATCTCACGCCCGCACTTTATAAGAAACTGACCTCCGCCAGGATCGTCCGCGACGGCTATGCCACCTCCACCAGGGATCCCCGCGGCAAGGCCGTCGGCAATTTCTGCCATCCTTCTGACCACTATCCGATACTTATAACACTGAAACTGAAATGAAAAAGATTTTATTCCTTATCTCAACCATTGCGGCCCTCACGCTCACCGGCTGCAAGCAGGAGCCCGTTCCCGAGGAACCGGGAGGAAACGATGACCCTGTAGGCCCTGTAGACCCTGTCGTCCCTGACGGCCCGGGCATCAAGTCGGCCGAAGACTTCATCGCCTTCGCCTCCGCCGTCAATGCTGGCGAATCCACCGCAGAGTGGGAGAACGAAGAAGGCTGGATCAACCTTCTCGCCGACATCGACTTCGACGGAGTCACAGAGTGGACTCCCGTCGGACACGTGACCGCGCCGTGGGCCGATTACAATCCCGTAGTGACTGACGGCCATCCGTTCACGGGAAAATTCGACGGCAATGCACATCATATCAAGAACCTCAAACTGACCTGCGCCGAAACTGTGGCCGGGAAGCATTTCGGCCTCTTCGGCTACCTTGGCCCCGGAGCCGTCGTGCAGAACTTCGTCATAGATGACAACTGCTCGCTGACGGTTACCACCTCCGTCTCATTGAGCGCCGGCGTCGTGGCAGGCGTATTGTATGACGCGACGGTCCGCGACGTGACGTCCAGCGCCCCGATGACCTACCAGGGCGGAGCGACCGGCTACCTGCATATGGCCATTATAGGAGGCATCTATGCCAAGGATGAAGGCTGTACGGTGGACAGCGTGCACAACTACGGCAAAATGACCGTGGAAAATACCGCCAACCTCAATGCGGGCGCCACGGGCATCCATTGCGCCGGCATCGTCGGCTTCACGAACGCTCCTACCGGAAACGAAAAACGCAACCGTATCGCGGAATGCAACAATTACGGTGAAATGGTCTCCCAGGCAGGCCGCCAGGCAGGCATCGTCGGCGCTGCCAATGCCTGCACCGACATCATCAGCTGCGAGAACCGCGGCAACCAGACTAACTCGATGAACAAGAACGACGGAACGCGTCTGGGAAATATCTGCTGCTTCACGACAAACGACTCTTCCATCAAGAACTGCAAGAATTACGGCAACCTGATTTCTACAAAAGGCGGCCGCGTAGGCGGTATCGTTTCGCTTCCGAATGCCGGTTCTTACGAGAACAACGAGAACTACGGAGAGATTATTTCCGACAGCGACTACCGTGGCGTATTCTGGGGCTATGTCACCCAGGCTGCCGCTTGGGAAGGAGGCAAGGCCTCAGGCAAGGTCGGAAAATACAATAACGGCGAATATCAGTATGACGTCTATCCCGAGAGTGACAAAGTCAAATATCTCGGCAAGGACGGCTCCAGCGGGAAATGCACGGTCACGAACGTCACTATAGACATCGCGACCGGCGACACCCCGATCAATCCTGATCCAGATCTCGACGTCACTGCAGATTTCCGTATTTTCTTTATCGGAAACTCCTTCACAATGGATGCTGTCACGCATCTGCCCAAGATCCTTGAAGCCGCAGGCCTCGACAAGATCCAGATGGTCCATATGTATTATGGCGGGCGTACCATTCCGGAATACAATAACGGATGGAGCACTTCGACTGATTATCACTGCTACGTATGCAATCCTGGCGAAACCAGCTGGACTGATGTCTCCGGAAAGAGCCTGGCGACAATTGCCGCGACCGGCAAATGGGACATCGTCACCATCCAGGAGCACACCGGGCGCGAACTCGCCTGGGGATGGACCACCACCGAAAAGGCGGCCGTCCAAGGACTCGTGGATAAGGTGAAGGCCGCTCAGACGGCAAATGGCGGCGACCCGAAACTTTATTACATTCTCTCACAGGCCTACCACGACCTGAGCAAGGCGCAGAATGTCACCAAGCCCTTCGCCACCACCGATGAGATGTGGACGATCATCGCCGCCCAGGGCAGGAGCGCAGTGGAGGAATGCGGATTCGATGGCGTCATCTCGACCGGAGCGATGCTCCAGAATCTCCGGACTTCCGGCCTCAACAATTCCCTCGGACTGACCCGCGACGGTTATCATATGGACTATGGTATAGCCCGCTACGGCGCTTCCTGCACTGTGTTCGAGACAGTTATCGGCCCGTTCAACGGCAACGTAAAACTCGACGGCAATACTTTCCGCACTGCCGGCGATTCGGAAGGCACCACAGCCATCACCGATGCACGCGCCCCCATCGCCCTCAAAGCCGCCCGCTACGCGATTGCGAAGCCCTATGAGGTGACCGATATGGAAGGCGAAGGCGGAGACGGACCTGACGTCCCGGTGGAAGGGGAAACCATCTCAATTTCCAATGCCTCCGAACTCGTGACGTTCGCCACCCGTGTAAACAGCGGTGACGAAGCGGCCGCCAAGGCGACCGTTACGCTCACGGCCGACATCGACTGCTCGTCAATCACATCCTGGACTCCGATAGGCAATTGCACCTTAGCCTCCGGCTGGGCACACAACAGCGTCTCCCCTACCGGGATGCTCTTTACCGGCACCTTCGACGGGCAGAACCATTCCATAAAGAACCTGCACCTGGATTTTGCCCCGACGGACGGTAATGGAACCTTTGGCCTGTTCGGCGGCATCGGCCCCGACGCCGTAGTAAAGAATCTTGTCTTTGACGCCTCCTCGTCTATGAATATAGCGACGGCTAAGGCCGGTGTCTTCGGTATGCTTGCCGGACTGGTGCTGGACGCAACCGTCGACAATGTCAAGAACTACGCTCCCCTTACGGGAGGCGGCACATCCGGGCTTGCCAATAATGCTGCCGGCGGACGCGTCGCCGTCGGAGGCCTCATCGGCTGGGTACACGCGTCAACAAAAGACATCACCGTCAGCAATCTCCTTAACGCCGGCCCGATCGGCACGTCTTCGGCGGAGTTTACCCGCGGCGGCAATGGGGGCAATGGTGCCAACGGCTTTATGCTCGGCGGCCTCGTCGGCTTCTCTTCGAACAATAACAACACAAAGAAAGTGACCTTATTGAATCTGAAGAATGAAGCCGACATCTACACCAACGCCGGCCGCGTTTCAGGTATTGTGTCCTCCGCCAACCGCTACACCCACGTCAAGGATGCCGAAAACGACGGAGATGTCCATTATAGCGGCAGCGGCACTTTCCGGCCCGCCAACATTACCTGCATCGTTGGAGAAGGATCCGTCCTGGAGAATTGCGTCAATAAGGGAGACCTGATCGCCCCCGACTGCGCTTCCGCCGCAGGCATAGTCTGCCTTGTCAATCACGCCAGTGTCAATATAACCGGCTGCAAGAGCCTCGGCGCGACGATTGTCTGCACCGGGTTCAACACCGAAGGCAACTCGGTCACATATGCCGGCGCCCTGTTCGGCTATTGTAACAACACTGCAAAATTCAGCAACTGCTCCGTAAGCGGCAAGGTTGGAAACAGTGTCGACAACCTGCTCACCCTCACTGCAGACAACTACTTCCCGTTCGTGGGCCAGGCCGGCACTAACGCCGATCTCACTCAGATTTCGACCACCAACATCACCTTCTCCTCTGAATAATTGCATAGATGAAAAGAATCTTTTATTACTTTGCAGCCGACCTGATGGCCACAGCTCTCCTTGCCCTGGCTGTCATATCCTGTGGCAAGGAATCCGCCGCGCCCGTGGACCCCGATCCGGGTCCCGGGCCCGGACCGGAGCCGCCCGTCTATACCCCGGGCATCTTCTCGGCGGAAGATCTTGTCGCCTTCGCGGCGGCGTATAATTCCGATGGCGACCTTACTCCCTATCTCGATGACGAGGGCGTCATCTGTCTCCGGGAAGATATCGATATGGCGGAGGTCACCGAATGGACTCCCATCGGCCTCTGCGTCACCACACTCTCCGGGAACACCATCGAATGGGGTGCCGGAAAGCCATTCAAAGGACATTTCGACGGCTGCGGCCATACTGTCAAGAACTGGAAAGCCGTCTGCAAGAATGCGACGGCAGGTCAGTCCTGGGGGCTCTTCGGCACGCTTGCCGACGGTGCCATCGTAGAGAACCTGACCTTCGATGAAACCTGTTCGCTGACGGTTTCTCCTTCCGCCCAGACCGATTGCGGCCTCGTCGCCGGCCTCGTGCACGGGGCGACCGTCAACAACATCGAAAGCCACGCCGCGATGACCTACGGCACTGCCACCGTCGCCGACAACCTCCGAATGACGATGGGTCTCATCGGTATGGCCTTTGCCACCGAGGCGGAAGCGTCCGTTACCGGGCTGAAGAATTACGGCTGCCTGGCGGTGGACAAATGCAACAACACCAAGAACAACGCGAACTCCGTCCAGACGGCCGGTATCTGCGGTTTCTCGTCCAATGACGGCAATTCGACAAAGACTGTCCTCTTTAAGAACTGTGTCAATGAGGGCGATATGAGCGGCAACAATGCCCGTATGTCGGGTATCGTGGCGGCGTGCAACCGCTATACCGTGCTCAAGGGCTGCATCAACCGGGGCAATAACGTCAACGACTCGCCGGATGCCCGCCTGGGCAACCTGACCTGCATCACCGGTGCAGGCAGCATCATCGAAGACAGCATCAATTACGGCGATCTGATTTCCAAGACTGCACAGCCTGCCGGCGGCTGCGTATGCCTCGTCAATCACGACGGCAATATGTTTATCCGGATGCAGAACTACGGCCGCGTGATTACCGACAGGACAGGCGGATATACAGGGACTCTCTTCGGACAGTGCAACAAGGCTGCATCCTTCACCAAGTGTGTCGCAGCAGGTGATTTCGGCAAGTACAATTACGGCACATACCAGATGGTCGGCATTACCGCCGAGAATTACTTCGACTATGTGGGCACGCACACTTCCGCCGGGGTCAACGTGACGAAGGAAAACATACTGTTCTCCCTTGAAGGCGGCGTCGAACAGCCCAAAGGACCGTCGATGCCGGCGAAATGGGTGTTCAACACATCCAACCAGCCCGTCTATTACACGTCCTGGACTACGGAGCGGAAGATTCCCGCGACCAACAACGCGGACGCATACATTACCGTGACGCGGGCTTCGGCGAACGCCTCAGCCGCCTGGAACATCGGAGTGGCGTCCAACGGCGTCCCGCAGGCGGCGACGCTCGCAGACGGCGATACCTGGGTATGGTGTATGCCTCTGGAGACGGCCCTTCCCGCCGGATCATATATCGACTTCAACGCGACATTGGTCAGTTATGCCGCCTCGGCAAAGAACTGGGTGGTGGAAATCCTGGACGGAGACACTTGGGAGAGCGGCGTCAGCTACATCTGCTCCGGAGTCCCGACCGGGGATGATTACCAGCATACGACGGTGATGCACACGTTCAAGCTGACGAAGTCCGTCTCCGGAGAATTGCAGGTCCGCTGCCGGGTGGAAGGCGACGAGGCCTGCGACGGCAGCACGCTTTCGACATCCTCCAACGGCTATAGCCGCTTCGCTCCGTTTGGATATACGGGCGCGTACGTGCAGAATTTCGGCACGGCGGCACCTGCCGACACCAAGAAAGTCCTTTGCCTCGGCAATTCCTTCTCCTACTACAACAACCCCGTATGGATGCTGAAGGAAATCGCCTTTGCGGAAGGGCATCAGCTCGATATTACCGGCAACTTCAAGGGTTCCCAGACCTTTGCCACCATCGGCAGTCTCTCGCTCGCCAAGGATGCCATCGCCCGCGGTCCTTTCGACTACGCCTTCATTCAGGGCGAGAGCAACGAGGCGGCACTTTATGCTTCCGATCCGACGGGCAATGCGGCCATCGCAACGGCGGTCCGCTCGCTTTCTAACCAGATCCGGGCCGCATCTCCTTCCTGCACGGTGATCCTGGAAGCCACCTGGGCTTCCACCCACAACAACTACGAAGGGTTCAGCAATTTCGACAACTTCGACAATCTGCTGGCCTCTGGTACAGCTTCCCTGGCGGAAGCCGCAGACGATATGGTCTCACCTATCGGAAGGGCGTTCCAGGAGGTCCGCAAAGGGACTTCGGGCATCAACCTTTATCATACGGACGATTATCACCAAGGTCCCTACGGCGCCTACCTGAAAGCCTGTGTCAACTACCTTGTGCTTTACAAGACGCGCTTCGGGAGCAATCCTGCCGACTGCGGGCTCGATCCGGCCAAGACCGCCATACTCCGCACCGCCGCCGAAAATGTTTATTTTGGCAATTAGGTGCACAAATGATATATTTGCGTCTGTTATAATATAAGCGACTGTTTAAAACTCAAAGATATGACCTATGTTTCACCCTGGTCCCTGGTAAGGGACCTCAGCACAGAAATTTCGTTCTGTGCGTCGCAGTTAAATGATTATCCTGAAAACGACCTCTTCGTCGAAGGGGACGGTGGCACTGATTAAACCCGAAAGCACTATGAAAAAGAACATTTTTAAAGCCGCTTTCGCGGTTGCTGCAATCGCTTCAATGACTATCGCCTGCAACAAGGCGGATGAAATCCCTGTCAACGGGAAGATTACCATCAAGGCCGTAATGCCCGAGAGCATTCCATCCCGCGTGGAAGCTTCGATTCCCGCAAGCGGCACAGGAATGAGCTGGAAATGGCAGGCCGGCGACAAACTGACCGTCATCGGAACGACGACGGAGACTTTCACCCTCAAGTCCGGCGCATCCTCCCCCGAGGCGGAGTTCGAAGGCAATCCGGTAAGCGGGTCTTCCTTCACTATCCTGTATCCCGGCACCTGCGCGACGCTGGCCGAGGCGGAAGCCATCGACTGGACGACGCAGAAACAGGTCGGCAACAATTCGCCGGCACACCTTAAGTATGTGGCCGCGCTCAAGAATGTCGATGCATACGAGGAGTTTGCCTTCACTTCCGACTGGGCTGAAGCCCACGGAGGCACTCTCCAGCAGAGCGGTATCGTCAAACTTGAGCTTACGCTCCCGGAAATCGTCCCCGGCGTGAGCCGCGTCGAAATTGCCGCTCCCGGCGGAGTATTTACCATCGGGCTCGACCTTGAGGATGTGGAACTCGGTGAAGGCAACGTCCTGTATGCCTATGCCGGCTTTCCCTGGGAAGACCTGGACATCCCCTCGGGAGTGCCTATCACCATTACCGTGAACGCATCGGACGGCGGCGAATGGTCGAAGGTCATCTCCTTTACAGAGACCGGCCACCTCAAGAGCGGTATGGTCAACAGGGTTCAGCTCAACGCCTCCAATTGGGACGTGGCCGAGCAGGGGACCGGCACCGAAGAGGATCCCTACATCATCCGTACTCTGGCCCAGTTCAAGGCGGCAGGAAGCAAACTTGTCGATGATGAGACCAAGTGGTTCAAGCTGGCGGCGGACATCGACCTCGGAGCCGAGACTTCCTGGACTCAGATTCATCCCAATGCAGACACAAAGCGCTTTGTGTTCGACGGACAAAACCACAAGGTAAAGAACCTGACGGCCTCCTTCGACACAGGATATCCATCCATCTTCGGCGCCATCAACGGCACAGTCAAAAACCTTTATTTCGAGAACTGTTCCATAACCTATACCCACTCTACCGGAGGCGGACCGCTTGGTATTCTCGCCGGTTGGGCCGGTGTCAGCACAGCAGCCTACGATGCAACCATTGATAATGTGCACGCAAAGAACTGTACGGTTACAAGCAAAAGTTCCGGAAATACGGTAGGAGGCCTTGTCGGCCGCGCCCATAACGCCAAGTTCATCAACTGCTCGTTTGACGGAACAGTAGAACGGACATCGACCGGAGCCAGCGGCTACAAGTATATCGGCGGCCTGGTGGGATCGGACGAATGGGCCGGAGAATATCTCACCACCTTCAAGAACTGCAGCACATCCGGTACTTTGACGACCAAGAGCGGCAACGCGACCGCCGGTATCCTGGGCGGCACCAACGCCGGAGCATATATCAAGATGGAAGACTGCAGTTCGACGATGACAATTTCCTCGGCAGGGACCGTGACAGGCGGCTTACAAGGTTATACGGGCGTCGGTATTTTTACCAACTGCTCCTATGAAGGCACCATCACCAACACAAACACCTCAAGCGCTTATGTGGGCGGTATCGCTGCGTTCTCAGCCCATTGGGTCCACGTTTCGAAATGCCATACTTCCGGTGAGATTTCATCGACGGGCAACCGTGTAGGCGGCATCGTAGGCGACCTCAACCAGAACGCATCCGACACCGACGGCACGTCGATCACCGACTGCTACAGCACGATGAAACTGACCGGAAAAGGCAACGTGGGCGGCATCCTCGGCAACTGCGCCAACAACGACAACGGCACGCAAAAACTTGTCGCCCGCTGCTATTCCACCGGAGACATCACCGGCGGTGACTGGACGGGCGGTGTCATCGGCTTCATCCGCAAGGCCGTGGTTGAGGACTGCGCCTTCTACGGTACAATTACCGGTAAAGGACAGCGTATCGGCGGATTTATGGGAAATGCCGCCGGAGGCAATCTGACGGTGCGTCATTGCTATACCGGGGCCTCTGTCAGGACTTCTTCACTTGGCGCCGGCGGATTCCTCGGCAATGGCCAGAAGACGAATTCCGTAGACGGCACGCACGAAGACATCGGTCTGACGGTAGAGTACTGCATCGCCTGGGGGACCAGCGTAATTGCTGATGCCGGAGAAACCAATCAGTGGGGCTCCGGCGCCTTTATCGGCTCAGTTGCAGGCAAGAGCACCCTCACCGACAATTTCCGCAACCCGGCTATGACCGTTTCCTACAACTGCGCCAATCCGGACTGGCCGATGGTCTATGACCAGGAGAATTCCTCTCCGTCCAGCCAGCTCGTGTACTACAACGGCGCCGTAGAAGCGCCCTCCACGTGCCAGTCGCCCTACCACGCCAAACCGGCGGCGGCAGGCAAGACCGCAGCACAGGTCGCAGCCGAAATCGGCTTCTCGACCACAGTCTGGGATCTTTCCGGTGACACCCCGATGCTGAAGATATCCGAATGATACGGAAAATACTTATAGGGTTCTTTGTGGGGATGGCGCTATGCGCCGTCCCCGCATCGGCCCAGTCCATCAAGGAGGAGATCTATGCCGACCTCAACAAGGCAGGGGGCGTGTACTATATGTATCAGTTCAAGGATCATAAGGTCACGCAGCCGCCGAAGGGGTATACGCCGGTATATCTCAGCCACTACGGCAGGCACGGAGCGCGCTACCTGCTCAACGACGTCCAGTACGAGAGAAGCCTCGGCGTCCTTCGTGCCGCGCACGAGCAGGATGCCCTTACCCCTCTGGGCGAGAAGATCTGGCAGGAGGCCTCGACCTATTTCGAGGAGACCTGCAAGTACCGCTACGGCGACCTGACGCCGCTCGGCTGGAGACAACACTTCAATATTGCGCAGGAAATTTATCGGGACAATAAGAAACTCTTCAAAAAACATCCTTTCGTCACGGCCGGGGCCTCCCAGGTTCCGCGTTGCATAGTGTCGATGACCGCTTTCTGCCAGGGACTCACAAAGATGGACCCTTCGCTGCAAATCTACGAAGCGGCCTCCAAGGCGGAGCTGGACGACATCATTCCCCATTCGAAGGATAACCCCAGAAGAGAGAATGTCCAGATGGAGGAGGGGCGCTACAAGCGCAAAGACCCCTGGGGCACGGACCTGAAAGGCTTCATCGATGCAAGGGTTGACTATATGGCCATCGCAGGCCGTATATTCAAGGATCCTGATTTTCCCAAACCGTTCAGAGGGACGCGCGCGTTCGTGACGGATTTCTACGATCTCGTCTTCAATATGCAGTGCACCCCGACGGACCGCAGCCTGATGTGGTTCTTCTCCCCTGACGAATGTTATCAGCTCTGGGAGGTCAACAACTATATCCACTATATGGAATCGGCCCCGACGGCGACGGTACGGGACCTTCCTGCTCTGTGGAACCTGATCGACGATGCGGACCTGAAAATCGCCTCCGGCAAACCGTCCGTCCGCCTTCGCTTCGGGCACGACACGGCCTTCCTTTTCCTGATATCAGCCATTGGCGCCGACGGGTTCGACATAGTCCCCGACAGCGCCGACGGCATCTCCGCGACCTGGTACAACTACCGCGCTCCTATGGCTGCGACTTTCTATCTCCTTTTCTGCAAGAACAAGAAAGGAGACGTGATCTTCAAGATGGTTGTTGGCGGCGACGAAGTGAAACTCCCGCTCGAGGCGGTCTCCGGGCCGTGGTACAGGTGGGACGACCTTAAGGCTCTGATGGAGCGGCGCTTCCGGCAATAAGCTCTTCCAAATACGCGTTTATCGCCTCTATGACGTCCCACTTCCGGTGGGACGGATAGGCGTTGTTGCCGTGGGAGCTGATGGAATCCCGTTCGTAGCTTATTCGGAGCGACCACGTGTAGCCGTCGAGTATCCTCATTAGCGGAGTGTAGCGCTCCTTGAGGCGGCACAGCCTGCCGCGCCTTGCCATAAGGTCTATCTTGTCCAGGGCATCTTCCTGAAGGACGACGGAGTGGATGACGCCGTCGTTGTGGGAATAAGAGAGCGTCTGCTTACCGGAAGCGCTCCTGACCAGCTCGTAGCTGACGATGGGATGGACCATACAGCCGCTGTAGCGGTATTCATACGAAACTATTTGGCCGCCTGGCCTGCCGTTGGCACATCCGAACATAGGGACAAGCATAGTCAGCAGAAGAAGGAACCTTTTCATTGCCGGAGCCGTCAGTGCTGGATCGCCATCAGGCGGATGTACTTGAGCACCATATCACACCAGTGAGGGTCGCCGGGATACTGGTAGCGGCAGTTGCCCTTCGGGTCGGGGGTGAAGATGGTCGCGCCCTCGGGGGTGAGCTTGACGAAGCCGCGCTCGGAGAGCTTGTAGAAGTCGTCGCCCTCCACCGCGTTGATGACGGCCTGCGGATCCCACATCTTCTGCCCGGTGTCGCAGTTGAGGAACTGGTAGGTCCACTTGATAGGATGGAGGTCCGTCCAGCTCATATCCGAGATGACAAGCTCGGGACGGTAGTCAAGCGGGTCGCCGACCTCGCCGGGCGAGAAGACCATATCGACCTCTTTCGGAAGCAGCTCGAAGAACTTGAGCGAGAAGTCGATGGCCTGCTTGAAGTTGTAGTCGGGCTCGACCGCGTCGCCGAACACTCCGCCCATACAGTAGATGTCCTTCACCTTGGCGCGGACAAGCTCGACTCCGTTGAGGGGAGAATACTCGTCGGGGCCCGACTGAAGCAGGCGGGCAAGAGTCGTGACGAAGCCGATGGAGGTGATGGTCACGCTGCGGTCCGGCTGCTCGCTGAGGAGCTTGCGGTAGAGCTTGTAGCCCTCCATATAGGACCCGTCGTCGCCGACGCTGCGCTTGAACATCGGGACGCCGTCGGTCGTGCGGGCGTAGGGAAGATTGTGGTAGGTGATCCAGACGTGGGTGTCCTTCTGGCCGTCGGTCTCGAGGCCGATGGGGATGTCAGGGTGGCCGTAGAAATTGTTGAGGACGTCCACTATGTCGGCGTTGGCGCGGCCCATACGGTCGACGATGACGCCGATGAGGTTGCAGCGCTGCATATCCATATAGCGGTGGAGCATCATAAGGGCGAAGATGTCGTCGGTCGAGCTGCCCATATCGCAGTCGAGGATGATGCGGATGTCCTTCTGCTCGTAGTTGCTGCGGATATTGATGCCCTTGTCGAAGTCATAGACGGTGTGCTGGTGGTTCTTCCTCGCGAACGCGAGAGCCGCCGCAAGACTGTCCTCCGGGAAGATCCTGGAGCTGTCGAAGTAGTACTTGCCCTCCTCCGGGTCGTACCAGCCGCCGACCATATTGTCGTGGGCGCGGGCGTGCTTGATCACGGCCGGGATGTTTTTCTTGTCGAACATATTCTGCGTCTCATAGTAGGAGACGGCGAGCCCGCTGGTGGGCTGGCGCAGGGAGTCGAGGCTGACGGTGAAGCCGTCGGGATACATCTGGCCCATAGCCCAGACGACGCTGGCGAGCTCCTTGTCGGAGAGTTTCTGCTGTCCGAATGCAGGGGCGACAAGGAAAATTACTGCAAGAAGAAATAGAATCGACCGTTTCATAATTGTGTGTTTGTTGGTTCAACTTTCAAAAATAATCATTTTTTTTCGTAAGTTTGTGCAAATAACATTGTATATGGAACTCTCAAAGAAACTTTGGGGCAAAACCCCCGACGGAAAAGAAATTTTCAAATGGACACTGACCAATGCAAGCGGTGCTTATGTTGAACTGTGCAATATCGGCGCGGCCATCGTTTCGGTCGGCGTGCCCGACAAGGACGGCAAGATCGACGATGTGGCCGTCGGCTACCCCGACGCAATGTCGTACTTTGCCGACGGCCCCACTGCCGGCAAAATCCCCGGCCGTGTAGCCGGCAGGATCGTGGGCGGCAAGTTCACCCTCGACGGCAAGGAGTATCGCCTCCCCATCAACAACGGCCCCAATCACCTCCACGGCGGCCCCAAGGGCTTCGCCAACCAGGTCTGGGAAGGCCGCGAGGTCGGCGATGCGGTAGAATTTATGTATTTCTCCGAGGACGGAGAGATGGGCTACCCCGGCAACCTCAAGGTCGTCGCCCACTACGAGTGGAGCGAGGACAACGCCCTCAAGCTCACCATCACCGGCGAGACCGACGCCCCGACGGTCGTCAACCTCACCAACCACGCCTACTTCAACCTCGACGGCGAAGGCAGCGGCAGCATAGAGGACCACATCCTCAAGCTCAACTGCTCGGAATATGTCGATTCGGACCAGTTCCTCTCCCCCACCGGCAAGATCGAGCCCGTGGCGGGGACGCCTATGGACTTCCAGTCAGGCAAGCGCATCGGCGACGACCTCCACTCCGACTTCCCTCCGATCAAGTTCGGCAAGGGCCTCGACAGCTGCTGGGTAATAGACGGCGCACAGCCCGGCCAGCTCCAGACTGCGGTCGAGCTCTACTCCCCCAAGAGCGGGCGTGTGTTAAGTGTGATTACTGACCAGCCCGGCGCGGTGATCTACACCGGCAACTGGATGTCCGACAGCCCTATGGGCAAACGCGGCCACAAGTACAACGACTACGACGCCGTCGCAATCGAGTGCCAGAAATTCCCCGACAGTCCCAACCAGCCGGAGTTCCCTTCAGTGGTGCTCCGTCCCGGCGAACTCTATGAGTCGGCCATCATCTGGGCCTTCTCCGTCCGATAGGTGAAGGCGAAGATGAGGGAGATGGCCACGGCAACGACAAGTTGAATCCAAAGGCCCGTGGAGACAAGCTCCATATTCATCCACCCGAAAGAGATTACCATCCACTTGAGAAGGTAATAAACCCCCTTGCTGAGAAGGATGGACACAAAGGCAGACGCTCCGGAGACCACTCCGGGGCGTTTTGCGTAGTGTTTGCCGAGCAGGCGAAGGAGTCCTTCGAAGAGCAGGACGTTGGTGGCCAGCTCCACTGCGATCAGGAGGCATTTCGGGAAAACGGGGTGTCCTGAAACGGCCAAGGAAACCAGAGGGAGCAATGCTGCCAGCACGAGGGAATTCTTCCAGTCTCTCGTGACCAGGAGCACGCCAAGCGCAGCCACGCGCATCGGATCGATAAGGTAGAACAGGACAGCCGTCAAATGCGAAAGCGCGGGTACGAAAAGGACAAAAAGGAGCGCCGCCGCATCCGACAGAATATTGCGCAAGCTTAATGAAACTGTTTTTGCTGCCATAACTGACTGTTGTTACAGAGATTCGAGATAGGGCCTGAGCTCGGTCCACGGGTAATACGGGCCGCTTCCCAGAGCAGGTATCGAAACCTCTCGTTCATTGAATAAAAACTTCACAAGAACCTTCCTGCTGAACACATTCCGGTAAAACACGATCTGCAGGTTGGAGGCCATCGGCATCATCTCCGAGGCGTCCCACACTTCCCACGCCTTCTCGGGGGCCGACTCCATATCGTACCCTTCCAGTCCGATAAGCGTCATAAGGCCGGACAGGCCGCTGTCGTGGCCGAAATGAAGGTCCGCAGCCACGTCATTGCCTGCTACTGCGGCATCGGCCTTGGAGAGGATTTCATCGCGGAATATCCTCACCATCGGCTTGCGGGCTTCCCAGTTCAAGGGGTTGCGGCCGTCCTCGGCGAAGATGATGCAGTTTCTGAAGCGCATAAGACCGGTCATTTCATCCTCGGTGAGATGGCTTTTCAAGTCCACATCAAGCCCCGCGCAGACCGCATCGCCGGCGCAGTCGAACAGCTTCATAAAGAAGCCTGTCCAGTCGGAAGAAAGCTCCCTCGCCGACGCCGGATCCGAGAATATGCGCTCAAAGAAAGGAGCATCGTCGAAGTACTCCGGGAACCGTGGATACAGATATTCCTTGCTGCGCCGGCGTATCTCCATCAGTGCACGCGTCGTGTCGGGAGTGTTGAGCAGCTTGTAGTACTTGACTCCGGCGAGCATCTCGAACTGCAGGGCCGGAGCACAGCTGTTCAGCTCCTCACAGCAGTTCGCCATACTCACGATACAGCGGGGAAGCATACTGGAAATGCACTTGACATTCCTCCGGTGCCTTCTGGAGAAGACAGGTTTGAAATGACGGTACATCCGCCGGGCGATATGCCTGTGCTCTATGGCTCCCGGAGGCGCAAGCTGGCCGTACATATCGTCGTGTCCGGCATCGAAGGCGACCATATCGTCGCACAGCGCTTCGCCCTCGGCGGTAAGCATACCGCTTTCCCGCGCCTTGAGCAGAACGTTCAGCACGACCTCAACCTGCTCCCTTTCGGACATATAGCGGCTGCCGTGACGGCCATAATGGCTGATATAGAACGGCCGGTAGCCGAACGGAGCCCGAGTCTGAGAGTTTTCCTTGTCGGGATAGGGAGTAAACAGGCTGAGAAACAGCATAATGAAAAGACAGTGTCTCATCACTCGCCCCTGACTACGCCGTCCTCGCCCTTAAGCCTGGCGGCGACCTGTTGCACCGTCGCCTTACCGGTCGTGTTGAGCTGCTGGATGGTGATGGACGACACGCAGCAGCCGAGCGTGGCCGCCTCGGTCTTCTCAAGGCCGAGGGAAAGGCCGAGCACGAAGCCGGCGGTGGTGGCGTCGCCCGCACCGACGATGTCGATGGGGCCCGTCACCTTGAACCCGGGCACGCGGACGGGCTCCTGCCCGAACACGATCATTCCCTTCTTGCCGCAGGTCACGAGCATCTCGCAGGCCTGCTTCTCGCCGGCGAGCTTGCCGTAGCGGATGATCTCGCCAAGGTCCTCCTTGTCTGCCGGCGGATTCTCGAAGAGGGAGAAGAGTTCAAGGTTGTTGCACTTGATGATCATATTGCGGTACTCGTTGGCGAAGGACCTGGAGTCCACATAGAAGATGGTGCCGTGGCTGTTGCCCGCCATCTCGTTGACCTGCTCGCGGATCCAGTCCGTGACCGCGCCCATATTGCGCTGATAGAACTGGTCGATGACGATGACCGCGTCGGCCCATTCGAGGGAGGCCTCAAGATTTTCCATCATCTTGCGCTGGATGTCCATCGACGGCTCGACGAAATTTCTGAAGTCAAGCCTCTTCCACTCGAAATATGCGTTGTCATCCGCGGGATCGGCCCCGTCGGGCAGGCGCAGGATCTTCGTATAGGCGCAAGTGCACAGCGAATCGGTGCGGATCAGGTAGGACGTGTCGGCGCCGACGGCATTGAGGGCGTTCTCGAGTTCGAGACCTTCGCCGTCGTTGCCGAGGATGCCGATGCAACGCACGTTGGCGCCCAGGGAGCGCAGGTTGTTGGTTATGGTGCCGCCTGCGCCGGCCATCATTTTCTTCTTGTGGATACGGAAGGCGTTGTCGCCCGTCTCGGCCGAGACCTCGTCATTGGCCGGATTGCTGTAGAGATACTTGTCCAGTGCGTAATCGCCGAACACCACGATTTTGGCTTCGCCGGTGCGCGCAAGAGCGTCGATGATGTTGTTTACTTGGTTTGACATTTTTTATCCTCCTCAAAAATAAGTCTTGACAGATTGGGTACGGTCTGCTTGTGCAGTCCCTGTACATAAAAACTTTTGCCTCCGGTGGCGGCGGTGGTCTCAAGGATGTTTCTCCAGGGGCGGAAATTCCGCTTCTGCTCGTCATCCACGAGAACCTGCATATCGAACACGGCCGCGCAGGCGGGGAGAATCTCCTCCCCCTTCGCGGCGGCCACGTTGCGCACCATAGAAAGGGCTTTAAGATAGACCTCGGGGCCGGCCACTGCCGTGCCGAAGTCCATTACCACGCCGTGGTTGAGTTTCGTGAGGCTCTGGGCGTAGATCAGGAAGTCGTTGTAGGAACATATGCCCATTGCGGCTCCGTCGGCATTGGGATGCTCGTTGATGATGTCGTTGCCTATGCCGATATGGACGGTGCAGGGCACCCCGAGATGGTAGCCCATCGCGAGAACGCTCTTCTCCCTGTTGGGGAAATTGTTTTCCCATATATACTTTCCTACGGCCTCACCCCAGCCGAGGTTCTCGGCGGCACCGGCGCGGACGGCATCGTTGACGATCCCGCTCTCTTTCCAGAGGCCGAACTGGCCTTCGCTGATGTATTTGGCCACGCTCTCGCAGGTCTGGCCAATCAGGGAGAATTCGAAATCGTGGATGGAGGCGGCGCCGTTGGTGGCAAAGTGGGTGACGAGCCCCCTTTTCATCAGTTCTATCATAAAAAGGCCGTTGCCGGTGCGAATGACGTGGGCGCCGTACATCATCATTACGGTGGCGTCATAGCGGCGGCGGGCCTCAACGACAGCCTTTGCTATCTCAGGGAGGGCCGGATGCTCGAACTCGGGGATCTCCCCGTCCACATCGATGAGGACCTTGTCGAGAACGATGTCGTGGATACGCTCGTCAAGAGGCTTGATGTTCAAAGCGGAACAATCGAATTTCTTATAGCTCATAATCCTGTCCTCCTATTGTTTTGACGCTTCAAATACCAGCTTCGCGAGCGCGGGAAGCGTCTCGTCGTGGTGTCCCTTGATGTAGAAACTCTTGCCGCCATCGGCCACGGTCCTGGCCAGGATGGTCTTCCACGGCCGGAAATAGTAGCGCGGGTCGGACTTGTCAGGAGTCGCCGAATAGTTGTCGGCGTCCTTGATGTTCTGCACGTCGAACACGGCCGTGTGGAAATGGACTATCCTCTCTCCCCTCTGGTGGGCCACGTTGCGGGCCATCGCAAGAGCTTTCAGATACACTTCCGGACCGGCAACCGCCGAGCCGAAGTCAAGGAAGACGCCTCCCTCCAGGCGGGTAATGCTCTGGGTGTAGACAAGGAAATCGTTGAGCGAGCATATCCCCATCGCGGCGCCGTCGGCACTCGGAAGCTCGTGGACGGTGTCGCAGCCGACTCCGATGTGGACGGTGCAGGGGACGCCCAGATGATAGGCCGTCGCAAGGATGCTGTTTTCCTTGCCCGGGAAGTCGTGCTCCCAGATGTAGCGGCCGACGGCCTCGCCCCAGCCGATATCTTCCTTTGCCCCCGCCGCGACGGCTTCGTTGATCATACCGCCTTCCTCCCACAACCCGAGCCTTCCGGAAACGGCGTCGTGGTCTATGTCCTCTCCTGTCTCCCCGCAGAGGGCGAATTCGAAGTCATAGGTGGCTCCGGCGCCATTGGTGGCGAGATGGGAGATGAAGCCGCGGCGCATCAACTCGATAATGACGGGCGAGCATCCGCTTTTGACAACGTGTCCGCCGAACATCAAAAGGACAGTCGCGCCGCAGCGGCTCGCCTTCACTATGGACTCGGCGAGCACGGGGAGCGCAGGATGGGAGAAGTCGGAACGGAGCCTCTCAGGGTCCATCGCGACGTCCCGGAAACGCACCTCCGCCGAGCGCGATGAAATCGGGCTCAGTGAGAGTTGCGACCTGTCGAACATTTTATAAGCTGACATATTACAAGACCGTTTCGATAATGGTGTCGGGCTGTGAGAAGTCGGGGATGATGGCCTTGGCGCCGGCAACTATGAGGCGGCTGCGCTTCCAGGCGTCGATGCCGCAGCGCTCGGCCTCGTTGGTGGCCGCGCCGATGGCAAGTCCGCCCAGGTTCGCCACAAGCTCCACCTCCACGAATCCGTCTCCGAACGAGACCAGCTCGTGGGGCTTTATGGCCTGCCTCTCGATCATATCGCGTATGACCTCGGCCTTGATCTCCTTGATGTCCTCCTTGCGGCGGCCGATGGCCAGGTCGTCCCTGGCGCCCCAGATGCCGCCGTCGAAGCAGGTGTCGATTCCGAGCAGGCGCGCTTCATTCAGCACGTCCTGGTCGTCGGTACCGCTGGCGAGGTAGCACCTGATGCCCTTCTCGCGAAGCTTCTTCACGAAGGCCTTGGCCCCGGGGACTATCCATTCGTCCGGATCGACCTCGCCTGCGGCAAGGGCCGCTTTCCGGGCACGGATACGCTCCTCGAGACGGCGGAGATACTCCCGCTTGTACTCGATGGGCTCAAGCGGGGTGCCGCCCCTTGCGGTCACCTCCTCCGCGAGCCTGATGCACTGGAAGATGGTCTGCTTGCCCGTCAGGTCGGTGACGAACAGGCGGACCAGATCGTAGAGCTTTTCGTAAGGTTCGTCTGTCCCCGTTGCCACGAGGACTTCCGTGAAATAGGGAATCATTATCCCCTGCCATCCCTGACGGATCAGGCTTACCGTGCCGTCAAAGTCGAAAAGCGCGTATTTGATGTTGAAGTCCGCCTTTCGCCAGGGCTTCACTATTTCCACTGACCAATCTGTATTCATCTGCCGAAAATTTACACAAATTTATCCTGATTTTCCTTACACCAGCACACAAACAGATGAAGAATCATCATATGAAGGTCTTCTATACGTTCGTAACTGGTCATATCCGTCACAAAAGAGACATCGGCGCCGCCACAGATCTTGCCGCCGCCGAAACCGGACAGGGCGATGATGGACGCCTTGTGCTCCTTCGCCACGGCGCACGCCTTGACAAGGTCGGGAGAATTCCCGCTGGCGCTGATGACAATAAGCACGTCGCCTTCCCGTACGGCGCTCTCCAGCTGGAAAGCGAAGATGTCCTCGAAGGAAAAATCGTTGCCGAGAGCCGTGAGCACCTCGGGATTGTCGCACAGGGAATTGATCCTGAAACGACGCTTCCCGTGGTTGACGGCATTCTTGCCGAAATCACACACAAAATGGTTGGACGAACCCGCACTTCCGCCATTGCCCGCCACGAAAACCTGGCGGTCCTTCTTCCAGACGTCGACGAGGATGTCCGTTGCCTTTTTGAATTCCGCCCGGTCTACTCCCTTGATGGCTTCGATAAGTTCGGAGCTGTATCTGCTTAACAAATCACTCATACGGCAAGTTTCTTATTAGGCCTGGAACCCCTGAGGGCGTACCAGATCAGGTAGATGAAGCAAAGTATGATGAGCCAGAAGCTGCTCACGAATCCCCACTTGTCGGAGATGGCGCCAAGCGCGATGAGGAGCACACCGCCGCCGACACACATCGTGTTGATGAGGCCGGAAGCAAGCGAAGTGTACTGCCCGAGGCCCTCGACGGCCATATTGAATATGGCGCCGGACATAACGGAGGTGCAGAGACCGCAGAGAATCATCAGGATGATGCTGACAGGCACCTGCTGGGCGAGCAGGGTGACGGTGATGGTCTTGGGAAGGAATATAGCCACTATCAGGAGCGCGATGGCCACGGCGCCCATAACGGACAGCATACTGCGGCTGGACACCTTGCCGCCGACCATTCCGCCGAGGATACGCCCGACGAGCATCAACAGCCAGTAGACTCCGCAAAGGGTACCCGCCACGCCGACAAGGATGCCGAGACCGCCCTGCTCAATGGGAGTTGCCATATAGAGGTTGGCGATGTTGGAAATACCCACCTCGGCTCCGACATAGACGAATATGCCGATCATACCGAAGACAAGGTTGCGGAAGCCGAGAGTCTTCCTGATGCCCACCAGCATCCCCTCCTCTTCCTTCTCGCCGGCAGCCGCGGCGGCCTTGGCCGCCTCAAGCTCGGGCTCGGGGATGTAGGAGATGAAGATGATAAGGAAGGCCAGCGCGAAGATGCCCATCGCAATGTAGAGTACGACATTGACATCCTTGATCTGCGTGTCGGCCGTCACTTCGCCTATCAGGTAGCCGCAGAGCATCGGCACGAGGGCCGCCGCCATCGAGTTGCAGCTGCCGCCGAACTGTACCAGCTGGTTGCCCCTGTTGCCGCCTCCGCCGAGCGTGTTGAGCATCGGCTGCACGAGCGTATTGAGCATACAGAGCGCGAATCCGGAGATAAGGGCGCCCAGCAGGTAAACCCAGTAGTTGCCGAACACGCCGGACAGGAAGGTGATGGTCACGCCGACAAGGCCCAGGGCGACCGCCTCAAGCGAGGTGATCTTGTAGCCCCTCTTCTTGAGTATGACGCCCGCCGGAATTCCGAATATCAGGTATGCGAAGAAATTCATAAAAACCCCGAGCTGGGAGATTGCGTTGGACGCCCCGAACTGGGCCTTCGCTATGATTCCCATAGGATTCTGCAGGCCCGAGACGAAAGACATCATCGCGAACAGCAGGAACATTATGATAATCGCTGCCGTGTTTTTGCTTTTTCGTGTCATAATGGTTTATGGTTTTTTAATTCAACTTTCCGTTTTTCCAAACAAGCTTCTCTCCCCAGAAGGGAACGTAGGTCTTGTCGCAGTTGATCTTGGAGGCCCTGTCGAGGGCGAGCTCAAACGACCAGCGCGATGAGCTCACGTCCTTGTGGGACAGTTCCAGGATATGGGACAGGAGCACGCAGTCAGGGGTGAAGACCGGCCCGATGACCTGGTTCTCCGTGAGTTCGTTGACCGCATAGCGCGGGATATACACGTTGATATCCTTTGTCACGTTGAACTCCGAAGCGGTGAAATTGGAGTCGCCCGAATGCATCAGGACAAGGCCGCCGGCATCGCTCCCGCAGTCGATCTGGAAGACCGTGATAGGGACGTTGTCTGTCGCGCTGTTGTTGTGCTTTGTGATGAACGTGTGGATGTTGCAACCGAAGATGGTGTAATCCTTCATCCCGGTGGAGCAGTAGAGGTAATTGCTCTCCGGCGAGTAATAGTTGGTCAGCACCGGCTTGCCGGCAAGGTACATCGCCTCGTGCAGCGGATCCGACCTGTGGTCCTGGTGTTGGTGGGTGGAACCCACCCAGTCGAGGTAAGGAGCCAGCTCGGCCGCACGATAGTGATAGATGTCGATGCCGAAGTTCATCCAAGGCGTCTGGACGACGTAGCCCATATTGTACAAACACCATATTACGGCTGTCCCTCTTTCGGGCCGCCCGGCCTTCAGCGCATCGAGCACCCTTTCGAACGCCGCGTCGTAGCACGAGAACATATCGTCGTACTTGACCGTCAATGCATATTTGGACGCATCGGCGGCGAGAAGGTTCTTGAAGGCGGTGTTAGTGGTCTGGTCGGCCATCGCCTGGATGGCGTCGAAGATGTCCAGCCTGTCCTGACTCACCGTGAGGGGAGAAGTGTTCGCCCACAGGGATTTCATCAGTTTGACGCCCTCGGTCTCCGTGACCGGACTGACCGGGCCCGGAGCCGGGGTGTCCTTGTGATTTCCGCAAGCCAGCGGAAGGCACAGGGAAAGAAATATCGTTAAAAATCTGCGCATAATCTTACTTCAAAGAATTGGTGCCTTGCATATTGCCGCCGCGCATACACCACGATGCGGCGGGTCCGCTCGACTCGATTGCATAGATATGGCCGCCGGTGCTGCCGCCGACGCCGGTCACCGTGCCGTAATACACACGGCGGTCGGGGCCGAACGAGAAGGCGCACATAACCTGCTCGGTGGGCGACAGGGAGTAGCTGCCGTCGGCGGAGTTGATGGTCACGACCTGCTTGGCGCCGCTGATGTTGGCCTGGGTGCCGACATACAGGGTCCCGTCGGAAGCGAGGGCGGGGCTGGCGTAGATGAATTGTGCCAGCTCGGCCGTCTCCCACTTCTTAGTGCCGTCGGAATTATATGCGACCACTCTCTTGTTGCGGACGGTGAAATAGACGGTCCCGTCCGGTCCTATGACCGGGGAGAAGGTGTCGTTGGCATCCACCGAAGAGGATTTCTTCCATATCACTTCTCCCGTCCCAGTGTTGATGGCCGCAAGACCGTCAGTGCCTTTCAGTCCGGCATACAGGACAGAGCCGCTGATGGCGAACGAACCGCTTTCGGTGACGGTGAGCGACGGGGCTTTCCAGCGCTGCGAGCCTTCCGGCGTGAAGGAATAAACGGCCGAATTGGTGCCGACGTAGATATTGCCGTCTTCATCGACCGCCACCGCGCTTCCGACAGTCCCTTCCAGCTCCTTGCTCCACAGCGCCTTGCCGTTGGAAGGATTGAGGGAATAGAAAGTCGCGACACCGCCGTTTGAGACCACATAGACATTGTTGTCGGAAGTGACGGCGGGGAATCCGTCCACGTTGCCCGAAGTGGAGAAGCTCCATTTCAGGCTTCCGTCCGGAGTGAGGGCCCTGAACTTGGCGTCCCTGCCGCCCACGTAGATGACTCCGTCCGGACCGACGGCCGGGCCGCCGCCATAAGTCACCTTGTCGATCGGATAGGTCCACTTAAGGGCTCCTGTCCAGGTGTCGAAGGCGAAGACGTCGCCGCGGCTGTTGGACGTGGAGATGTACATCGTGCCGCCGTCGTGGGAGAACACGACGCTGGAGGTCTTCACATAGCCGATATAGCCGTCCTTGGTGATGGCAAGCTCGCTCCACTTGAAGTCCGAAACGACAATCGAAGCCGAAGCGTCGGCTGTGTTGTCATCCTGATACGTGACGTTCACCGTGACCTCGTATTCACCCGCATCGGAGTATGCGTGGGAAACCTTTTCCCCCGCCTCGGACGTGCCGTCGCCGAAGGTCCACGAGACCGACTTGACGTCGCCGTCGATGAAGTACATCTCGTTGTATTCGAAAGAGACCGTCTGGTATTTGACGGCTAACGATGTGCTCATTATGAAAGGAGTGACGACGCCGGGAGTCGCGCTGGCGCTGACGACCTCGCTGTCCCCGTTCGGATACTTGCAGACAAGAGTGAACGTGTATTCGGTGTCGTTGGTGAGGTCTTCAATCATCCACCTCTCAAGAGATGTGTCGGTGATCTCCTGCGAGCCGTCGCCGGGCGTCCAGGTGACGAGATAGCTCGACGGGTTGGCATTCGCCGGTTTGGTCCAGCGGAGGAGGACCCTCTTGTCGCCGGCATTCGCCATAAATCCCTGCACCGGCAGACGGTTGGTCTTCGGGGTGCATTTCATCGAGACTTTCTGCGAAAGGCCGTCCGCGTATCTGGCCTGGACCGTGAACTGGTAGACGGAGTCGTTACGCAGATTCTCCACCACGAATTCGCGCTTGTCCGGCGCTACCGTGGCGCTTCCGCCTTCAAGGTCGGCAGCGTCGGGAGTCCAGGTGACAAGGAAGGATTCCGGCTCGGGCTTCCCGTCCTGAAGCGTCCAGGAAACTGTGGCGCTGTTGTCGCCGGGAGTGACCAGGATCGAGGCCACCTGGTAGAGGTTGAAAGGCCGGCCCTGCTGCTCCAGATTCTGGCATCCGGACAGCATCAGGAAAAGCAAAAGAAAAATTGATATGTTCTTTTTCATACGGCTGTTCATTAATAGTTCGGATTCTGCCAGAGAAGGGACGGATCGTTGATACGTTCTATTTCGGCATTGGGAATTGGATACACAAGCTGGTAGGACTGGATGTCGTGGCCTTCTTCGGCCGCGAATTCCTGCGCATATCCCATCCTCACGACGTCGAACCAGCGGTGCCCCTCGTAGGGGAATTCCATCTGGCGCTCCTTGCAGACCGCCCTCTTGAAGGCGTCCTGCGAGCCGAGGTCGGTTATGCTGAGCGAAGAGAGGCCCGCACGCGTGTGGACAGCATTGAGCGCCTTCATCTGCTCCGAATTCTGGTCGGAGGAATAGGCGATGTTGTTGAGCGCTTCGGCATACATAAGCAGGACATCGGCATAACGGAGCAGGATCTGGTCGTTGCCGTAAGTCTCGTTGGTCTCGTCCCTGGTGTCGTAGAACTTGTTCATCAGGTAGAGATTGACGTCGGTGACCTTCCTGTAGTCCAGAAGGGCCTTCCTGGCATCGCCGCTCTCGTAAAGATTGTTGAGTATCGGGCTGCGGCCGGAGTCGTCGCTGAGGTTGGATATCGAGAACCAGGCTCCGTGTCCTTCGCCGACGACGGTCTTGTTGAACTTGACGGCGAAGATGATTTCGCGGTTGTCCTTGTTGTCGACGTCGAACACGTCGGAGATGCTGGGAAGAAGGTCGTAAGAACCTATCATCCCGCCAAGGATGGAGGCGGCCTCCTGGTTCTTGCCGAAGGTGAGATAGACCTTGCCGAGCAGCGCCTTTGCCGCGCCGAGCGTGATCCGGCCCTTGTCGGGCCCGGTGTAGACCACGGGCAGCATAGAACCGTTGACGATCTCCTCAAGGTCACCGGCGATGTAGGTGTACATCTCTTCCGCGGAACTCCTGCCCGTTTTCAAGGCCTCGTCCACGGTGAGTACGTGACGCGCGACGGGAACTCCGCCCCAGATGCGGTACATATTGAAATAGATGTAGGCGCGGATAAACATCGCCTCGGCCTTGTACTGCTTCTTGAGAGTCTCGTCGAAATCGGCATCGTCGATGCGGTCAAGAATCATATTGCAGCGATAGACACCGTTGTTGAAATTGGTCCAGGCGCTCCACAGGATGCCGTTCGAGGCCTGCTCCTTGAAATGGTCGATGTCGTAGCGGTCCTGTGTACCGGCGGTCGGAGCGCTGATGTAAAGGTCGTCGCTCCTGTACTCGCACAGCTCGGTGTAGATAGAGAACTGGCCCTGCAGTCTGGCATAGCAGCCAATGACGGCGATATTGAAATCGGACGCCGTCTTGTAGACTGTCTCCACGGGGACTTCGGTGTTCGGCGTGAGATTGAAGAATTTCTCGCAGGACACGAGCGCCGGGAGCATCATTATGGCAAGCGGTATGATGAATCTTTTCATTTTCCTACAGTCAAGTTAATGCCAAACATAATCGTGCGGGAAAGAGGATAGGTACCATAATCCTCGCCGGGAGTGAGCGCGCTGGTGCGGTTGCTCACCTCGGGGTTGTAGCCGGAATAGCGGGTGGCTGTGAACAGGTTCTGCCCCGAAACATAGAATCTCAACCTGGAGATGTAAGCCTTGGCCGTCCAGCGGGAAGGAAGGGTATATCCAAGGACAAGGTTCTGCAGACGCAGATAGGAGCCGTCCTCGATGTGCCAGGTCGACGTGCGGAGGTTGTTGCCCTTCTGCTTCCTGTTGGCGCGGTTGGTCATCCCGTCGCCGATGTTGTCCTCGCTTACCCAGCGGTTGCGGGAAGCGATGGTGCCGTTGGTGTTGCCCTCCATATTGTCGAGGTAGCGGCGGTTGAGGTTGAGGATCTCATTGCCGTAGACGCCCTGGAAGGCGAACTGGAAGTCTATGCCCTTGAACGACAGGCTGCCGCCGAACCCGTAGGTGAACTCCGGCATATAGTTGCCGACGATGGTGCGGTCCTTGTCGAGGTCGATCTCGCCGTCGCCGTTGACGTCCACGAAGCGGAAGTCGCCTGGCTGGGTGTTGGCGAAATGGGGATAGGCGTCGAGCTCTTCCTTGTTCTTGAACACGCCGTCGATGACCATCAGGTAGTAGCTGCCGATGGGCTTGCCGACCTCGGTGATATAGTAGGCGTGCTCGACGCTGCCGCTCTCGATGATCGGGGTGTCGTTGGCGCCAAGGGACTTGACCACATTGACGTTTCTGGAGATATTGGCCGTGAACGAATATGCAAGTCCGTTTGAATAGGAGTGCGATGAACCGATCTGGAATTCAAAACCCTTGTTGTTGACCTTGCCGATGTTCATCGTGGTGGTCGTGTAGCCCGTGGTGCTCGGAATGGGCACATTGAGCAGCATATCCTTCGTGTTCGAAGAGTAAAACTCTCCGGTGAAAGTCAGGTAGCCGTTCCAGAAACTGGCGTCAAGACCGCCGTTGATCATATCGGTCTTCTCCCAGGTGAGGTCGGGATTCTCCAGACGCTTGGGCCTGTAGCCGTTGACGAGGTCGCCGCCGTTTTCGCCGAGGATATAGTCGTCGCCGGTCAGGGTGGACAGGTGGGTGTAGTTGCCTATCTGGAAGTTGCCGGTGCGGCCGTAGCTGGCGCGGATCTTAAGGTCGCTCAGCCAGTCACGTGTGCCCTCCATAAAGTTTTCTCCGGAGATGCGCCACGCAGCAGAGACCGAGGGGAAGAAGCCCCAGCGGTGGTTTTTGCCGAAGCGGGAGGAACCGTCGGCTCGGAACGCCGCGGAGACCATATATTTCCCTTTATAACTGTACTGGGCGCGGGCGAGGACCGAGGCGAGGGACCACTCCGTAGTCTCGGAGTTGCCTTTGGTGACGGTACCGCCGCCGATGGTCTGGATGTAATCGTTGGGGTAATCCGTAGCCGTCACGTTCATCGATTTCTCAGAATACTTCTGCATCGAATGGACGATGACCGCGTTGATCGAATGGTCTTTATGGATGGTCTTGATGTAGGACAGCTGGTTTTCCCAAAGCCAGTTGTAGTGCTGCCCGGCCGAGGCGTAGCTCTCGGGGTTGGACTTCATTCCGTAATAGGCCTTGCCGCGGGTTTCGAGGTCGGATGGCGAATAGCGCTCGTTGGAGGCGCCGTAGTAGGAGCCGCCGAAGGAAGTCTGGAGCGTGAGTCCGTCGATGATATCGATCCCGGCAAACAGGCGGCCCGTCACGGCCAGCCTGTTGACCACGTCTTTCTTGAGGGTTGCGATGGCCACAGGGTTCAGTATCTCATTGTGCTGGTAGTCGTTGCCGATACGCCAGTAGCCGTTGCCGAGATAGTTGAATGAACCGTCCTCATTGTAGACCGGCCACATCGGGTTGTAGGTCAGCGCCGACTGCACGATGCCGCCGTCGCCGTAGGGGCCGTAGGCGTCCACCCTGTTGGACTTCGAGTAGGAAGGAGCTATGTTGATCCCGTAGCGGAACCTTCCGTTCTTGCCGTCGAGGTTGAACCTGGCGGAGTATTTCCTGAAGTCGGAATTGATGATGACACCTTCACGGTAGTAGTAGTTGGCGGAAAGGTAGTACTGGATGGACTTCGTCTTGCCGGAGACGGACAGGTTGTGGCTGTGAGTATTGGCACGGCGGAAGATCTGGTCCTGCCAGTCGGTGTTGGTCAGCCCCGGCTCTCCGTTGAGATAGGGGATGATTTCCACCGGATAGTTGGCCCATGAGTCGGGACGGGAGCCGTTGGGGGCAGTGCCTCCCGGATAGGAATCGTAGTAGGCATTGTCGTGGGCTTCCTTGACTATCTGCGCATATTCGTAGGCATCCATAAGAGGAATCTTCTTGGATACCATATCCATAGCATAGTACCCGTCATAGCTGACCTTGACCTTCTCGGAGGCGCCCTTCTTGGTCGTGATGAGGATCACGCCGTTGGCGCCCCTGGAGCCGTAAATGGCGGCCGAAGAAGCATCCTTGAGGACCTCGAGGGACTCGATGTCGTTGGGGTTGATGTTGGCCAGGCCGTCGTCGACAGGGACGCCGTCGATGACGTAGAGAGGGTCGTTGCCGGCAGTCGCGGAACCGATGCCGCGGACGCGGACCATAACCTTGCCCTCGGGATCACCGCCGGTCTGCATCACGGAGACGCCCGGCATCTTGCCGGCCATCGCCTGACGGAAGTCGGTGATGGGGTGATCGGCTATGTCTTCCGCCTTGATGGAAGAGATGGCTGTGGAGACATCCCTTTTCTTGACGGCGCCGTAACCGATGACGACGACATCGTCAAGAAGCGTGGAGTCCTCGTTTATGACGACATCCACGACATCCTTGTCGCCGACCGGAATCTCGACGGTCTCATAGCCGATGCTGGAGACCACCAGCGTCTCATCGGCGGACACCGCTATAGAGAAACGCCCGTCCACGTCGGACGCCGTCCCCTGAGTGGTTCCCTTGATTATGATCCCGGCGCCGACTACCGGCTCGCCCGCGGCGTCCTTGACCGTACCGCTGACTGTCCGAACGGGGGTTTGTCCCCAGACAGTCAGCTGCACGATCGCAAGGAGCAGGGCAAGCAGGACAGCCGGCCGGCTGATTCGATTCAAGCACATATCAATTTGCAAATTTTATGTTCTCGGTAGTAATCGTAGGGTTGCAGTTGTCCTTGTTCTGCCCGGCAAGCTGGAAATAATTGTCTGCCGTGACGGTGACAAGGCTGCTGAGCGTCTTCCCGTACTTGCCGCTGAGGGAGCAGTTCGAGAACACGACAGTGTTGTTGGTGCACTGACCGAAGAGGACGCCGCAGTAGTTCTGTGCGCCTCCGGTATTTGCACCCTTGCCGACGATGGTGGCCCCGACGGTGCTGCAGTTCTTGACCTGGGTGTTCGCATAATTCAGGACGCAGACAACGCCGGCGACGGAACTGCAGTTGGGAGCGATCAGGTCACCTTTGTTGTGACAGTTGTCAAGCGAGCCGCCTTCGCCGAGAAGGCAGGTGACATTCCCGATACGGGCATTGCCGCTGATAGTGTTGTAGATGTCGGCATTATTGGTGCAGTTGATAATGCGGGTGTAGCGGTTGGCGGCACCTACAATTCCGCTGGTACGGCCGACGTCCGCGAAGATCTTGCCATCGTTCACCGCATCTGTGTGTGTCTGATACAGGGTGCTGCCGTTATTGGTCGAAAAACCGATGACGCCGCCGACCATAACGCCATTGACGCCGAAGCCTCCGTTGCCGCCATTGGTGAACAGGTCGGTCTCCGATACTCCGATCTGCCCGGCGTTATAAAGGGCGTTGGTGCTTGCCTCCTTGGTCGAAGACACCACCCAGCCGATGAGTCCGCCGAGGGAGATACGTCCTTCTTCAGCGTTGTTGGCCAGGGCGGAGGTCCCGCCGCCGGTGATGGGCGCATAATTCCTGACGTTATCCACCGTGCCGTCGACAAGCAGTCCGGCAAGTACGCCGAAGGCTCCGGAATAACTGGTGACAACCTGCATCGAGCAGGATGAATCGAACACGAGATTCTTGACCACGCCATCCTTGCCGATACCGCCGAAGAAGCCATATGCCCCGGCCTTTGCAGTCGGGTTGAAGACCATATGGAGGTTCTTGATGGAATGGTTGCCGCCGTCGAAGGTCCCCTGGAAGAGCTTCCCGGAGGTTGCGGTGTTGTTGTGGGCCCAGGTGGGCATCGTGCAGTTTCCGATAGGTGTCCAGGACGAGATGGAGGAGCAGTCGATGTCGGCGCTGACCGTCACGTTGGCGATGATTGCGGGAGCGTCGCCGCTGTTTACGCGCTGGGCGAAAGCGACAAGGTCCGCCGCCGAGGAAATGGTGATGTTGTCCGGATCCACAATGACGGGCGTAGGGCCGTATGCGGACAGGTCCGTCACCTCGTAGGGTTTCGCGATGGCGCCGCGGGCGGCCAGGATGGCTACCGGAGCGGACTCGTCCGTGACGGGAGTTGTGCCTGCCGCGATGACGTCGTAGCGATAGGTGTTGCCGTCCAGCGTCTTGTTCCCGTTCTGCGGGCCGATGATGCTCTCGAAGACGGTACAGGCCGCGCCGTAGCGGGCAAGGCCGTAGTCCATATGATAGCCGTCACGGGTCAGGCCCATATCATTGTTGTACCCTGTGGTCCTCAGGTTCTGGAACATAGCGCCCGTGGAGATCACCCCGTCGAAACCGCACTGCTCCACGGCAGTCTTGGCGTGGGCGGATATGACCGTCCACATCTGCTCCGTCGTGGCGAAAGGCCTGGTCACGTTCTGCGCCTTGCCCAGGTCGAAATAGGCCTGGGAAAGGATGTAGTAGTATTTCGGCGAAGCGCCGAGGGCGGTCTGGGCTTCCTCAATCTTTCCCTTGAGGCCAGACACGGCCGCCTTTTCGTCATCTGTCCACCCCCAGGCAAGCTGCTTGCCGGTGTGCTCCTGGATAGTCACGACATCCCACTTAGCGCAGGCGGCCACGTGGGCGATGCTCTTGTTGGAGATGTCGGTCCATTCCGTCTCGCCGGGGTTGCAGATATAGCAATGGTAGTCGGTGACAGTGTCCCAGCCGTTATTGTACTCGGGGACAGTGCGGCCGGGGTAGAACATATGCACCAGCAGGACATTGTCGAGCCCCGCCGCATTGAGGATGCCGGGGAGGTGCTCCACAGCGTCCTTGGTGAACGAATTGCCGATGAAGAAAACGCGGTAGGCGGCCTCGGAGGCGATGTCGTCGTCAGGCTCCGGATCCACCGTAGGAATCACCGGGATTTCCGGCTCTTCCGGCTCGGCCGGGCCGGCAGGGGTTTCCTGCTTGCATCCTGCGAATGCCAGCCCGACCAGAAGCGGAAGAAGGAATAGTATCTTTTTCATACGGAACTACTGATAGAATTCGGGACCGAGGGCAACCAAATCCGAAGGGAGCGGAAGCGAGAGCGTCTCACCGTTCTTGCCGGTCATAGTCCACTCGGAGCCGACGAATTTGATACCGGAGTTGTTCTTGACATCAATCTGCGTAGTGCGGACGCCAAGGTGACCTTCGGATAGCAGAGTCGAGGCGAAGTTCTCCGTTATAGGAGCAAGGGCGGGCGAGATCCATTTTTCGTTGGACTTTGTCGTCGCCGCCTGAGTGTTGTCGGAAATCCTGTAGAAGCAATTCCCCAGTCTTCCCCTGACCAGTTCTCCGATAAATCCGCCGGTCTTGGTCGGCGTAACGCCGGAGGCCCAGGTCAAATCGGCATCTTCCAGTGCAGTATAGCAGTTTTCGATGAAAGTTCGATTGTTGGTACTGCTCGCTCCGGAAAGTTCAGACGCCACATAACCGACGAAAGCGCCAAAACGGTTACAAGCCGTCTCGTTCGTATTCTTTACGGAAGCCTTCCAGCCGACGCAATGGGTGACCATTGCATATTCAGCAGTTGTATCATCAACCTTAAACCCCCTTAGTCCGCCGATGACTCCGCCGGAATTGGAACTGGTTCCGGTCGAAGCCGTAACATTTGCCTGGGAAAGACACTGATGGACGAGCACGCGCTTATCCTTGGCCGAACATTTAGCCAGGCCGACGATGCCGCCGACATAGGCGGCTCCGGATATGTTGCCCTTGCCGTGGCAAAGGACAACGGCACCGTGAGTCAGATTACCGACAATTGCAGCCAAACAGTTGAAAACACCCGTGACGGTGCCATTGGACCAGCAAGCTTCTACGACGGCGCCGCCGCTGACAACACCTGCGATTCCTCCGGCAATACCTCTGGCGGAAGTCAGGGTGCCTGTGTTAGAGCAATTGATAACGTGTCCATTGGTCATCATACCCACAATGCCTCCGATCTTTTCGCCGGGGTTGGAGCCGCTGGCGACTCCGGTGCCGTCGGTGCTCAGTGATGCCGCATTGGTACAGTCGCTGATGGTACAGTCGGAGTAGGTAGTGATGGCGTTACCGCCGACGATTCCTCCGATTTGACCGTAGGTGAGGCGGTTCTGAATCGTGCTGGCCGCATCCGTATGGCAATCGCTTATGTTTATCGCACCGGAGGACTTTGCAAGATAGCCGATGACTCCTCCGAAGTTATTACCCTCCGGGTCAGAATACGGCGCGACTGAAACATTTTTGATGGAGCAGCCCGAAACGGTTCCGCCGCTGATAATATAACCAATCACGCCGCCGATGGCGCCCTTGTTTGCCCGGATGGAACTGTCCTCGACGAGGCAGTCCGTAACTTTCGATTCGGCTTCCATCCAGCCGACGAGGATGCCGGAACGCTGCCAGCTGGTCACCGCAGCTCCCTTGACGTGAACATTTTTCACCTCACCGGACTTTACCAGACCGAAGGCACCGACCTTGTCAGCGTCCGTCGTTGAAGCGCTTATCTTGTAGTTCGACAGAAGCTTACTGTCTCCGTCATAGACGCCGCTGAAAACAGCCGCATCGTTGCCGATAGGTGTCAGTTCAGCCTCTTCAAAATCGATGTCGGCAGTCTGGACGTAGTGTGCGCCGGCGGAACCGAAGAAGGTGCCGTTTTCAGCGACAAAGCCAAGAGAGCCGCCGACGGTGTTGTCGGACACTGCCCCTGCAATCGCCATAAAGTCTTCCCTGGTGGAAATCTGATACGGATGCTCCTCCGAGCCGTCGCCGCCGCTGAAGAATCCGACAGGGAGAGTCAGGTGACGAAGGTCATTGCGCGCATAAGAGAGCGCAGAGGTGCGGCTGTGAATCTCATAAGGCTCATAGGAAACCTCACCGACGGTCTTCCCGAAGATGACCTTCAGGCTCATATCGCTCATAGCGGATGAGGACGGAGGGAGGAGGAAGCAGAGCTCGACGTCGCCCGCGCTCGGATTGGCGATTGACGCCTTCACTGAACAGGTGCTGCCGCTCGTGCTGAGGACGGGTACACCGCCTTCCCAGCTGATGCTCGCGGCACCGGCAAGGGCGACATTGCTGTTGCTGAACTCAACCGCCGTGACCATATCGCTTCCCGTGAGGGTAACGTGCAGAAGGGCGCCAAGGTTCTTGAAGGGGACGGTCAGGCCGGAGAGAGCGTCTCCGACGGTGACGGTGCCTGCCATAGGGGCCGGGCTGCTGCCATTGAATTCAGACGGAAGTGTCATTGCCGCGGTGGCGCCGTCGGGAACGAGGCTTTCGGACCAGGGATAATAGACATAGACCGTCTGCCCGGCAGAAGGTGCGACGATATCCTCGGCGTCGACAGGATAGAACTTGCTGTCGTCCGAGTGGAATTTATACTTTCCGCTGGCGCCGCTTTCAGCGACATAGACGAGAACGAGGTCGTCGGCCGCCCAGGAAGGGATGCCGGTGCTGAAGTCGACATCTGCCTTTGTCTGCTCAAGGCTGCCGGTAAAGGAGACCAGGAACTTGTCTGCGTCGTAAGCCGACCAGTCAGTGGGGTCGTCCGGAATGGTGACTTCCGGATTCTCGGGAGCCTGAGGCTCTTCCGCGGGGATTTCCTTGCTGCAGGAAACGGCCGTCAATGCTGCGACGGCAAAAAGGAACAATGCTAACTTTTTCATAACCATTCCTCCATTTTAATTCCAGTTTTCGTCGTCGTCGCCCTGATCCTCGTAAACTTCCATATCACTTGGCTGGACAACATTAGAACCTAGCAGGAACCCTGCCGTGAGATTTAGCCACAAAAGGTGACTTTCCGGGGGACAGTACTCGGCTGTCTTGGATTGGACTTTTTTCATTGCTGGTAAGAGATATTTGATAATTTAGATTTATTCGCATCCGGGCAGAACCCGATATAATCCATAAAATTGGTGGAATTGACGGCATTCATCTCGTGGTTGCCGTCGGCTTTGTAAAGGCCGGTCTTCCCGCTGAGGATCACGCCGGAGATGTGGTCGAACTTGTTCATATTGGCGCAGAGCAGACCGGTAAATTTAGGATAATTGCCGACAATCATACCTGTGTTGGCAACCCGGGAGCCGCCTTCGATATAGCAGGTGTCATCTCCTGTCAGCGCCACGAGAGCCGCGGCGTGCGTCTGGGAGTCTGAGGTCGTCAGGTTGCCTGTGTTGACGCAGTCGATCAGGCCGGACTGCGGTCCGAGGTAGCAGCAGACAAGTCCGATACGGCTGTTGACAATCGTATTCTCCTCCGAGGCGTTGTTGGTGCAGCCCCTCAGGACGGTGCCGTAGATTGCCGCGGCCACGATGCCGCTGCAGCGGCCGATCTTGCCGGCCATAGTCCCGTTATTGACACAGTTCTCGACATTTATCCTCGAAGCGTCCTGGACGTTGGTGGAAAAGCCGACGATGCCGCCATACGTGACGGCTGTTGCGCCGCCGCCGGTGTTGCTGCCGCAATCTATGTTGACGGTTGCGGTCACCGCGCAATTCTTTATCAGCGTGTTATAAGCCGTGTTGTCCTTGGTGCTGAAAGAGCTGAACGCGAATCCGGCGATACCGCCTATTGAGAAGCGCTTGCTGGCCGTGGAGCCGGCGGAAGTGATCGTGGCGGTGACATTGACGTTCTCGATCGTGGAGCAGTAGGCCGTCCCGGCAAGCACGCCGGCGTCGGCCGTGCCCGTGGCCGAAAGGACGAGATTGGCCTCGACGTTGAGGTCCTTGACAGTGGCGTGGGACAGGTAGCCGAACAGACCCCAGGTCTGCTTCTCGCTGAGGCTGACCGTCGCCGTGAAATTACGGATGGTGTGATTGGCGCCGTCGAACGTGCCGCCGAACGGATGGCCGGCCGCCCCGGTGATATAGGCGTCGTTGCCGGAGGAGCTGACGTTGCCTATCGGCAGCCATTCGGTGATCCCTGTCAGGTCGATGTCCGCTCCAAGAGTGACGTTGGCTATCCTCGCCGCCTCGTCTCCACTGTTGATGCGGGTGGCCAGCGCGACAAGGTCGGATGCGGAGTTGACGGTGATGTTGTCCGGATCCACCGGAGGGGTGTCGGGATTCTCGGCGCCTTCTCCCTCCATATCGGTCACAGTGTAGGGATTCTCGATGGCATAGCGGGCGGCCTTCAGGGCGATGGGCGCGCGGGCGTCGGTGATGGCTGTCGTCCATTCCCCGTCCACCCGGGACTCGATGCCGGTGCGGTAGGTGTTGTCGTCCAGCTTCACGTTGCCGTTGAAGGGGCCGATGATGGTCTCGAACACCGTGCAGGAGGCCCCGTAGCGGGCGATGCCGTAGTCCATATGATAGCCGTCGCGAGTCAGGCCCATCTCGTTGTTGAGGCCGGAGGTCCTGAGATTCTGCAGCATAGCGCCCGTGGATATAACCCCGTCGAAACCGCATTCCTCAACGGCCGTCCTTCCCTGCGCGGAAACGACATCCCACATCTCGTCGGTGTTCGTGAACGGGCGGGAGTTGTTCTCCGACTTGGAGATATTGTGGTAGGCCTGGGAAAGGATGTAGTAGATCTTCGGATTGCCGCCGATGTTGTGCTGGGCGGTCAAAAGCTTGTCCTTAAGCCCCTGGACGGCAGCTTTCTCCGCCGCGGTCCATTCCCAGGCGACACGTTTGCCGGTGTGTTCCTGGAACGCTATGACGTCGTACTTGCCGCTGTAGGCCGCCTTTTCGATAGTCTTGTTGCGGTAGGTCGTCCAGCCCGTCTCTCCGGGGTTGCACACGAAGCAGTAGTAGTCGTCGACGGTGCTCCAGTTGCTGTTGTGCTCCGGAACGGTCCTGCCGCCGTAATACATATGGACCATCTGGATGTCGTCAAGCCCGGCCGCCGCGAGGATGCCGGGAAGATGCTCCGCGGCGTCCTTCGAGAAGCTGTTGCCGATAAACAGGATACGGAAACCGGCTTCAACGTCCAGAACGGGATCCGGGGTGGGAATTTCAGGTTCGGTGCCCGAGCCGACATAGGTGATGTTCGTCACCTTGGACTTGTAGGCGTCGGCGATGTTGCCGATGTAGTCCATATAGTTGGACTGGGTGACGTTGTTGATCTCGTGATTGCCGTCGGCCTTGTAAAGTCCTGTCTTACCGTCCAGTATGACATCTGAAATGTGGTTGAACTTGTTCATATTGGCACAGAGCAGGCCCGTGAACTTCGGAAAGTTGCCGACGATGGTGGCCGTGTTGGCCACCCTGGTACCGCCCTCTATGTAGCAGCTGTCGTCGCCGGCAAGGGCTACGAGCGCGGCGGCGTGAGTCTGCGCATCCGAGGTCGTGAGGTCACCGGTGTTGACGCAGTCGACGACGCCGGATTCGGCCGCGAGATAGCAGCAGACCTGGGCGATACGGGCGTTGACCATCGTGTTGACCTGGCTGGCGTTGTTGGTGCAGCCACGGATAATGGTGCCATAGGTCGCCGAGGCAACGATACCGCTCGCACGGCCGGTCTTCATCGTCATTGTGCCGTTGTTGACGCAGTCTTCGACATAGGTCCTTGAAGCTCCCTTGTTGCTGGTGCAGAATCCCGCCATACCGGCATACATAGTCCCGGTGGCTCCGGCCGCCGTGTTGGACCCGCAGTCCATCTGGACGGTTGCGGTCACTTCACAATCCTTGATGTGAGTGTCGTGAGGCGTGCTGTCCTCGGTGCTGTAGTAGCTGTAGGCGAAGCCGGCGATGCCGCCGATGGTGAAGCGCTTGTTGTTGACCGTTGTCCCGCTTGAAGTGATCCGGGCGGAGACCTTCACGTTCTCTATCGTGGAGCAATACACCGTACCTGCAAGAACACCGGCGTCGGCGGTCCCCTTCGCGGAGATGGTGAGGTCCGCCTCGACGTTGAGGTTCTTGACGGTGGCGTCGACAAGGGCGCCGAACAGGCCGTAGGTCTGTCCCTCGCTGAGGGAGACCGTCTCCTTGAAGTTGCGGACGGTGTGGCCGCCGCCGTTGAATATTCCTGTGAAGGCGTTGCCGGTCGGCCTGCATTCATAGTTGCCGTTGCCGCTGGCCTCCACGGCGCCGATCGGCACCCAGGCTTCGTCAAGCTCTGAGAGGTCGATGTCGGTCTGCAGTTCCACTTCGCCTTCCGTATTGGTCCAGCGGACCAGGCTCGAACCGTCGTTGACAGCAGCCACGAAGTCGAGGAATTCGTCCATATCCGGAATACCGCCGATGCTCAGGCTGGGGTCGATGACGGCCGTGTGGCCGAGCTGGTTGACCGGGATGATCAGTGAGGTCTTGCCGCCGGAGAACTCAATCTCGCCGCTGCGCGGGGCGGTGGTGGTGGATTCGTTCTTGTAGTTGCTGTCGAACGTAAGGGTGACGATGGTGCTCTTGCCGCCGCCGACACCCGAATCCGGGTCGGCCGTGATCCAGGACGGGGTGGTGACTATCCAGTAAGGGGCGTCGGTCGTGACGACGATGGCCTCCACGCCGGGGGTGTTGGCCGCCACGTCGCTTATAGCCGACCGGTCGGCCGTGATGGTGTATAAAGACTCCTGCGTGCAGGAGCCTGCAAGCAAGGCTCCGACAAACAACGACAGGGGTAATATCTTACGCAGGTTCATTATATGGTCGCTTTTTTATTCATCTTCATAAGAAAGTCCGTCGTCCCAGCCGGGATTCTGAGTAAGGGCGCCGCCGGTGAGCGAACGCTGGTCGGCAGGGATGGGCCAGAGGTAGTCCCTCCCCTCCTGCCACTCGTAATCCTCCTTGCTGTAATAGGTCAGGTAGCCGACATCACCCGAGCCGCCGGTGATGGTCCACTGGTCGCCGACTTCGATGATGTTGGTCGCCGGAGCGGTGGTCGTCGGCTTGGAGCCTCTGTAGAGGCACAGGTCGACCTTGCCGTCCCTGTCGAGGTCATACTCGCCGAGGCCGTTGACGTAGATGCCCTTGAATCCGCCCGTGGCTTTCGGCGTCAGCTTGGCTCCCTCGCCCCAGCGGAGCAGATCCCACTGGCGGAAACCCTCGCAAAAGAGCTCCACAGTGCGCTCGCGGCGGATTTCGAGGATGGCGGCTTTCTGGGCCCCGGAGGCTTTCGGATAATATCCTTCCAAAAATGAATCCGAGTTTGTAGGGACACCTCCCATCGCGGGCATTCCGACGCGGGCGCGTATGACATCTATGGTCTTGGTGATGTCGTCCGCTGTCAGCTCTCCGAGCTCGGCCTTCGCTTCCGCGTAGTTGAGAAGGACCTCCGGGTAGCGGAAGACGGGGAAATCGGTCGTGGAGGTCGTAGAAGTCTCGTGACCGGAATCGGAGATGAACTTGATGATGCGGTAGCCGTTGAAGGTGCGGTCGAAGGAGATCGGCTGGGACGGATGCGTCTTGCCGTCTTCGTTGAAATCTACCATCACGAAACCGGGGCCCTGGATGCTCTGGGCAAGCCTCGGGTCGCGGTTCTGGAACACTTCATAGAAACTGAGAGACTCACTCTGGACAGGGCTGCCGTCCTTTTTCAGGTAATGGGCGACCATCGCGTGGCTCGCGCTGCGGTGGTTGGCCTTGTAATAATACTGGACGCTGTGGCGCACGAGAATGTCTACGTTGTAGAGCCGGGAAAGGATGGTCTCGTCGATCTCCGCGTCTTCGAGCACGAAATATTCGCGATAGGATGCGTCGGTGGCCTTCTTCGCAAGACGGAGGTCGTTGCCGGTGTAAAGCGTACGGGTGCCTAGCATCCTGCCGGCGGCATCGACTGCCTGGCGGAGGAACCACTCTGAGGAGACGGTCACATCGCCGAAGGTCTGCTCGTCCACAGGCACGAATTCGCTCCCGGCGTGATATTTCCGGAAAGTCCCCTCGAAGAGAGCCGCGCGGGATTTCAGCGCAAGGACCGCGTCCTTGGAGACGTGGTAGACCGGCTTCTCCGGCCATTTGGTCGGCAGGAGTTCATAGGCACGGTCGAGATCTTCCATCACCTTGAGCATCACATAGCCGCGCGGGTCGCGGGGCTTGTTGAGGTCTTCCTTGTTGCCGGAATCGATGACGTGGTCGTACCAGGGAATGTCGCCGTACTGGCGCACCATCTTGAAGTAGAACCACGCGCGGAAGAAATAACACACGCCGTCGTATCTGTCCTTGACGGACTGATCGGTGCAGCGGTTGTTTTCCAGCATATAGTTGATGTTGCGCAGCGGCTTCCAGGTGTCGGCGCTCCAGGACTTGGACGAAGGAGTGCGCGTCCCCTTCTGGATGGCGCTCAGGGATGTCGTGGAGCCGTTGTCGTCGGCGTTGAGCTCGGCCAGGTCGTCGGCGGACGGGACAATGTCGCTATAGAATTTATTGGCCCAGCGGTCAAGCTCCGCACCCGAAGTGAAATAGGTGTCCGGAGAAAGGGAGGCCTGGGGCGTCTTGGTCAGGAAATCCTTGCAGGAAACGGCAGCAAGCGCTGCGGCTATGACGGAGAGAAGTATTACAGTCTTTTTCATAATCGTCAGAATGTAATGTCAACGCCAAGGGAGAATGTCCTGGAATACGGATAGGTGCAGTCTTCGCTGATGGAAGTGGTGGCCACTTCCGGATCTATGTACTTGGTCGCCTTACGCAGGGGGGACAAGTAGAAGACATTCTCTCCCGAGAAGTAGATGCGGGCTTTCTCCAGCACCTTGCTCTTGACGGGAAGAGTGTATCCGACGGTGAGATTCTTCAGACGCAAGTAGCCTGCGTTCCGAATGTAGAAGTCAGAAATCACGAGGTTCGACGTGGTGGCGATACGGCCTCGCTTACGGGGAAATATGGCCTTGCTGTTGTCGGCTCCGGGCTCATCCGACCAGCACTTCGACTCGAAGTCCGAAGGGATGAAGGAGGGACGGTGGAAGGAATACGGGCCCCAGTAGTAGATGCAGTTGCCGTTCGGCATCCAGCTTATCTTGCCGACGCCCTGGAAGAAGATGCTGACGTCGACTCCGTACCAGCTGAAGTCGCCCTTGATGGCGTAGTTGTAGCGTGGACGGGAGTTGCCGATGACGCGGCGGTCGCCGGGGTTGTTGAGGGTGTTGTCGCCGGTGTCGATCCTGCCGTTGCCGTCGAGGTCCTTGTACTTGATGTCGCCGGCGAGAAGGTGATTGTACGGGGCGGCCTGGGACTGGATGTTCTTGTTGACGGTGGAGAAGGACTCGATTGACGCCTCGTAGGCGGCGGCTTCCTCGTCGGTGGCGAAGACGCCGTCGGTCACGTAGCCCCAGATGTCGCCGAGGCGCTTGCCGACGTAGTTGTTGCTGAGGAGCTTCTCGTCGTTGTTGAACCTTGTGATGTGGGTGACGAAGTCGCCGAGGGTGGCCGTGATGCCGTAGTAGAGGGGCCGGCCGAGGACCTTGACGTTGTCTTTCCAGCTTATGGCAAGTTCGTAGCCCTTGGTCCTGAGGTCGGCGGCGTTCTCCTTGGGGGCCGTCTCGCCGTAGACATACGGGAGGGCCATCGCCTCGGTGAGCATATTCTTCGTGTCGCGGATGAAGAAATCGGCGCTGAAGGTCAGGCGGTTGCGAAGGAAGCCGAGGTCGATGCCGAGGTTGGAGGTGACGACCGTCTCCCAGGTCAGGCTGCTGGAGACAGGAGCGTCCGCATAAGTATAGGGCGCCCTGCCGAGGCCGTCGAATGAGTAATCCGACAGGAGGGCGCTCTTGAGCTCCTCCCAATAGTAGTAGTTGTCGACCTGCTGGTTGCCAAGCGTGCCGTAACTGAAGCGGATTTTAGCGCTGGAGACGTACGGCTTGACCTTCTCCCAGAAGGGCTCCTCGGAAAGGCGCCAGCCGACCGAGAAGGAGGGGAAGAAGCCCCAGCGGTGGCCTTCGGGAAAACGCGAGGAGCCGTCGAAGCGGCCGGAGAGTTCTATGAGGTAGCGGCCCTTCCAGTCGTAATTGACGCGGCCGAAGAAGCCGAGAGTGCGGTAGGACGTGATGGACTGGGCGGCCTTTTCGATGTCGCCGTTGGCCATATTGATATAGGAAAGAGCGTCGCTCAAGGCGCCCTTCTGCTGGATCGTGAGGCCGCTGGAGAAATAGTCGTCGAAGTTGGCGCCGAGGGTTGCGGCCACGTGGTGATCCTTGGCGAAGGTGTGGTCATACGAGAAATAGGCGTTGACGACGTTGCCCTCCAGGTAGTAGCGGTACTCCCTCGTGAAATCGTAGATAGAGCCGTTGGAGAACAGGCCGCCCTTGAGGCCGTTGCCCTCGTACATCCGCTTGTTGTCGTTGTCGTAGCCGTTGGCGGTCGGGAGGCAGCGGAAATTGGCCCTGCGGTCGCGGCGGCGGTAGGTGTAGTCCGCGATGAACTTGAGGCCCTCGTAGAGGTTGAAGGTCAGGCGGTTGGTCCAGGTGAGGTAGGCGTTGAGGTTGGTGTTGCGGTTGCGCCCGTCGAGGAAAGCGCCCGCGCGGCCCGACATCAGCGGGGATGTGCCGTCGGCCATAAAACCGGGGATGACGGGAATCGTCCCGTTGGGGTTGTAGGGCACGTAGTTGGGGCCGGCGTTCTGGGTGAGGTTCCACATAATGCCCTGGCTCACATAGCCGGTCGATCCGTCCATCTCCCAGAAGCCGCCCCAGTCGTATTTGGTGCGCTCGAAGCTGATGTTGGTCGAATAATCGAGCCATTTGGCAATCTTCGCGTCCACCTTGCCGCGGAGCGCCACGCCGTTGTAGACGTCCTGCGCCTCCCTCGCAAAGAGACCTTTGCGGTAGAGGTAGCGGGCGGAAGCGTAGTATTTTACCCGATTGGTGCCGCCACGGACCGTGACGTTGTGCTCGGTCTCGGGGCGGACCTTGTTGAAGACATAGTCGTACCAGTCGAAGTTGCCGAGATAGACGTAGGTGTAGCGGCCGGTCCGGTCCGGGACAACCCAGGGGCGCTCAGGGTTCTCGGTCTTGTCGTTGCGGCGGTCGTAGAGCATCTGCATCTGCTCGTCGGAGTAGGTCCAGGCGCCGTAGCCCTTGTAGGTCTTGTAGAATTCGTTGGTGAGGGTGATGTAGTCGTAGCCGCAGGTGATGAAATCGGTGCTTGTCGTGTTGACGGAAAGACTCGCGCGGCCGTTGTAGGAGATGGTCGCACGGCCCTCGGCGCCGCTCTTGGTCGTGATGAGCACCACGCCGGCGGAGGCCTTGGCGCCGTAGATGGCGCAGGCCGAGGCGTCCTTGAGCACCGATATGCTCTCGATGTCGTTGGGGTTGACCTGGGTGAGGGAGTTCTCGATGCCGTCGACAAGGATGAGCGGCGAGCCGCTGTTGATGGACAGCTTGCCGCGGATGTTGACGTTGTAGTTGGTGCCGTCGATGGAGCCGGAGCTGGTTGTGAGCACAAGCGAAGGATCGGCGCCCTGGATGGCCATCGCGGTGTTGGTCACAGGGCGGGCGTTGAGCTCCTTGCCGTCGATGACCGAGACGGCGCCGGTGAGGTTGACGCGCTTCTGGGTGCCGTAGCCGACGACGACGAGCTCGTCGAGGACGTTGCTGCCGCTGTCGAGGACGACGGTGAAGGGCTGGGGCTCATTGCCCGTCAGGGGGAGCTCCTTGTCGTCGAAGCCGAGGAAGGAGACGGTGATGCTGGCGGGATAGGAGAGGCCCTCCAGCGCAAAGAAGCCGTCGTTGTCCGTCAGGGCATAGATGCCCGACACCTTGTCGACGAGAGACGCGCCGACAAGGACTTCGCCGTTGCCGTCGACCACCTTCCCCGTGAAAGACGAAGGACCGCCTTGGGCAAAGAGACCAGCGGGAAGCAGGAATAGCAGCAACGAAAATATTGCGCGTCCAAAAAGGCAGGAGTCTGTTTTGCGCACGGTTATCAGCATTAGTGGTTCTATGTCAAATATAACTCTTTATCCTTAAACGCGAAAGAATTTTCCAAAAAATGTCATTAAAATTCAAATTTGACAAAATACAAGGGCTTTTAATCAAAAATTTGATTAATTATATGGGATTTTTACTCAAGAAATAGTATTTTTGCCACGAATAGAAATCACACCCTATGCGCTCCACCGAAACAAACATCCAAAACTGTATCAATGAGCAGATTATGCTCACAGGTTCCTTCACCCTGAAAGAGATTGCGGACAAGACGGGATTCACCACGACCACCATCGCAAAATACGTCGACGGCCTTATGAAGGAGGGCCGTGTCGAGAAGCAGGGCAAGGAGGACTCCGGCGGCAGGGGGCGAAAGACCGTCCGCTACGGGATGTCCAAATCAATGACCTATTTCCTGGGAGTCAACATCAGGATGGATTCCGTGGGCTTCGGCCTGATGGATCTGACCGGAAAGCTGGTACGCTCCGAACTCGTCAAGGACATCCAGATTGCCAACAACTACTCCACCCTCGAGAAAATCTGCGAGTCGGCGCTGGAGTTCATTTCCGGCACCGAAGGCGTCACCATCAACGACGTGACGGCAGCGGGCGTGAACCTCCTCGGCCGCGTCAACAGTTGGGAGGGCACCAGCGCCACTATGTTCAACATCGAGGACACCATCCACACTCCCCTTGCGGAGCTGATTTCCGAGAAAATCGGCATCCCGGTCTATCTGGAGAACGAAACCCGCGCTATGACCTACGGCGAATACATCCTGGGCCTGGGCCGGAAATACAGGAACGTCTGCTTCCTCAACGTCGGTATGGGGCTCGGCCTCGGGCTGATCTTCAACGGGGAGCTGTACTACGGGAAGAACGGATATTCCGGCGAGTTCGGCCATATGCACACCTACAACAACAATATCCTCTGCCACTGCGGCAAGAAAGGCTGCCTGGAGACCGAGGTCTCCGGAAGGGCCATCATCCGCAAGGTCACCGAGAGGATCCGGAAAGGCGAGCAGTCCATCCTCTCCTCCAAGGTCAGGGCGGGCAAAGACCTGACTCTGGAGGACATACTCTCGGCTGTCGGAAAGGAAGACTCGCTGACGATGGAGATCGTCGGCACCGTAGGCAAGGAACTCGGCCGGACGCTATCGGGGGCCATCAACCTGCTGAACCCCGACATCATCGTCATCGGCGGCCTGCTGTCGCAGATCGACAGTTTCCATTTCCACCATTACATCAGCCTGGGCATCCACCAATACGCCCTCAAGCTCCTCAGCAAGGATATCCCCATCGTAAAATCCTCCCTCGGCAGGAATTCTACCATCCTCGGCGCCTGCCTCATCGCCCGGGAGCGGTCGCTGAAGCGATTCGTGTAAATATTTGCAGGAGTGGCGAAGACTTTATAAATTTGTCCGGCATTTACATTCGTAAGCGTATGATTATTAACTATGTCGCCCCGGCCGTCAGGGTCGCGGCAATTCTTCTTGAAAGGAATTATGTGTATTCGCCCGGAGGGGCGAACCTCAACGGCGACAACAACGAGGTGCCGGTCGACGACGGCTCCGAAAACTTTTAAAGCGGAGGAGCTATGAAAAGGATTCTCATACCCATCGCGCTTTTGCTCGCTACAGCCTGCAGCCGTGAAGCAATCCCCGCCGGCAACGCTCCGGAGGGCTACTCCTATACTTTCACCATAGAAGAGGAATCCCGCGCCACCCTGGACGACGGCGGCGTGCTGTGGGAGGCCGGCGACAGGGTCGGTATGTTCCTCGAAGGATATTCCGGATATGCCAGCATCAAGGCAGACCTGTCCCCCAAGCAGGTGACGCTTTACAGCAGGAGCGAAATCCCCGCCGGCTCATACGCCTACGCCTACTATCCCTACAGGTCCGGCAATAACGACAAGACAGCAGCCACCATCACCCTTTCCAACAACCAGGACGGCGGCTTCGCGGCGGCAATGCCTATGGCGGGCATCCCGTTCCCGGTACAGGAAACGGTGGAAGTAAGCGGCACTTCAGCCCAGACCAACGGCGTGATCCGGTTCGTCAACCTGGCCGCCATCATCGACTTCCGCGTCTTCTCCACCAACTCCGCCTTTACCTCTGAGACGGTGAAGTCGGTGACGTTCCGGGCCAACGGAGTCAACCTCGCCGGCGATGCCGTCCTCGACCTGACGGCACTGTCCACCGGCGAGTTCGACGACAGCGCCCTGGAGCTGTCCTGGAGCAACACGGTCTACGACAATGTAAAGGTAAGCCAGAGTGCCGCGGTGGCCTCGACATCCGAATCGGCAACCGCCATCTATATGGTCGTAGCCCCGGGGACCTACCCCTCCGGCACCATCACCATCGCCACTGACGCGGCCACCTACACGTTCGAGTACACCGGCAAGTCGCTGGGCCGCAACTCCCTCAAGCACTACAATATGGACCTCGCCCACGCCACGACGCGCGAGGCCGGAGTGGTCGAAACCATAATGTCCCTCCCCTACAGCGAAGCCTTCACCTCCAACAGAGGCGAATTCGAGATTGAGGGCGGCACAGGAAAGGAATGGCAGTTCAGGGCCACTTACGGAGCTACCGTGAGCGCCTACTACAACAGCACCAACCACGCGGTCCAAACCTCAATAATCTCGCCTTGGATAGATCTGCGCCAGGTAGACGGTGCCACCCTGTCGTTCGAGCACGCGACAAGCAAGTATCTCTACAACAGCTCCAACTCGTGTGACGATGACGCCGCGGTCTATATTATGAAATCAGGCGACAGCGGATGGACTCTCCTGAGCGTACAGTTCCCGGACAAGCCGTCAAGCACCTATTCGCAATTCATCACCGTAAGCAAGGACATCTCGGACTATGCCGGCGGAAAGATAAAAGTGAAGTTCGAATACACCTCCACGACCAGCCGCGCTGGCACCTGGGAGATCCGCAATTTCAGCTGCGTCGAATCGGAGCCGCCGGTACCGGTTGTTAAACTCGGCTGGCTGGAGCTGCCCTCCTACACCACCTCGGCGATGAACGGCACCACCACATCGTCGTTAAGTGACCTGTATCTCCTGAAGCACTCGGCGCATATGGACGGAATCATCCAGCGCAACTACTCCTGCCTGTACGACCCGGAGATGTACGCCTCCTACTGGGTTGCATATCCCCTGTGCTCAGACCATCTCGGGAGCGGCCGCACGGAGAGCTGGGGCTATGACCCTGACGTGGCAGAATACAAGCAGACCGAGGCCTTCCCGTATTCCTACGGTACCGGCGCATCCCACCCGACCGTAAATTTCAGCGACAACTACTACGCCCGCGGTCACCAGATTCCCAATGCCGACCGTAACGGAGTGAATGAGATGATGGCGCAGACCTACTATATGACCAACATCACGCCGCAGATCCATCACGGCTTCAACGCCGACATCTGGCTGGATCTCGAAACGGCGGTGCGCGACCTTCTGTACTCGTCAAGCTGCGACACGGTGTATGTGGTCACCGGAGCGGCCTTCCGCAAGAAGGGCGGCAATGAAACCATCAATTATATCGTCAACACCAGATACGACCAGAAGCAGCTGCCCGTGCCCAACTATTACTGGAAGGCCCTGCTCAAGGTTAAATGGAACGGTCTCGAAGTGACCGACGCCTCGGCCATCGGCTTCTGGCTGCCCCACGACGATCTTCTGGGCGAGAGCTATGACGACAAGGATAAATACGTCTTCAGCGTGTCCCAGCTCGAGACCTGGACGGGATTCGACCTGTTCGCGAACCTTCCGGCCGCGCTCCAGAGCACGGCGGAGGCCAACGCCTCGTGGGAAGATTTCCAGGACTTCTGAGATGATCAGTTTTATATAGGGAGGGTAGTGAAGGAACTGATCTCCGACTTTAAGCTGCCGAGGGTGGCGAGGATGTAGTATTTCGTGTCGGGATCGAGGCGTAGGATTTCTACTTCGAAATCGCGGTTGTAGTTGTCCGGCATCCCCGCCTCGTAAATGCGGTACATCGTCACTTTCTGCGCCGACAGGTAGTCGTTGGCTATCAAATAAGGATCGGTTGAATAATACAGTGTCGGAACATCCGAAGAGAACCACGTGCGGACATAAACGGTGGCCGTGGTACTTTTAGGTAAACTACCCCCTATATAAAGCCCTTCCTGCGTCGTCACGCTGATGGATTCGGACAAGGTCTTTCCTCCCGTGGTCTTAATTATAGCGGTCAGGGTGTAATTGGCTTTGGGATTGAGGCCGCCCAGCGCAAAGGTATAGACGCCATCTTCTATGGTGTATATGGAGAACCCGTACATTTGGCCCACGCTGGACTCCATGGCCTCTACAGCGACCGAACTGACATCGCCTCCCCCATAACGGAAACTGACGGTCATTGAGGTGGCTTTCACATCGGTCGCAGCCAGGTCCGTAATCTCCGGAGAATGGGTGTTGAAGCCGCGGACCTCTCCGTAAAGCACCTCCTCCCCAAACTCCACCGCAGTGCAGTAAAAATACAGGCAACTGCTTTTGAGATCCTCCACATCGACGGAGAATTCGTGCTTTATTTCCGCTTCGGAGAAGGTGAACTGGACCGGTATGACCAGCGCATTTGCGGCGAGCATCTGCTGTGGCGTCGGGAATTGCGCATCGCCCCTGTCCACGAGCGCTCCTTCCACCAGCAGGAAGTACACACTGGCCGGCGCCTCTATCCCTTCCTTCCAGAAGACGGAGCCGCCAAGTGTTGCTTCGTGCTGCGTCACGTCCGAGGCCGGCATAGTGGTCACGACGCGGCTTTCATCCGGAAGCGGGGCCTTGTTCCTGCTGCTTTTGGAGCACGACGCGCCAAAAACCAGCAGAATCAACATCGAAAGATAAAATGTGTGTTTCATATCATTATCATTTAGCCGCAGTAAAAATACTGCTCCACGAGCTGCTTCATAAGGCCCGGGTTGGAACGGGCGGCGGTGTGGAGGTTGGCGTCGTTGTGGGCGCGGAGGGCCTTCAGGATGCCTTCAATCATACGTGAGCGGAAGACGTCCGCCTCCTCGTAGACCTTGCGGTCCTTCTGCAGGCAGGCGGCGCTTTCGGCGCAGCAGGTCGGCAGCTGGTGGAGAGTGGCGAGACGCGCGGCGTTCTCGCTGCGGTGGATATCCATATCCACGTAGGTCTCCTCCGCTATCCGGAGCGCCTCCTCCGGGGGCATCTCCAGGCCTTTGCGCGCCGCGACGCAGAGCCCGGCCATCAGCTGGTAGATGTCGGCCGAGCAGTCGGGGCTGCGCATCTCGAAGGTCTGCTTCGCCGTCGTGTCGCGGTCGACGGCCGGCTCGCCGGGATTGGCAATTGCGCACATATTCGTGCCCGAACTCCAGCCCAGGGGGACGCGCACCAGGGCGCTGCGGTTGCAGTCGCCCCAGCAGACGTTGGTCGGCGCCTCCTGGTGAGGGACGAGGCGGAAGTACGAGGTGGGGTTCTTGTTGCCGAAGGCCGTGATGGACGGGGCGTACATCATAAGGCCGGCGATGGCGCGGCGGGCCACCTCGCTCAGGCGGCCGTCCGGACCGAGCGTGGCGTTGCGGCCGTCCTTCATCAGACGCATATGGATGTGCATACCGCTCCCGGCCTTCCCCACAGTGATTTTCGGAGCGAAACTGACGTCGAGCTGATAGCGGTAGGCCAGGTTGCGGATAACCCACTTGGCGAGCAGCAGCTGATCCGCCGCCGTGTCCACGGGGCACGGCAGGAACTCTATCTCATTCTGCTCGTAGACCTTGCCGCCGAGGGTGAAGTTGCCGACCTCGCTGTGGCCGTATTTGATCTGTCCGCCGGTCTTGGCGATATGGTCCATACACTCGCGCCGGAAGTCGTTCATCTTGGCGAACGGCTCGCTCTCGTGATAGCCCTTCTGGTCCGACGCGGGGAAAAGCGGGTCCTCGGGGCAAATCACGTAATATTCAAGCTCCCCCATCGCCTCGAACTGCATACCGGTGGAGGCCTCGAAAGCCTTTTCGGCGCGCAGCAGCGTGGCGTGCGGCGCGCAGTCGAAAGGCGCGCCCGACTTGTCGTAGAACCCGCACAGGAAGCAGAGCGTCGGGATTTCGTTGAACGGGTCCACGAAGGCCGTCCGGTAGCGCGGGAGCACATAGAGGTCGCTGTTGCCCGCCTCTATGAAGGACGGGAACAAGCTTGAGCCGTCCACCCTTTCACCTTCGGTGAGGAAGGTCTCGGCATAAGCGAGGCTGTTGACCGTGAAATTGAGCGTCTTTACGCGCCCGTCTTCCGCGGGATACATAAAATCGACCATCCGTATCCCTTTTTCGCAGATGAAGCGGAGCATATCCTCCCTCGTAAAATCCTCCGGCCTCTTCTGCAGGTGCGCCACCACCACGTTGGGGTTGAGAGCTATGTTTTTATCCATTATGCGGTTATTTCTATGGAAAGCAAATATAGCATCTATCCGCTATAATAACAAATATGCGCCCGCTGCGACGCCCAAGAAAAAACTTGGAAAAACGGACAAATACCCCGAAAACATACTTGGAAAAACGGACAAAATACCCTATTTTTGCCCTGGAAAAACGGAAAAAGATATGTTATCAAGGAAAATCGATGCTGCGATTGATGCCTTCTACGAAGGAAGCAAGATGGCCCTGATGCTCACAGGAGCGCGTCAGGTCGGAAAAACAAATGCATTTCGCCGACTTGCCAAACGGAAATTTGAGCATTATATTGAAATCAACTTCATAGAGAACCCTGATGCAAGACAAATCTTTCAAGGGGCTCAAGGAGCAAAGGATATTCTTCTCCGTCTCACGGCCTTTGCAACCGAGCCGTTGGTACCAGGCAAAACGCTTATTCTTTTTGACGAGGTGCAGCGCTGCCCCGAGTGCGTGACTCAGATTAAATTTCTGGTGGACGAAGGCAGCTATCGCTATGGCCTTACCGGATCCTTGTTGGGAGTGGAATTGGAAGACCTGAAAGAGAAAGCACAGAAAAAGGATAGCAAAGCGTCCGAACCCGTCGGTTATATGGATATTAAGACGATGTTTCCGCTTGATTTTGAAGAATTTGCTCTTGCCGTCGGCGCAGCACCGTCACTACTGGAACATATACGGGAATGTTTCGAGCATACGACTCCTGTCGACCCCGTAGTTCACGAACAAATGACGCGTATATTCCGCCTTTATCTGATTGTCGGCGGAATGCCGGCACCTGTCTGGCGATACATACAGACCAACAATCTTCAGAATGTCGCCATAGAGCAATTGGCCATTTTGAATCTTTATAAAAAGGATATTTCCCAATATGATCCGGAAAACAAGCTCTTTCTGGACGAAATATTCGATCTTATCCCATCTGAACTGAACGCAAAAAACAAGCGCTTCATCCTCAAGGAACTGAATAAAAACATAAAATTCCGCAAATATGAGGACAGTTTCCTGTGGTTGAAAAAAGCCGGTGTCGCAATTCCAGTGTACAATGTGGAAGAGCCTCGTATCCCGCTTATCCTTAATAAGCAGCGCAATTTATTTAAACTGTTCCAGAATGATGTCGGCCTGCTGGCCTACCAATATGCCAGCGGCATCCAACTGCGTATTTTGAGCGGCGAAACCAATATCAATTTCGGTGCAATTTACGAAAATGCAGTTGCACAGGAATTGTCCGCACAGGGATTTGAGCAGATATACTATTTTAACAGTAAAAAACAGGGCGAGGTTGATTTCGTAATTGATATCGGAGACGGGACTGTCCTGCCGATTGAAGTTAAGTCAGGTAAGGATTACGAATACCACCACGCTCTTGCCAACATCCTTGACAATAAAGCATATGATCTGCGCAAAGCAATTGTTCTATGCAATGAAAATGTCGCCGTCAATGGGAAGAAAGTATATCTTCCTGTCTATATGGCAACTTTTATCAAGAAGAAACAGGAAATCCCCGGGATTTACAAGCTTGACCTTATCGCTCAGAGTTCGTAAAACATCTTTGAGCGGCGCCGGTAACCAGATCTTTTTCAAGGGCTTCGCAGTCCTTGTCAAAGGCGGACTGGTCAAACGGCACGCCGCTGTCCATAGCGGCAAGAACGCTGTCCGTGAACAGCTTCCACCTCCTGGCGTAGTAGTCGGAGATGAGCCCGCTCCAGGCCCGGGAGGCATAGTCGTTCAGGTTGGGCGCCGAGCCCCAGGTGGTGATAATATGCAGGGCGTTGTGGCGGTAATAGGCCTCCTCTTCAGGAGACGCGGCCCAGCGGCAGGCATCCTTCAGCCACTCCTCCAGGCGGAACTCCGGGAGTTCGCCGGCGAGGCGGTCGATGTCTTCCAGAAGAGCCTGCATCTCATCTGCCAGGCCGGCCGCGAGGCTCCTGTCCCCGGCGCGATAAGCCTCCGTGAAGGAGTCGCGGAGCCCGGCGAAGCGGTTGCCCAGCACCTGGACTCCAAGCGTGACAACGAGAGCATTGTCTGCCTCCGGATGCGCCTTCAAACGGCTCCAAAGCCGTTCCAAGGTGGCCGGATCATACGGCGTCGAGTGAATCACACGCCAGTCGTGGTGGCCTTCCAGGCAAGGCCTGCCGCAAAGCAACGGCCCTTCAGAAATGGATCCGCGTAGATATATACTGTCGGCGAGATCCTTCCAGAATCCTTCCGGAGCGCCGTGAAGACGGTCTTCCCGCGCCAGAAAGGCGTCATCGTCAATACCCGTCTCCCAGGCCCGGCCCATCACGTATTCAAAGAACCAGCGGTTGATACCGAAGCCCTCGAGCGTGCAGCCGATGCCGGCAGCCCCGGGGAGCGCTTCCGAAATGCGCTCCGCTTCCTTCCGGAAGGGCCCGGCCAGACGGGTGTTGCCGCCAAAGTTGCCGAGGTAGCATAAGATATATGGCTGGCCGTAGAAGCCATCAGTGAGGGTCCATACGGGCGTATGCTCGGTGTAATAATCAAGCAGGGTGACGCGCCCCTGCGGGACGGCCGTAAGATATGCGCGCACGTTTTCCGGAGTCCAATGCCTGCGGTCGTAGTGGAACATCCAGCCCATCTGGAGCCATTCGGCCTCCGGATCACAGGCCGCTACGCTTTCATAGGCCTTAAGGCCATATGCCGCCAGAGCATCCGGCTCCCAGGACGGCGGTTCCACCTCATTGAAAAGGTCAAAGCCGTAGATGTGATCCGTGCCGTATTTGCGGGTCTGGATATCGAGAAACCTCTTCTGGATGACAGCGAAGAGGCTGTCCTGCGGAGACAGGAAATGCGGCAGGTTTTCCTGACCGAAGCCACCCCAGCGGGCGATATCCGTGATCTGCGCATCGGGGAAGCGCTCTTTAAGCTGCACCGGGACGTGTCCGGCAAAGGCCGGCAGCACAGGGCGCATACCGAGCTCCCTTTCCCGGCGGAGAATCCGCTTCTGCAGCCGCTCCTGCCCGTCAATCCAGCCCTGAGGCAGGGGGCCGTCCACCCCGTCGATGTTGCACATCCGGTGCCAGGGAAGGTGGGCCGGTCCGGTGAACCAGGCGCGGATCTCGTCGTCCGAAAGGCCGAACCCTCGCCAGACCTCCTGCCAGACGGCTTCCTGGCCCGTGATGGCCAGCGGCATATTCACCCCTTGCAGGGCCATCCAGTCGATGAAGCGCTCCCATTCCTCCCACTGCCACCACGGCATCGTGTAGCCGAAAGTGCAGTAATTGAGGAAGAATCGCTTCGGCACCAGCGCCTTCCCGGAGACCGGGACATCGACGACGGGCTGGGACGAAGGCACCTCCACGGCATCAGCCGCATACCAGGAGACAGACACGTTGCAGAAATCGTTGAGATAGTGGTTAAAACCGACCGCCATTGCGCTGAGGCTGCTCCCCTCAATAATCAAAGTCTTTCCTTCAGTCAGCAGACGATAGTGCTCAATGCTGTCCTTGACCTGTCTGAACGTTATTTTATAAGAAGGAACAATGCGTTTTGCCAACTCTCCTGCAGCTCTTTCCACGGGGGACTGGCAAGCACATAGGAGAATGGCAGATATGATAATCAGCAGTAAATGGCGCATTTTTGTGGTTTTTCCCCAGCAAAAATAACACAAATCAAAAAATATTGCTATATTTGCAAAGTTACACCACAGTACACCACACTAAAAACATTTAAATTCAATAAAAAAACACCATGAAAAAAATCATCAATGTTTTCTTTGCCTTGACCGTCGGCCTGTTCATCTTCGGCTGCAAGGAGTATGACGACTCCGAGATCCAGGGCAAACTCGACAATCTGACCACAGAAGTCAACACCCTCAAGGCCAACCAGCAGGCCATGCAGGCGATTATCGATGTCTGGAAGGCGGGCGGCTATGTCCAGAGCATAGACAACTCCGTCGAAGGCCAGCACACCATCACCTTCTACGGCGAAAACGGCAAGACTGTCGTTCTTTACGACGGCGAGGACGGCTCCGACGGAGATGCTTTCTTCAAGAGCGTCACCTCTGACGAGAACGGCGTCACGTTCGAGAAAGTGGACGGCACCCAGATTTTTATCCCCTTTGCCAAGGCTTTCAAGCTGGTCATCGAGAACACAACTGTTGCAGCAGGCAATGGCGCAACGCTTGAGTTCCCTTATACAGTAAACGGGAAAAACAGCACCACGGTAGTTGACGCTTTCGCTTCCGGTTCCTACGGAGTCAGCGTGACCGACGAGAAGGTGCTGGTTTATGTCCCCGATCCCGCGGAACCCGGGAAAGTCCTTGTCTGGGCTCAGAACGGAGAAGGCCTGTTCTCGATGGTCAAACTCAACCTCACCGTTGAGGGCAGAGTCATTGTACTTACGGCAGAAGACGATCTTCTGACCATTCCTCCCAGAGTCAACAGCTATGACATCAGCCTCGTTTCAAATGTCGACATCAAGATTGACCAGCCTGCAGAGACCTGGGTTACAGTTGCTCTCACCAAAGCCGCCTACACCGCCACTCTTACTCTGGAGCCCAATACCACAAACGCTCCTCGCGAAGCGACCCTCATCGTCCGCCGCCTCGATGACAACAGCCAGGTCCAGGCCATCAAGATCGTCCAGCTTTGCTCCGGCGTCTATGTACAGAAGCTCTGGGAGCTTGTCGCCCCCGACGCCACCACCGCCTGGACGACCAAGTATCTGAACGCAGCAAGCGGCAGCGACCGCAATGTCGCCATTGACGACGAGAACGTCTATATCGCCGAATTCGCAGCAGGCAGCAGGAATATCTATGCTATCGACATCGCCAACACGACCTCCGAGGCTGCGTCCTACAAGACCCTCCCCAACGGTACCATTACTGAAGACGGCGCCAACAACATCCACGTTTCCTGCCCGCGCGTCATAAAGAAGAACAACGGCGCCCCTGTCCTCGTTGTCGGACGTCTTGATGAAACCGCCGCTGAAAACGGATGCAAGCTGTACGTCTATGACAATGGCCTCAACAATGATCCTTCCGTTACCAATTTCACCACCTGGAATTCGGCTCGTTTCGGCGACACCTTCACCTTCTACGGCACCTACGAGAAGTGCATTCTCTTCACGGCCCCGATGAATCCGAACGGCATCAAGACAGTCATTTTCAACAGTGGTCTAAGCAAGAGGACCGGCAACTACCTTATCGGTTCCCTTGCCACCGGCGATCTTAATCCCTCCGTCGCGACAGGTTTCGCTTCCTATTATCCGCTTCCTGACAATCCGAAGAGAGGAGTTCTCATCAACCGCAACTTCAGCCGCTGGCACACTGTCTCGACAACTTCCGACCCCTGGACGGCAGAAGGCGCCCTTACTCTTACCTCAGCAAGACTTGAAGCCAGATGGGATCCTTCTCCCAACATCGGCGCAGGCACCTCCGGCTACAATTTCGTAACCTTCAAGGGCAAACGCTATGTCATCTATGCCTGCCGCGAGGAAGGTTTCGCAAAGGGTTATCTTGTTGTCAAGCAGGGCGAGCTCTCCGATGACTGGATCACTATTGTCAACAAGGCTGCAACCGTTGCGGAAATCGCGCTCACCGGCAATGGTATGAAGACCGGCAACGGCTCCGGCTGCGACGTCGCTGTATGGCAGAAAGAGAACTCCGTTCTCATCGCTATGGATATGCAGCAGGTCGGACTTGCCTGCTTCCGCCTGACGGCTGAAGACTGATCGAGTCCACACCGATAAATTTTCAGGGCGACCCTTCGGGGCCGCCCTGATTGTTTAGAATGTGCTTCGGCGCGTGAGCCGGAAAGGACAGTGGGTGATGTGCGGCTTCCGCTCAAGAATCATCTGCGCCGCCAGACGGCCCATTTCGGCGAAATCGGTCGAGACGGTGGTGAGGCCGCCGAGGATGAGTTCGTTCATATCGAACTCGTTGTAGGAGATGATGAAAACATCCTTCCCCACCTGCAGGCCCGCCGCCTGGATCTTGCGCACCAAAGCCACAAGGCCGGCGTCCAGCTGGGAATTCAGCACGAGGAAGGCTTCGCCGGGGCGGATGTCGTCCGGTGCCGAAGTAAGGAATTCGACCGGAATCTTCTGATCCGAGGCAAAACGTTCGACGCCTTTACGGATGGCCTGGCCATAGAGAGACGACGACAGGGTGATGACACGCAGCATCGCCGTCCGGCGAAGGCTTTCGAGTCCCTGCATCAGGCCGTCGTGGATGTCGTTTTCGAAATCCTGATAGACTGCACCGAAGTTGCCGGGGAAGTCGGGCAGCAGGCGATCCAGCATAATGAGCTTCCGGTTGGGGATACGGGAGATTTGCTTGTGGGCGCGCTGCTGCGAGGCTTCGTCCAGCGGGAAATGCGGAGTGACCACGTAGTAGTCGAAATTGTCGAGATATTCATCCAGATAGTATTCCAGCAGATCCAGGCTCTGGTTGTGGTTGACGATGGTCACTTCGGCCTTGTCTCCAACCGTATTGACGAAGGAATTGAAGAGGATCTGCTTGTAGACGGAAAACTTGTCGATGATGAAAAGTATCTGCAGCCGCCCTGCGGAGAGTGGGTCGGCAGCATAGAACCCCTTACCGTGCTTTGGCACGATCAGCGCCCTTTCCACCAGGATCCCGTAGGCTTTCTTTACGGTCTCCCTTGAAATATTCATCAACGAGGCCAGCTCATTCATCGACGGAATCTGTTCTCCGGCCTTCAGCCGTCCGTCGTGCATAGCACGTTCAACCTGCTGGACAATCTGTTTGTAAATAGGCTCTTTGCCTGCTTTGTCAATGTGCAGTTTCATTGGCTTTGTACTGTTCTAATTGTTCAAAACGCTGGAATCCGCTGAGGGCCAGTTCGCTCTCAGTGTCCATATCAAAGGTGTTATATCCACGCTCACGGAAGACATCCAGAAGACGCCGGGCCCTTTTGCGGAATCCCTTATACTCTTTGTTGGCGGCCGGCGTCCAGGCGGTCTCAGCCAGGGCGAAAAGACGGGGATAGAGCATATATTCGGCGTGCTCCGGAGTGGGGATAAGTTCGGTCCAGAGGTTGGCCTGCACGCCAAGCAGATGCTCCGGGTCCATACCCTCACCCAGCGGCTCATATCCGTAGGTGAAACGAAGGGAGACCAGCTCTCCGACGGCCTTCGGCTCCTTTCTTATAAGGTCCTGATAATAATTGTAATAGCAATGGCTGTTGGGCGACATGATATAATCATAGCCACCCTCGGATGCCTTCCTGCCGCCTTCCACCCCCCGCCAGCTCTGCACCACGGCGCCTTCAGGCACGCCGGTCTCGAGGATTTCATCCCAGCCGATAATCCTGCGGCCGTGGCTGCGGACAAACGCCTCGATGCGGCGCACGAGATAGCCCTGAAGCTGCTTCACGTCGGTGTAGCCCTCCTCTTCCATACGAGAGCGGCAATTGACGCACTGCGACCAGGTCTTCATAGTGGCCTCATCGCCGCCTATATGGATGAAGGGGGAAGGGAATATATCCATAACCTCCGTCAGCACGGCCTCCAGCAGCTTATATGTCGCCTCGTTGCCGGGACACAGGTCCCAGGCCCCGGTGTGAAGGCGGCCGTCGGGGAGCACGCACAGCACCTCAGGGTACGCATAACCCACCTCCATCGAGTGCCCCGGCATCTCGATCTCCGGGATCACGGTTATATAGCGCTCGGCAGCATAGGCCACGAGCTCCTTCAGCTCTTCCCTCGTGTAATAACCCCCGTAACCTTCCGGGTCGTCAGCCGTGGTGAACTGGTATTTGCCGGCTTCCCACTCGTGATAGGTGCGTCCCTTGCGGAAGGCCGTCTTCCCTGTCAGGAAAGGATAGGCCTCGCTCTCGATGCGCCAGCCGGCGCTGTCGTCAAGATGAAGGTGAAGCACGTTCAGCTTCAGAAGGGCCATCGCATCGATCTGCTTTTTCAGAAAATCGAGCCCTTTGAAACTGCGCGACTCGTCGATCATCAGGCCGCGATACCTCAGGCGCGGATAGTCGAAGATGGTCCCTGTCGGGAGCTCTCCGAGTGCCTTCAACTGCTCCAGGGTTTTCCCGGCGCGAAAACGGCCTTCCGGAGTAAGCGCTTCTATTTTCGCACGGCCCTTTGTAAAGCTTATCCTATAAGCCTCCTGCCGCTGCCAGGGTTCCAGAGAGGCCACGGCCTTCTTGAAGCACACGTGACTTTTCTCCGGGGAATATTCAACCGGAGCGGGAATAAGGCCGAGGGCGAGGACCAGTGTAAGAAGGAGTCTCACTTTGAGAAAAATCCGACAGTTGTCATAACGGCACGGTTGCCGCCGGTGAGGTCGTTGATGTGTCCGGTGCCTTTTACCCACATACCGGTGGAGCCGCCGCCATCGAGGTTGAGGGCGCCTACGCAGCCGAGGCCTTTCATTATGCGCGCCATTTCCAGAGTATTGGCTCCCTTGGAAGCGTCGATGCGGCCGTCGCAGATGAACAGGATTACCTTTCCTTCAGCAGTGAATCCCACTGCCGTGCGGTCGGCCAGCGTGTCCACGCCGAAAATGTCGTCGGCCCACAGCTCATAGTTGGTGAGCCAGTGGCCGGAACTGTTTTTCTCGGCGTTGATGGGGCACTTGCCGCCTTGAAGGAGCACGGGGCCGCAGGTAATGGCGTTATATGGTGTCCAGGTGGCCGGAACGCAAGGATATGTCGTACTGCCCTCGGACTTTTTGGCCTCGCCGGCCACCGTAGGGATGGGCTGGTCGTAGACATAGACGGTCCCATATTCCGGCGTGTAAGACCAGTACACACCCGGGACACCAGATGCATCCACGCCGAAGAGGCCGCGTGACACATAGTGCAGCTGATCGTAGGCCGATCCGGGCACTGCTCCCCAGTACTGCTTATCCACGCTGAAGTTGTCTTCGGCCACATATCGCCAGGGGGTCTGAACTCCGTCCATAATGGCAAAGCCTATGGGAGCCGTGCCGAAAATGCCGCCGTTGATTAGGACAAGGCAGTTGCTCTCGCCTTCTGCCTGCTGGTCGATGGTGGCCTTATTGCCACCACCGGGATACAGCACACGCACGGCCACCTCCTTAGGGTCGGCTATGGCGTACCAGGCATTGAAGGCGCGGTCTTCCAACTTGTCGGTTGTCTTGTAGATTTTTACAGTCCCGGGCAGGCCGCTCACTGACACCTCGGTCCAATTGAAGCGTATGGCATCATCCGGCTCGGGACCCGGAGGGTCGTCAGGGCCAGGAGGATCGTCGGGGCCAGGGCCCGGAGGATCGTCAGGACCAGGACCGGGATCCGGCTCTGTAGCCGGCATGACAAGAGGCTCAGAATTCACTCTCAGCGAAAGATTGCCTTTCTTCCCATAGGCCTGCACGCCGAAAACATAGGTCGCCTCCGCCTCCAGACCCGAGAACTGATAGGATGTGCTGCCGGCGGGGAGGCTTGCGACAGGCTGTACGCCGGCGGAGAACACATAGTAGCCGTCTTCACCGTCCGTATTGTCCGTCCAGCTGAGTACAGCCTCCGTGGCGGAGAGCGCCTGTGCCTGGACCTCTGAGGGAGCGGCCAGCGTGACGGCCGCATTGTTCGAGCTGCCGCAGGCAATCAGTAGCGGAAGGATGAATGAGAGAATGCTATTTCTCATATATAAGCACGTTTAATTCATATTGTTTCAGCTCGACTGAGGAAGACCTGATGGCATTCCCATCCAGATCCTTTCCTTCGACAAAACGGTAGCCGGGGACTTCCACTTTCCCCTTCTGCCTCTTTTCGAGGGTATTGGTCACTACTACGGCCATCCTGGAGCCGCTGACATAGCTACGGGCCGTGATGGACGGATTGCTGCAGGCAATCCCGTCGGTAGCCGTGTAGCGGCCCTCGAGCAGGAGCTCGGGCCAGGCGTGACGCAGGGCGTTGATTTTGGCGAGATGGGCCTGATAGACCGGAGTCTCGTCGATGAGCCCGCGACAGCGGAAGACCTCGATATCGTTGCGCAGACCCTTCAGGAGGGTGTTGTTGACCCTGCGGGGGACGTCGTTGTCGTCCCGCACGCAGCGGTCGCTCCACACCACCTCCGGGAAGGTGTAGCGGAACCACTCCGGGAAGCTCTCCGGCAGGGCGGTGAATTCCACAATATGTACGAAGTCGCAGAACTGGCTGGTGCAGTCGCTCAGCCACTCCGTGCCGAGGGCGAATTCAGGATTCTTCGCCTTGATGTGGTCGCGGATCTCCTTCAGGGCTTCGGCCTTGTAGCGGCCCGTGAATATATCCTGGACAGGATATTCACGCGACAGGTCCCAGTTAGGGAATTCCTCGGCCACCCCGAGCTGGTCATAGAACACGGCATCAGCTCCGTAGTCCATCGCCCTGTCGGCCCAGGCCACAAGCTGGTCCCGCCAAAGGCGCTTGCTCATATCCGCGATTACGAACGTGCGGGAATCATAATAGCCCAGCGTGGTCCCCTGCCCCGTAAACTTGTAATGCTCGGTAAACTCGCGGCCAGTGTTGTCCTTGTTGGCCACATTCGGGCCTCCACCGCTGCGATAGAAATCGCTCTCCACGTCAATCAGGCGGCCATTGTAATAGAGCAGCAGGCGGTTACCTTTGGCGCGATATTCATCAATCGCGGCCGTCCATGCGGCATCGCCGCCCTGGGAGTCGTCAACCGTGTAGTTGGGATAGCCGTTGTCCATACCCTCCTTCCACCAGCCGAAGGCAAGCACCGCATTGCAGCCCACCGACTCGCCCACCGAGGCGATGCGGCCCGGAAGGTCGGTGTACCGGCGCAGATACTCTCCATACTGGTGCTTGAAGATGATTCTCTGCCAGCCGGTCATATCCTGCACCCACTTCGGAACATCAGAGTGCTGCCACCAGGTGTCGGCCCAGCGGCGGTAGATGCGCGATGTCGCAGTCCAGTCGCCCTTATAGGGCACGACGACCGATGCGTCGTTGGACCAGCTGTCCCCGCACATCGCATTCGGATAGCGGTAGAAGCCGGCTTCAAGATGCCTGAAGTCGTCGGTAACGTGCCCGATGCTCCCTTCATCGGGATAGGCCCGGAGACCGTGCCAGGTCTGCTGGAGGGAGGAGTCGTGGCTGCCGAAGTAGAGGCCGTCCTGCTCTCCGACGAAGGCGAAGCAGTTGGAGGCGGCATTGCGGGGGTACTGCAGGTCGTACTGGCGGAACTTCTGCGCCGGTGTCATATACAGCGGCCCCGGAGGCACGTCGGCAATCTTGTGGACCGGATTGTCGAAGACCTGCCCGCCGGTGTGGGTCGTGAGCAGCTTATAGTCCGCAGGTATCTGCAGGTGCCCTATCAGCGGATACTGCAGCTCGCGGATAATTGTGTGGGGTTCGCTGTTCTCAAGGGCGGCGCCGAAACGCACCATGGCCCCTTCAGTCCATATTTTCAGATGGAGGGCAAAAGCCTTGCCGCCGACCTTGTCGTAATCAAGGAACACTGTGTCGGCGACGCTCCTGAGGGACGGCTTCTCCTCCGAAGCGGTCACTTCGATCTCCTTCTGTTCAGGAGTGTTGTAATACAGGCGCCAGAGAGGCTGGCCGCCGGCATAGTCGTGTCCGCCGAAGGCCAGGTGCTGAAGGCGCCCGTCAGCATCAATTTCAACTTCAGTCTGCTGCAGCTCTCCGCGATTGCCAAGCACAAAACGGCAGATGTCGTCGTAGAGGGCCCTGTCCTGCGGCAGCGAAGACTCCGCCAGTTGGGTTAAGGCATTGGAGCCGGAATACAACGCGATGGATTTCTGTCCATAGAAACCGGCGTCTTTGTACTCTTTCATATAATAACGCAGACGCTCCTGCAGGGCGGGGACATCTTCCTCGCCGAAAATGAGCCTGCCGTCACCGTCGGGGCCTTTGCGTCCGCCCTTCATCTGGGCGGCCACTCCGGAATATTCCATTTCCAGCTCTATGCCGGCCATATCGGCCTCCTTGATGGCGGCGATGGTCTTCGCGAAGGGATGGCGGCCTTCGTTTCTGAGGTCCCAGTACCAGTTGGGCTGCATCCAGGCCTGGTCGATGCCGAGCTTCTTCCAATACTGGTAGCCCGGCCCCATATGATAGGGTATCCAGTAAAGCCCTTGTCCGGAGGCGTGGCAGTAATCGGCCAGGGCTGGCGCGATTACATCCCAGTTTTTATACTTGCAATTGACGTCGATGTCGTAGGGAAGATATATCTCCTCCGATGTGATATAGAACCCCGAGAGCTCCAGGTGCTGCGCCTTAAGGGCAGCGAACATTTCGCGCGCGCTGTCTATATACCAGCGCAGCGCCTTCAGGCGGTCGTCGACCGAAGCGAAGTCCAGCCCGTCACCCCAGTAGGTGGTGGAGGATTGCTTATCGGAGAAGCGCTCGAACATAATGGCATCCGGAATGCCGATAATGACGCCACGCTTGCGCGACGGGGCTCCGATACGCCCGGCAACCTCTTCGCAGGCTTTATCCAACTCCGCTACACAGCCATCCTTTCCCAGCCAGAGGTCCAACTGATACTGCCAGACATCCTTGTCGGCCGACTCTCCGGGCCCAAGGACCATGGTCCTGTTGTGGACCCAGTCGGAGCCTTCAAGGAAAAGGAAACCTTCGAACAGCCAGTGTTCGCTGCCGTCGGGAGCCTTCCAACTCACGTGAGGGGCGAAACGGGCGGCATCCCATACGTGCGGCTCACGGTGCCAGTAGCCGACAAGGCTGATGTCGCGGAAGACGCGGGGCTCCTGCGAAGGGGTCTTTGCCTGGCACGCAAGGGCCAGAAACAGGGAAAGTATAAGGCAGAGTCTTTTCATTTTTTCAAGGGAGAATCGACTATAAAGGTACAAATTTCCCGGAACATCGCCTGGTCGTCGGGATCGGTGGAGGTTGCGAGCTGGCACCAGGCGTCGGTGCCGGAATACACGGCAACGGGCAACTGCCCGTACAGGCCGGTATCCTTATATGCATTCATATACTCTCTCACCCTGGAGCGAAGCAGGGGGACATCCTTCGCATAGAAGGTCGGAGTCCCGCTGCCATCGGGGGCGGAACGCCCGTCGGCCATCACGGAAGCCACAAGGGAATATTCGAATTCCAGTTCAATCCCCATCCTGTATTGCTTCAGGGCCTGTTTTGTGTCCACAAGAGGATGCGAGACGGAATCGTGGTCCCAGTAGTAATTGGGCTGCATAAACACGCCGTCAAAGCCAAGCTGACGCCAGACGCGGTGGCCCGGAGCGAGATGATAGGGAACCCACCACAGGCCCTCGTTGCAGGCGTGGGCGTAGGATGCCGCCCATGGCACCAGCTCCTCCCAGCGCTTATACTGGCTGTTCCAAGTGTCGCCGCTGTCGTAGGACAGCCCGGCCGCTTCATAGAAAGCGGGGGCCAGGTGCAGCTCCTCGCTAAGGATATAGAATCCCGCCAGCTCCACGTGCTGCAGCTCAAGCTGATAGAAGCGCTCGCGACAGCTGTCCATATACCAGCGGTAGGCCGCCTCCTGGTCCTCCGTCAGGGAGAAATCGAGCACCTTGCCGTCCAAAGAACCCCAGTAGGTAGTAGAAGAAGTCCTGTCGCTGAAATATTGGAACATTATGGGATCCGGCAGGCTCATCACCACATAGCGCGGACGGGGCGGCGTGCCCGCAGCGGCTATTGCCGCATCAAGCTGCTTCAGGGCCCCGTCGTCGCCCAGCCAGGCGTCCAACAGATCCTCCCAGGCCTCCTTGCCGGCCGAGGTCCGCCCGTTGGCGATGCAGTAGGACTGCCCGCGGCGGCCGTTGAACCCGTCGATGCACAGGAAGGCGTCAAAGAGCCACTTCCCGTCGTAACTCACGTGAGAGGCGAAGCGCTCTGCCGTCCAGACGGGCGGGTTGGCGTTGTGCCACCCCATCGTGACAAGCGACAGGTCGGCGAAGGTCGGCGGCTTGCTGCGCGCCCTTTCCCAGTCATAGAGACCGTCGGGGCCTTTGAGCGTTGAGAACTGCAGCGTCTGGACCGGTCCTTCCTCCCCGCCGGACCCGATGCCTCTTGCGCAGAGGACATAATCCGTGAGGGGCTCAAGGTCGTTTATGGTGAAACACAGCTGAGCCGGACCTGTGTTGCCGGTTTCGACGAAAGATGTAAGTTCCCCGACTTCCGACAGCCCTACTCCGTAAGCTATACGGGCGGCATGTACGCAGCTGACCGAAAAACTCGCCTGGAAGGCATTGACCTGCAGGATATCTATCCTTATGGACGGATGGGCCGGCTGCACGGACTCCTTCTCCCGGCACGAAGCCAGAAGAAGGAGCCCCAGCAGTATGCAGGCCCTAAGGCGCATCAGTTTATGCTCATCTTGAACAGCGAGAGGCCGACATTCTGTTTTCCGGCCATCATAAAGACCTCGCCGTCAATCTCGCAGACTGCACAGCCTATACCGGAATGACCGGACTCACGAGGAGACTCAACTTCCAGCTCCTGATGATATTCTCCGTCACTGAACTGCACGTTGTCCTGGATTGCCGCCTGGAAGATGGCCTTGCGCTTGGAGTCCAGAATATCCTGCCAGTCGTCGGAAAGTTCACCTTCAAGCACATAGAAGCGTCCGTCAGAACGGCTTACAGTCTTCACGTATGCAATGTAGCGCTTGCCCTGGAACTCGAAGAAGTTGAAGTCGCCGGCACCCACATAATAACCTCCCGCCGCTTCGGCGTTGAATGTGGAGGCATTCCAAGTGTAGACATTGTTGCCGGACTCGGTCACGTAGTAGGCGCTTTCGGTGCCGGTATAAATGCCCTTCTGCGGAGTCGTCTGTCCTGGATAAGGATAGAATGCCGCGCGTCCTCCTTCGTCCTTGATGGTGTTCCAAGTCGGATTTCTAGGAGTCTGGTTGTAGTTCGGCACGCTGGTGAAAGCGGTCCTCCAGACAAGTATGGTCCCGTTGCCATAGGTCTTGTTCCAGTCCTTGAACAGGAAACCTCCGTTGGCGAATGTCCCGTGGGTTGTGAAAATATCCCCAAGGCGACGGCCAAGGTTGGTTTCATCCATAATCCATTCGGCGGGAGCCGTGTCAGTGCCCTTGTCGTAGATATACAGCTTGAGCTTGTCGCCGCCGTCCGTCATAACCATATTGGAGGCAATAAGCATAGGCTTGCCGCCGTTCATGCTTGTGGTGCCCGGATCCATCATACGGACGGCCGTCACCTTGTGATATCCCGTAGGGGTGGCCGGAGCCGCAGCCTTGGAGACATTCTCCGGGTGCTTGATGTCTATCCTCCAGATGTTAGCATCGGTCTGGCTGGTTTCGGGGACATAGATGTAGTTCTCGTCCATCGTAAAGTTGCGGTCGGTGTCGGCTTCTCCGCCGAAGTATGAGTTCCAGGCCGCGGAAGATGTAGAGTACTTACCCCATACACGGATGATGGAAAGGCCGGGCGGCGGGGCGTAATAGCTGAAGCTGATGTAGGTGACCATATTGCCATAGGTGATGCCCTGCAACTGGAACTCCTCGCCGCCGAGGGTGGCGCTCACATTTTCTTTCTGCAGGCGCACCGGAATCAGGTAGTCGGGGAACTCCGCGGGGACGTCGCCATCCATAAGGACGCTCTTGTCCAGCTTGACGCGGAAATTGCCTCCAACCGCACCCTCCTTAATTTCGGCGCTCTGGTCCACCAGGGTGACAAGGCCCTCCGGAGCTTCGACAAAGGAGGTCTCGTGCGAGAGGTTGTAGCTCTCGATGAGACTGTTGTCCACGCAGACAGGGAAACTTACAGCCAGGTTCTTGATGGCCGGAGTCAGGTTGACATCCAGAACCAGCACTTCCTGCAATTCCTCCCCCTCTTCCACTTTCTTGCCCTCTACTATGCGGGCCACGCTTGTCTGAGGCACGGAAATACCGGAGCGGTTGAGGTGTATCATTATGAAACGCCGTTTCTCCTGTACCTTGACCGTCTCGTCGTCCGATTCTATGACTATAGGAATCACATAATCACGATCGTCGCTTAACAAGGAGGACATAACGGAAGGGTCCCAGCTTATGGTCAACATTTTTACGACATCCTTCTTGGAGAAAGACATTTCTTCGGCATCCAGGCTGAAAAGGGATGTCATGACAGGAGTAAAAGAAGTTTCGTGCTCCAGATTATATTCTTCTATCAGCTGTTGACAATGCTCCGCATCACGGTATATGCGGACTTTGGCGGCAGACTGTCCCTTGCCGCTCTTGGTAACGCCAAGCACAAATTTGCCGGTGTGGACCGATGTCTCCACCTTGTTTTCCAGTGAAGATATCCCAAAGGAGTCGGAAACCATAAAGTTGTTGCGGTCGTCCTTGAAACATCCCGCGAGAAGCAGTGTAACTGCGAATATGGATAATATCTTTTTCATAATCCTTTCAACTTTTATGGTTTACCAACCGGGGTTCTGGGTGAAATTGGTCATCTCGGCCAGCTGAGCACTGCCGAAGGGGAAGAGGTAGTCGCGGTTCTGGAATACGGAGCGGCCGCCGATATAATCGTCGTTCACCCTGGTCCAGGAATCCTCGTAATTGTCGGCCGTGAGGTGCAGCGTCCAGTTCTCGACGTTGTATTCCTTGACGGCGATCATGGTGCGAATGGCGTCGTAGTGGCGCTGGCTGCCCTCGAATGCAAATTCGCACAGCTTCTCCTGGCGTATCATCCAGCGCAGCCATTCCTGGCCGGTGCGGGAGATGCCGCCGATGGTGCCTCCGCCGCCGGCGAAGTCGATCTCCGGATAGGCTTCCTTCAGGCCCACGAGGCCGCTGCGGGCCCTGACCTTGTCTATATAGAATATAGCTTCCTCCGCGTCGCGAGCCTGCTTTTCATTGCAGGCTTCGGCGTAGGAGAGATAGACTTCCGCAAGGCGGAATGCCGGGAAGACATAACGGATACTGCTGTAGTCGGTGGCTTCCTTGAGCTGGTTGCCAGCTTTGTAGAGCCGGCGCCAGGTGTAGCCGACTCGGTTGCAGCCCTCGGTCGCCGAATAGGGCGAAGTGCACTCCAGATTGTTGTAGCAGGTGAAACGGAGGGCCGGACCGTCCATAGGACGTTCGCAGGGCCACCAGAAGCCGTTGGGAACGAAGTTGGAGTAGAAACGGGCGTCGCGGCCGACGGTGCTGTTGTGCGCCTTGAAGGGGGTGGCCCAGGAAGGCTTCACGTCCACGAGCTGCTGGTAAGAATTATCCCAGCCGGTGGCTTTGTAACCCGAAGTCTCATCCACGATGGGACGGGAATAATCCAGCATGCCGTTGGTCTCACTGTAACCCACCACCGGATAGCGTCCGGTCTCAGCCATCGGATATGCATCCACAAGCTTCAGGGACGGAGTGATGAGCGAGAAGCCGCTGCGGCAGATCTTACCTCCGGAAGGGAAGGAGAAGGCCAGTTCGGCGCCGATGGTGCCGAGATAGTCCTCGCCCCACTGACGGTACCACCAGCCCCAGATGATCTCCGGATTGGAGCCCCAGTTCTCAAACCAGATGTTCTGGTAGGAATCGGCCGCGTCCTGGATGCTGGTCATCGGGTTACCCTTCTGGGTCAGGCTGTACTGTTCCAGGTCGATGATATCCTTGGCCGCCTTGGCTGCCTTGTCCCATTTGGCCGGGTCGTAGGCGGGGAAAAGCTGTTCTCCGCGGCTGTTGGTGAAACCGGCGTACATCGACGATCCGTTCTGCCCGTTGAATAAAGGAGAAGCGGCATACAGCAGCAGGCGGGCCTTAAGGGCCATTGCAGCTCCCTTTGTCGCACGGCCCATATTGGAAGATGCCGCGATCACATCGGAGATGTTGGCCGGAAGCAGGTCTATCGCCCTGTCCAGCTCCTTCTCGATGAAGGTCACGTTCTGGTCCACGGTGAAGCGGTCCATAGTCTCGCCCTTGATGTTCTGGTCGCTGGCTATGGGCCTGTAGTCGGAGTCCATCCAGAGATAAACCGGGCCGTAGTGGCGGAACAGGCAGAAATAGTAGTAAGCGCGCAGGAAACGTGCTTCCCCTTCCATACAGGCAACCAGTTTTTCGGAGTCTTCCTTGTCGTAGTGGAGGTTGTCGATGAAGGTGGTGCACTCGTTGATTGCTTCGTAGAATTTCTTCCAGTAGTTGCCGCTGGCAACGCCGGTGGCGCTGGCGCTGGAGTATTCTCCCCGGCGGACCTTGTACCAGTTGGTCTCATACTGGGACTTCCCGTGAAGGGCTTCGTCGGAACGCAGGCTGGTGCCCCCCTCGTTGCCGCGCAGGTTTTCATCCTGGGGAATATAGGAATACAGGTGGGCCAGATACTGGCGCACGGCCGTTGAACGGCCCATAATTTCTTCAAGCGTAGCCTGGTCCTTTGTGTTGATGTCAAAGAAGGAATCGCAGGAAACGGCCGTGAAGGCAACTGCCAGCACGCCGAAGATGAAATGTCTGATATTCTGTTTCATGGCTGCGTCCGGTTAAAAGTTGATGTTGAGGCCGAAGCTCACATTGCGGGTGAGCGGGTACACATTGCCGTAGGAGGATTCCAGCTCGGGATCCCACAGCTTGAATTTGGAGAAGGTGGCCAGGTTGACTCCCTGCACGTAGATGCGGAGCGCGGACATCTTTAATTTCTGGGTCCACTTCTTGGGGAACGTGTAGCCGAGTTCCGCATTCTTGAGGCGGAGGAAACTCATATCCTTCAACCAGAATGTGGAGGCGCGCAGGTTATTGGAGGCCATTTCCGTGGAAAAACGCGGATATTCGGCATTCGGAGAGTGGGTGACAGACCAGCTCTTTTCAGCCACATCGGCGAAGATCTGGCCCTGCACCTTGACATTGGAAGCGGCGCCGCCGTAGAGGTTATATCCGCCGATAATGCGCGACACGTGGTCCATTCCGCTGAAGAATACGCTTGCGTCTATGCCCTTCCAGCTGAGGGAAAGACCGAAACCATAGTTGATCTCCGGAATGGAGGTGTAGCCGATGGGCACTACGTCGTAGGCATCCACCTGTCCGTCGCCGTTGATGTCGCGGTACTTGATGTCGCCCGGCTGCACTGCACCGAAGGTCTGGGTCGGCCAGGCGTCAATTTCCTCCTGGCTCATAAACAGGCCTTCAGCGATGAGTCCTCGCCACTGGCCGTTGGCAAAGCCGGCGGTGTTCTGGTAGGGCCAGATCTGGGACGGCTTGTCGTCGTAGAGGCGCTTGTTGCGGTTGAAGGTGAAGTTGCCGCGGGCGCTGATGCTGAGGCCGAAATCGAACGTGTAGTCGAACTGCGCACTCAGGTCGATACCGGAGTTCTTCATCTCACCGATATTGGTGTACTGGGTCTTGCGCATACCGACGGCGCTCGGCAGGCTCTGGCGCTCGATGAAGATACCGGTGCGCTTGTCATTGAAGTAGTCGAGCTGGATCTTGATGCGGTCGTCCCAGAAGTTAATCTCCACACCGACATTGCGCTTGAGAGCTTCCTCCCAGACGATGCCGGGGTTGCCGATGTCGCCAGTGGTGACTCCGGAGGTGTACACAGGGCCGGTAAGGCCCCAGCTGTAGCCGGCGATGCCGCTGGTGTCCATCGTGGTGTTGTAGCCGAAGCGGCGGTCGCCTCCAATCTGGTCGTTACCGACTTTTCCTATGGAACCCTTGAACTTGAGGAGGCTCACGTAATGCTTGACCGGCTCCCAGAACTTTTCATTGGAAACTATCCAGCCGACAGCGCCGGAAGGGAAGAAGCCGAAACGGTGGCCCGGCGAGAAGTTCTCGGAACCGTTGTAACCGAAGTTGAACTCGGCGAAATAGCGGTTGCGGTAGCTGTAGGTGGCGCGTCCGGCAATACCAAGGCTCTTGTACGGGAAGGTGTACCAGTAGCTGGCCGGGTTGATGTTGGTGCGCTGGCGCAGATACCACAGGAACATGGCGCTCACGCGGTGGGCGCTCTTGAAGCTGTGCTCGTAATTGACCGAAGCCTCAACGTTGAGGATGGTCTGTCCGCTGACGCCGGAATTGGAGGTGTTGATATAACCTGTGCCGCTGTTGCCCTGGAGCGCATATTCATAGTCCTTGATGTCATCGTTGTAGCGCAGGAAATAGATGCGCGGACGGATGACGTTGGTGTAGGACGTGTTGGTCTTGGCATCCCAGGAAACCTGGATCTTGGCCTTCAGGCCGTCCAGCAGGAAGTCGGAGAAATCCTGGGTGAGGGAGACGGTGGTCTGGGCGTTGACAGAGGAGGCGACGGCATATCCCATATTGTTGATGAGGTTGTAGGGGTTGAGCCCGTTCTCCGGGTTGGAGAGAGTCCCGTCGCTGAACACCACCGGGAAGCCGATAGGGGAAATCTGCAGCGCGTAGTTGTAGATCTCGGAGATGTCGCTGCCCGGCTTGTTCTTCCTGGTGTACTGAGTACTCAGGTCCATACCGAGCACAGTGGACTTGGTGATGTTGATATCAACGTTCGTGCGGAAATTGAACTTCTGGTAGTTCATCTGGGAGTTGTAGCGGCCGTGCTTGGGGACATTGAAGATACCGTCTTCAAAGTAGTAGGAGCCGCCTGCGTAGTAGCGCACTCTCTTTGTACCGCCCGCCACGGATATGTTGACCTTGCAGTTGGGAGCGTATTTCTTGAACAGTTCGCTCATCCAGTCCACGTTGGGATACAGGTCGGCATAAGTGATTGGCAGAGCTCCGTCGGCCGGATTGACCCTTTGTGAGCGGACATCCTTCGAGGCGAGGTACATCGAACGGCTGTAGTCGTCGATCATGCCCGGCTGCATGGTGTTGAGGTAGTCGATGAACTGCTCGGCCGAAGCCATTTTCGGCAATTGGGTCGGAGCGGTGATACCGGATTCTATCTTGATGTTGATCTTGGGTTTGGACTCGGAGCCGCGCTTGGTGGTGATGATCACGATGCCGTTTGCACCGCGGACACCGTAAAGGGCGGTGGCCGTAGCGTCCTTCAGGATGGAGAAGGAGGCGATGTCTTCGGTGTCGACAAGGTCCATCGAACGCTCCACGCCGTCCACGAGAATGAGCGGATAGGAGTTGGCTCCGAAGGTGTTGACGCCGCGGATCCAAAATTCCGCGCTGGAGCCCGGTTCGCCTGTGTGCTGTACGGCCACGACGCCGGCGAGCTTGCCGGCAAGGCCTGTGGACAACTGGCCGATAGGGGCCTTGAGGACATCGGCCTCAACCGAGGATATGGAGCCGATGACGGAGGCCTTTTTCTGTGCGCCATAAGCTACCATAACCACTTCCTCCAACTGGTTGGCCTGTGGGACCAGTTTGACCTGGATGTCAGTTTGATCTTTGACGGCGATCTCCATATCATCGTAGCCGAGGAAGCTGACGATGAGGAAATCGCTGTCTTTGACGCTGATGTCGAAACGGCCATCCCCGTCGGTCATCACACCGCGGGTTTCACCCTTGACGGTGACGAAGGCGCCGGCGACAGGCGCGTTCGTCTCGTCCAGGACGAGGCCCTTTACGCTGCGGCTCTGGGCTCCGGCTTCCCGGGAAGGAAGCAGGAAAAGCAGCAGCGCCGCGAGTAGGGTACATATTTTTTTCAACAGTGTCATAAAATATTTTGGTTGTTAAGGATAAACTTTTTTAAGCGAGATCGTTCTGGTAGCCGTCCCTCAGGCAGGTCTTATGGACACGGATGGGCTCCTTGCCGAGATTGATGATCTCGTATTTGCCCATCGAGGCCGGCACGCAGGCAATCTCCATGAAGTCGAGGTCGAAGAAACGCTCCGGATGCTCCACGCTGCGGATGCGGACGTGATCGCCGTCAACGAGAGTCAGCACGTGGAACTTCTCCCCTCCTGTGTCCTGCTCGCACCGCTTCTCGAATTCAAGGCGACGAAGCGAGATGTACATCTGGGGATTTTCGCCCAGAATGTATTCCTGCCAGCCTTCGCCCTCGCAGTCCAGACGGGGTTTCTGAACAATATATTCGGGGCTGTTGGGGTCATGGATTACGCTGTAGCGGCGGTCCTGGCGCACATTTTCCTCACCCAGCTTGGTGTGGATGGGGCGCTGCTTGCCGTCGAAGTCGAGGCGCAGGTAGTCATACATCTTATATGTATATGAGCCGATGGTGAGCGAGCCTATCTCCAGGATGACCTGGTTGCGGCCGCTGGAGTGGATGGTGCCGGCGGGCAGCATCACCTGCAGGCCGGGCACCGACTCCTCGTAGCTCACATATTTCATATAGTCGCAAGGCTTGTGCTCCGTGTCGGCAGCCTCGATCTCCTTGAAAAATGCCGGGATGTCGGCATCGTCGCGGAAGCCGATGAAGGTCTTGGCCTCGTGGCCTGTGATCACTACGTAGTAGCTTTCGTCCTGACGGCCGAACTCGTTGTAGTTCTCCACGTTGAAGGAGCCGCCGCTGTGGCACTGGATGCTCATGTTGCCGGTGGAGTGGTAGCTGTCGTCCCAGTTGAAGCGGATGGGGAAATAGCCCTTGTACTTGCGTACGCAGGTCTCGCCCATCAGGTTGACTCCCTCCTTGTGGACGAAGGAGCAGTAGTTGATGTCGAGCTTCTCGTCTCCGGCCTCGACCAGCACGCTCACCTCCATCGGGATGAAGTCGAACACCCAGGCGGCGTTGCGCATCTTCTCCGGCAACTTGCGGAGATTCTTCATATAGGAGCCGCCCCAGACGCCCTCAAGGTAGCAGGGCTTTGCGCGGAAGGGATATTTGACCAGCTGGGCGCATATATCAGCAAAGGTCGCAAACGGCATCATCTGAAGGGCTGCCCGGTCGTTGTCAAGGAAGAACCAGTCAAGCTCGCCGCTTGCGAAGAGCTCCTTACGAAGCTGGACGGCGTTCTCGAAGTCGCAGTAGTAGCAGCGGCGGATGGTGCGGTTGATGATGCCCGTGTGCTTCTTGCCCAGGTTGGCATATTCACCGGCCCTGATGCGGAGCATGGTGTTCATCGGGGTGAGGTCGAACCAGCACCTGACGTCGTAGAGGTCCCTGAGCTCCTTCGCAAGGCAGCCGTAGCCGTAGACCGCCACTATCTTGCCTGGGGCTTTTGCCGCAGGGACAGCCTGCCTGAAGGCATCCACTTTGGCGAGGTCCATGAGGCCCCTGTAGCCGCCGTGATAGACTTTGCCGTAAAGGAGGGTGGGGTCTATTCTGGTATCCCATATAAGGAGCGGGTCAATCATCGCGTCGATCTCCTTGCCGCTTTTCAGGACGGCGGCATCGGCGTCGACGGACTCGAACTGCAGCCCCAGAAGGTCGCACTCGCGGCTCATAAGGCTGACCAGCAGATCCCACTTTGCGGTCGTGTAGCCGTCGAAGGCCACGACGACGCCCTCCCTGCGGGCCCTGTCGGCAAGGCTGGCCACGAATTTCTTCGCAACAGCAGGCGTACCGCCTGAGACTATTGACGCTTTTGTCTTTTCCGAAAGTTCCGGCCTGTTCACGGGTTTGGGGTCGTGAAAGGGGAACGGGTTGTACATAAAGCTCATGTGCGCGCTACTTTATATTATAGAATTCAAATCCCATCATCTCGGCAAGGGCCTCAAGCTGGGGCCGATAGTCGCCGTCGACGATGGCGTAGTGCTGGGTGACACCGATATTGAGCACCTTCTCCCAGAGTTCCTTCACGGGGACGACGGGCTTGAATATCGTGTGGCTGTAGGTGGCTAGAAGGTGCTTCTTGCTGCTCTGCGGGGTGTCCTTCTCGGAAAGGCTCTCTGCCATGAAGGTCACCAGCTTGTACCTGCCGCCTTCCTCGTAGAGGCCGGCCACGGTCTTCATGCCCGGGCTGATGCGGTACCACGCGAACGGGGCGCCGGCATATTTCCACGAGGTCTTCGCAAAGCGGACGTCGCGGGAAATAATGACATTGTCCTGCCAGGCGGGATCGTTGTGGTCGTTGGGACCCGCGTGGCCGCCGGCAAAGGTGCCGAAATCGTCCTCGATGTGGAACGGCTCGATGAAGTTGACGTTCTTGCCGCTGAGGAGTTTTAATATATAGGTGATGAGGCCGGCGCCGATGTCGGCTTCCGGCACCAGCACGCTCACGTTCTCGTTGAACCAGTTGGGATAGAATCCGGCCCTGCAGCCCGCCGTGCGGAAGGTCGCCTGGTCGATGTCGTTGTAGACGTAGCAGTCGATGTCGTTCTTCTCGGCCATCTTCCTGATGGCGAGAGTGGCCTTCACGCAGCCGATGAATTTATCGTACTCGACATCGTCCATCATCCTGTATTTAGACGTGAGTTCGTCGGCATAGGCCTTCACCTCTTCGTCGGTGAGACTCTCTATCTCGGTGCCGTAGTCGCTGTAGGGCAGGTAGTGGATCTCCGGGCCGATCTTGGTGAAGAGGTCATAATTGTCGATATAGGTGCTCCACATCGCTTCGTTCATGTTGGCCATGAGGCCGAGATTGGAATGGCGGAGAATGGCGCGCGCCTTTGCCGCATCGGCGAAGATCCTGACTTTCTCCGTGATCTGCTCACGGGTGCCGAGGACCGTCTTGACGCTCTCGCGGGGGACGCGCCTGACGCTGCCGCTGCCTTCCAGCGAACCGACGAGGGTGCCCGCGCAGAGATAATCGACAAAATCGTCTTCATCGAGAGTCGTCTCGAAGCTCATCCGCGGCTTTGCCACATTGCAGAATATGATGGGAATCTGCGGGCAGTCGCGCAGGAACCTTATCCAGGCGAAATCCTCGCTCCAGGAGAGGAATTCGGCATAGATGAAATCCACGTCCTTGCTGAAGAAGAGCTTGATCGCTTTTTCGGCGTCTTCCCGTTCATACACAATGCCCGGATCCACAAGATCCAGGAAATCCATCGTGGCTTTGATCTCTTTCACGGCCTTGTCCTTGCGCTCGCCATATGTGCCGCGTTTCGGTCCCGACAGGTTCTTGAACCTGGGAGAAGCAATCAGCAGAAGGCCTGCCCTGGCCTTCCGGGCCTTAAATTCTCTATTCATATTGCTTAATCTTAGTGTTATCTCTGTTGTAGTGTCTATAGCTTACCCACAGGCAGGCCAGGCCGCAAAGCAGCCAGATGGCCCCGAGGATGGGGAAGGTGGCGTTGAGGCTGCCGGTGGCTTCCTTGATGATGGCAAGGATATACGGAGCGGTCGCTCCAACGGCGAAGCCCGTCATTATCATGGCGCTGGAGCAGCTGGCGTGGAGATGCTCCGGAGTCACGTCGTAAAGGGCCGCGTAGATGTTGGCGTCGAAGAAGGCCCTGAAGAATCCCCAGCCGGCGAAGCAAAGGTACAGGAGCCAGATATTGGCGGCTGTGCCCATAAAAGGCAGGAAGGCAGCGCCGAGGATGAGACCGGCACCCTGGATGATCATGCGCCTCTTGGGGTCCTTGGCCGCCCACTTGTCGCTGAGCGTCCCGGCCAGAAGCACGCCGAGGAAGGCAGCCACATAGGTCCACAGCATCGAATTGAGTCCCGCCTGCGCTCCGCTCTGGCCGAAATTCTCCTGCAGGAAGGTGGGAACCCAGGTCATATAGCCGGTGATCACGAAGATAAACCCGCAGAAGCCGATGGTGACCATCAGCGCCGTGGGCGTCGTGAACACCGTCTTGAACCCGTCCCAGATAGACACCTTTGCCTCACCAGCTGCTTGATCGGGGATCTGCCGCGGCAGGTCACGCAGCCTCCAGGCCATAACGGCCGCCCAGATGACGCCGGCGCCGCCGAAGATGTAGAAGGCATACTTCCAGCCGAGGTGGTCGCCGATATATCCGGCAAGCCAGCCGGCCAGGATCACGCCGACATAGTAGGAGGTCTGGTGGATGGACATCGCCCTGGCCCGCGTGTCAGTGTGATATTGCCCCAGAAGCGAGTAGTTGGCGGGGCCGAAGAAGGCTTCGCCGCCGCCAGTGGCTATGGATCTTGTAAGGATAAGCAGGAACACTCCGTTGGCAAGGCCGGTGAGCATAGTCGCCACGCTCCAGAACAGGATGCTGAGGGTGGTGACCCACTTGCGGCTGAAGCGGTCGCCGCACCAGCCGCCGATTGGAACCATCGCGGCATAGAAAAGGTTGAAGAAGACCGCTATGAGGCTCACGGAGGAGTCGGTGAGACCGAGGCTGTCCCTGATAAGCGGCAGGACGGAGTTGAAGACCTGCCGGTCTCCCTGATTCAGAAGGAAGGCTACCCACAGTAAGGCAAGCACCTCCCACTTATACCATTTCGCGTTATTTTTCATCTGTGGTGTACTGTGGTGCAAAAATAGCAATAATATTTTACATTACAATAATAAATGCGGAAATCTACCATTCATCTATACCGATTGTCACCTCTTCATCCGTAACACATTGGATGGTAACGGTCTCTCCCGGCAAAACAGACACGAAATTGTCCGACCACTTGACCCCGGGAGCAAGAAGGCCGTCCACAGAATACGCCTTCAGAATATTCTGGAACGATATTACGTCGGAATGATTGGTAAGGGTGATGTCCCAGCCGTCTTCCGTACGGGCCGTCTCCATAGAAAGATTTGCAGGAGGAAGCCCGTTAAGATTATCGAACGAAGGATAAGACTCTATCGGAATACCCCACCAGTCGGCCTTGTCCCAGGCATATTCAGCCCTGCCTTCAGGGAGGCAATAGAAATTGGAAGCGACCTCGGATCCGTCTTCACCTATGAGTCTCAAATCCACGAATGCCGGGCCCTCAATGCCTTCAAAGACTTTCACCGGCTTTCGGGGACCTAGAGTCACGGGCCGCCTCTTCTCAAGAACAAACCTGGAGGCAGTGTCAAAAACGCGGAGCACGGCCGTGAGAGAAGTCTTAGGCAGGGCGTCATTGACGCCATAGACGGCTTTCTCTTTATAGTTGTACACCAGCTGCAAGGGGGCGCAGGCTTTCTTGACTCCGTAATATGCCGCCGTGGGAACGAGATACCAGTCGTAGAGCTGCCAGTAGACGGACGGGCAGGCGCTGTTCAGCATCCACTGCACGATGCCGGTAGTTTTCGGCACGGCGCAGCGGAATGCCTCGAACATCGCCCTGGTGGCATCGTAGTCCAGCACGTGATATTCCTTCACGAAACACTCTATGCTTTCCGGCTCTCCGAAACATCCCCTAACAGCCCTCAGGGCCGGCTCCGGGCTGTTGAAATATTCGGCGGCGGAAGTACACACCTTGTCCCAGCCATCTCCGACAGGCCAGAGATCCTCCTCGGGAAGCATCCTTTTGAGGGATTCCAGCTGGGGGATATTCATACCGGAAGATGTCTCGGTGTTGAATCCGTAGTTGCCGCCGCGGGCGGTGTCGAGGTACCAGTAGTCCGGGCACACATATTCATATGGCCCCATCATCTTGGCTCCGGAAGGGCCGCTGACGGAAGAGACAAGTCCGCTGGCGCTGCACTGGTAAGGCCTGTAGTCCAGTTCGCCGTAGAGTTCCAGGTATCTCTTTTCCAGCTCCGGATTGGGCATCATATCGCTTCCGGCGAGCCATCCGATCACCGCCGGATGGTTCCTCAGCCTGACGACCTGGTCACGGAAATATTCTACGGCAAGGTTCTCGGTCTCCGGGGTGTTGATGCAGCCATATCTGCGGACCGCCGGATAGCCGCAGTAGGAAGGCCACTCCCACTGGCAGCTCCAGCCCACAAGAGCTAGGATCCCCAGGGAGTCGCACATATCGTAAATATGGTCGTCCTTACCCCAGATATTCTCGAATCGTATGCAGTTGAGGCCCATATCGGCCACATATTCCGCCTGGCGGGAAATACTCTCGTGAGTGTCGCACATATAGCGGTCGTCGGTCCAGCCCGCCCCTTTCAAAAGAAGATCCCGGCCGTTGAGGGTGTACACCCTGTGGCCGGACTCGTCGATCCGGCTAGTGATGCTCCTCAGGCCGAAGCGGACACGCTTTTCCTGCGTACCGGAAAAAGCCCTCAAATGATAGAGTTCGGGGCTGCCCATCTCGCGGCTCCACCAGATACGCGGATTGTTTATAATGCGGGAAGAATGGACGACTTTCGTTTCCTTTGGCGCCAGGCAGACGCTTTCCTCGAAATGTCCAACCTCGCTACTGTAGCCAACCGTTCTCTCTACAGCGACCTCACTTCTGTTTACCAATGTTGTTATAATGTCAACAGTGGCTATGGAAAGATCGGCCGGATCCACTTCCGGCCTGACAAAAACATCTTTTATCTCCACATCCGGGGTGGTGACGAGCTCCACCGGACCGGTGATGCCCATACTTTCGTCTTCCGGCCGGGGATTCCAGTCCACCCAGCCGTGGTTGAGCGCCCGGGCCGGCGCCTTGAAGACTTTCACCTCAAGGGTGTTCTTCCTTTTGAGAAGCGGCGTGACATCATACTCCCGGACGCGGAACGGCCCGACGGTCGTGTCGGCCGAGGCGATACGGATGCCGTTCACGTATATGTCGGCGCTGTAGCCGATGCTGTTGAACTTCAGGATATGGTACAGGCCTTTCTGTGCCCTGAAGGTCTTGCGAAACACCCACGAGGTGTCGAACAGGCTTCTTTCAGGCTGCACCCCCTGCTCCAGCAGGGCGCCGGCAACCGTACAGGGCACGTTGACATCATAGACTTTGCCGCCGGCCTCGCTTTGCATCTGCCAGATGTCGAATCCGGTCCCGGAAGAGCAGGCCGCGAAGACCGATGCGGCAAGAGCGAAGAAAAAATTTTTTATAGCTGTCATATATCAGATTCCGAAGTATTCTCTATAGCGGTCGTAGAGATGCCCGGCCTGGCGGTAGGCGCTCTGGGGGCTCATAAAGTGGCTGAATTCGAAGGTGATGGCCTTGTCGTAGCCGCAGCGCCGGGCCGCTTCCAGCTTGAGGCGCAGCTTGTCGAACTTGATGGGGAAGAACTTGATTGGCATATCGCGGTCGAAGCTCTCCGCGTTGGTCCAGCACTGCATACCGTAGCGGTCGGCGAGCTTCTTGTTGACCGAAAAGAAAGCGTCGAGCTCGTCGTAGTCGATGTGTCCGTCCTGGAAGGCGCAGGCGTCCACATATTCGTGGATACCGTCGAAAATCTCGTTCCACTCCCTCTCGTGCGCCTCGACGGAGACCGCCTCGTCCTTGGTCAGCGAGCCGCCGGCCGCACTGACGGCCTTCTTGCCGTCGATCCAGGGGGATATGAAGGTCGGAAGTCCGCCCGAGATCTCCTTGCACTGGCGGCCCATAGTGCGGAAGCTCTCGATGGCCCCGCGCGTCGCGCGGGAGATCTCGCCCGAAATGTACCAGCCGCCGAAGCTCGTGTATTTGCTGCCGTAGCGCTCCCAGACCTCGTCGATCACGTATTTATTGCTCTCGACCTCGTAGGACATATCGCCCGTGTCCCAGTATTTGCCGCTGTCGTAGAGGCCCAGCATAAACTTCATCCCGTACTTCTGCGCAAGGCGGCAGAACATATCGATAAGGTCCACCGACGGCATATAGCACCCCTTTTTCAGGAGATACGGGCTGGGGTAGGTGATGAATTTGCGGTAGCCGCAGCGGATGTCGATGACGGTGTCGATCCCCATAGCCTTCATATAGCGGAAATCCCTGTCCCACTCCTGCTCACCCCAGTTCTGGTGGGGGATGTCGTGGGAGATTTCATCGAGGAAGGTACCTGTGATCGGCAGGGCGTTCCCATTCGGGACGATGAGCCGGTTCTCTACCGAGGGGTCTGCTTCAATACCATATTTATCCTTGCCTGAAGGCTTGCAGCCTGCGGCCAGCAGCGGGGTTGCTACTGCAGCGAGGGCGCCTTTTTTCAAAAAAGACCGACGGGTTTCCATAACTGTGGTATACTGTGTTTCTTTTCTAAGACAAAAGTATTATTTTTGTCCGGAAAAACAAAAGGGTTGTATATGAATAAACAGGATTTTGCCGCGCTGGCACAGCGCTATCGTTCAGAACTGTATGACAATGTTCTCCCCTTCTGGCTTGAAAAGTCCCAGGACCTTGTGTGCGGCGGCTACTTCACCTGCCTCAATCGCGACGGCAGCGTCTTCGACACCGATAAGTTCGTGTGGCTGCAGGGCCGTGAGGTCTGGATGTTCGCTATGCTCTACAACAAAGTGGAGAAAAACGAGGCCTGGCTCTCCTGCGCCCTCCAGGGCGGCAGATTCCTTGAGAAATACGGCCACGACGGCAACTGCGACTTCTATTTCTCGCTCACGCGCGAAGGGAAGCCCATCATCGCTCCTTATAACATCTTCTCCAACACCTTCGCCTGCATGGCCTTCGCCCAGCTGGCGGTCGCAACCGGCGACGACCACTGGGCCGACCTGGCGCGAAAGACCTTCCAGCGCATCCTCGAACGCCGCGCCAACCCCAAAGGGAAATGGCTGAAAGCAGTGCCCGGCACCCGCCCGATGAAGGATTTCGCCCTGCCGATGATCATCTGCAACATGGCGCTGGAGATCGAGCCCATCATCGAGGACAAGTCCCTCCTGGACAAGACCATCGAAGAAGCCCTCCACGAGGTCTTCGACGTCTTCTACCAGCCCGACCTCGGGGTGATGGTGGAGAACCTGGCCCCGGACGGCAGCCTCATCGACTGCTTCGAGGGCCGGCGTATCAACCCGGGCCACGACCTCGAGGCCCTGTGGTTTATGATGAACCTCGGCCTGCGCCTGGGCCGCCGGGACATCGTCGACAAGAGCATGGAGATAGCCCTTCGCGTCATCGACTACGGCTGGGACAAGGAGTATGGCGGCATCTTCTACTTTATGGACCGCAAGGGGTACCCGACGCAAGAGCTCGAGTGGGACCAGAAGCTCTGGTGGGTCCACATCGAGAGCGCTATCTGCATGATCAAGGGCTATCAGCTCACCGGCAATGAGAAGGCGCTGGAGTGGTTCCTGAAGCTTGACGAGTACCTCTGGACCCGTTTCAAGGATCCTCAGTATCCAGAATGGTTCGGCTACCTCAACCGCCGCGGCGAGGTGCTGCTGCCCCTCAAGGGCGGCAAGTGGAAAGGCTGTTTCCACGTGCCCCGCGGCCTCTACCAGATAAGCACCATCCTCGAACAGATTGCCTTATGAAAGTAAGTCCCCGCATTGTATTCCTGGCGGTCGTAGCCGCCATCGGCGGCATCCTCTTCGGCTACGACACGGCCGTCATCTCCGGCACCACGGAAGTGGTGAAAGCACAGTTCGGCCTTTCAGCCGGCGGCGAAGGCTGGTATGTCGGATGCGCCCTCATAGGTTCCATCCTCGGCGTCGCCATCGCCGGTATGCTCAGCGACTTCCTTGGCCGCAAGAAGACGATGCTCATCTCGGCAGTACTGTTCTCCATTTCGGCCATAGGCTGCGCCCTGTGCGCGGATTTCACCCAGCTGGTCATATTCCGCATCGTGGGCGGCTTCGGCATCGGCATAGTCTCCATAGTGTCGCCGGTCTATATCTCCGAGGTCTCCCCCGCCGAGGTGCGCGGCACGATGGTGAGCCTCTACCAGCTTTTCATCACCATCGGCTTCCTGCTGGCCTACCTGGCCAATTTCCTCATCCTGAGGGGCACTTCGATGGCTGAATACTGGCGCCCGATGCTCGGCGCGGAGGCCATCCCAGACCTGCTGTTCCTGGTGCTCATATTCTTCATCCCTGAAAGCCCGCGCTGGCTCGCAGTACGCGGCCAGAGGCAGGACAACAGCGAGGCCTGGAAAGCCCTGCGCGAAAAAGGCATACTCAAGGCCGTTCTCATCGGCAGCGCCATCGCCATCCTCGGCCAGTTTATGGGCGTCAACGCCGTGCTCTACTATGGCCCGAAGATCTTCTCCGACGCCGGCTTCAAGGACCCGCTCTTCTCCACCGTGCTGGTCGGAGTGGTCAACATGCTCACCACCGTGCTGGCCCTCGCCATCATCGACAAGGTGGGCCGCAAGCAGCTCGTCTGGTGGGGCGTCGGCGGTATGATATTCTGCCTGCTGATGATAGGGCTGTATTTCCTGCCGGGGACGAGCCTGCCCACCTGGTTTATGCTGACCTTCTTCCTGCTCTATGTGTTCTGCACGGCCATATCCATCTGCGCGGTGGTGTTCGTGCTTCTCAGCGAGATGTACCCCAACAGGGTGCGAGGCCTGGCGATGTCCATCGCCGGCTTCGCCCTGTGGATAGGCACTTATCTTATCGGCCAGCTCACTCCGTGGATGCTGGAGAACCTCACGCCGGCCGGCACATTCTTCCTCTTCGCCTTTATGTGCGTCCCCTATCTGGTGATAATGTACAAATGCGTGCCCGACACCACTGGCAAGTCGCTGGAGGAGATCGAAGCCTACTGGAAGAGCTGACGCGATGACTCTGGAGCTCCATCAGCCGTGTGACGGTTTCTACAAGGGGACACGCTTCGACCGGAGCGGCATTTTCCGCTCGCTCGTCTATAAGGGGCAGGAGCTATGCGGGCCCTGGTTCCAGCGCTACGACCCTTATATGCACGATGCCGTGCAGGGGCCGGCGGAGGAGTTTTCGCCGATCGAGCTCGACGGCCTCTGGCTCAAGACAGGAGTTGGACTCCTGAGGCAGGACGGGAAGCCCTACGACCGCTTCAAACTGTACGAGATTGCCGACCCGGGCCTCTGGGAGGCCGACGGGATGCGTTTCCGGCACCTTATGGACGGATTTTACGACTACAGGAAAGAAATCATCGTCACGGGGGAGAATAGTTTTGAAATCCGTCATTCACTTCATACCTTTGTACAGATGAAGGGAGACGTCTACAATCACAACTTTTTCACAATGGGGAAGATGGCAGTGACCGAGTCACGGGCCATCGATTTCCCGTTCACCCCGGAGGGTGACTGGCGGGCCGAATACGACTGCGTCGGTTTCACCCGTAGCGGCATACGCTTTTCCCGCGCCCTCCGGGAAGGCGAATCCGTCTACACCGGCAACATCCACAAGGCCGGCGAGGAGGGGATGCCCTATGAGCTGAGCCTTCGCGAAGGCCAGCTTTCTGTCCACATCAAGGGTGACGTCCCCGTCGTCAAGACAGTGATGTGGGCCAATCACCGCATAGCCTGCGCCGAGCCCTACAACCTTATTGGCCTGGCTCCCGGAGAGACTTTTAACTGGAACATCAAATATTCGCTGCATTGAAAAAACTGCTCCTTACACTTCTGATTCCGCTTGCCGCCGCCTGCGCAAGCCATAGTGAGAAACCCGCCTATCTCGACCCTTCCAGGCCGCTGGAGGAGAGGGTTAACGACGCCCTGCCGCGTATGACACTTGAAGAAAAAGTCGCGATGACACACGCGCAGTCCAAGTTCTCCAGCCCCGGCGTCCCCCGGCTCGGAATTCCCGAGATATGGCACACCGACGGGCCCCACGGCATCCGTCCGGAGGTGCTCTGGGACGAATGGGACCAGGCCGGCTGGACCAACGACTCCTGCACGGCTTTCCCCGCGCTGATCAACCTCGCCGCGACCTGGGACCGCGAGCTATCCCGCCTCTACGGCAACTGTATCGGGGCCGAAGCGCGCTACCGCAAGAAGGACATCCTGCTGGGGCCGGGCATCAATATGGGTCGCACGCCCCTGAACGGGCGCACATTTGAATATATGGGCGAAGACCCGTTCCTCGCCGGGGAGCTGGTGGTACCCTATGTGCAGGGCGTCCAGTCCAACGGAGTGGCTGCCTGCGTGAAACATTTTGCCGTCAACAACCAGGAAGTGCGGCGCACCGCGACAAGCTCCAATGTGGACGACCGCACCCTCTATGAAATATATCTCCCGGCCTTCCGGAAAGCCGTTCAGGAAGGCGGAGCCTGGGCGATTATGGGCTCATATAACCTCTACAACGGCCAGTTCAACTGCCACAACAAGAAGCTCCTCTGCGACATCCTCAAAGGAGAATGGGGCTTCGACGGGGTGGTAGTCAGCGACTGGGGCGGCTGCCGCGACGACGACGAGGCCATTGCGAACGGACTCGACATCGAGATGGGCACCTGGACCAACGGCCTTCGCGGCGCAGCGTCCGACAGCTATTCCAACTATCATCTCGCCAGGCCTTACCTGGAGCGGCTCCAGGATGGCCGCGCAACGGAGGAAGTCCTCAATGATAAAGTGCGCCGCATCCTTCGCACCGTCTTCCGCACCTCGATGAGCGGCGGGGACAATTTCGGCCGCTTCACGCCGCCGGAGCACTTCGAGGCCGCCCGCAGGATTGCAGCCGACGGCATCGTCCTTCTGAAAAACGACGGCGTCCTGCCCCTGCGCCCGCAGGAGGGAGCGAAGATACTCGTGGTAGGAGAGAACGCCTACAAGATGATGGTGGTCGGAGGTGGCTCTTCCAACCTCAAGACCAAATATGAAGTAATCCCGCTCGACGCCCTCCGCGAGGTCTTCGACGGGAAGGCTGAGGTGGTGTGGGAGCGCGGCTATGTGGGCGACACAACCACTGATTATAATAAAGTAATCACAGGGCAGGACCTCAGCGAGAGCCGTTCCGCGGAGCAGCTTCTCGCCGACGCCGTAGCAGCCGCCCGCGACGCGGAGTATGTGCTATATATCGGCGGCCTCAACAAGAGCCGGAATCAGGACAACGAAGGCACCGACCGCAGCGACATAGTCCTTCCCTACGGCCAGGACGCACTGATTGAAGCGCTGGCCGACGTGGCTGAGAAGCTGGTAGTCGTGAACATTTCCGGCTCGCCGGTGGCGATGCCCTGGGCTTCACGGGTCGGAGCCATCGTGCAGGCCTGGTACGGCGGCTCGGAGAGCGGCCACGCCCTGGCGGATGTGCTCACCGGAGCGGTCAACCCGTCCGGCAAGCTTCCGTTCACGATGCCCCTGGCCCTTGCCGACGGCCCTCTCAAGACCGAGCGCCAGTATCCCGGCGTACAGGAGGAAGGCAAGCAGTGGTGGCAGGAGTATTACGACGAGGGGGTCTTCATCGGCTACCGCTGGTACGACACTGAAGGCATCGCCGTGCAGTATCCCTTCGGCCACGGCCTCAGTTACACGTCCTTTGAGCTTGCCGGCGCTTCCGTGAAACGCTCCGGAAAGCAGTGGAAGGTCTCCGCCACGCTGACCAACACCGGCTCCGTCGCAGGGGCTGAAGTAGTCCAGCTGTACATTTCCGACACCGAGGCGTCCGTAGCCCGTCCTGCCAAAGAGCTGAAGGGCTTCGAGAAAGTGTTCCTGCAGCCCGGCGAAAAGCGCCGCGTGCAGTTTACCGTCGGTCTCGACGACCTGAGCTGGTTCGACGCCTCCTCTCACAAGTGGGTTGCCGAGCCCGGCGAGTTCCACGCCCTGCTGGGCACTTCTTCCGCCGACATCCGTGCCGATATTCCGTTCCGCTATGAAAAATAAAGCACTTCTGCTTCTGCTCCTGCTGTGGGGATGCCAGGCGGGGGTACAGGAATTCAAAGAACTGCCGCTTGGGAGCATCCGGCCCGAAGGCTGGCTGCGTGAGCAGCTGCAGCGGCAGGCCGACGGCCTCACCGGCCATCTGGACGAAGTCTATCCCCAGGTGATGGGCCCGACCAACGCCTGGCTCGGCGGCGACGGCGACGCCTGGGAGCGAGGCCCCTATTGGATCGACGGCCTGCTGCCTCTGGCGTATATCCTCGACGATGACGCCCTCAAGGAGAAGGCGCAGGTGTGGGTTGAGGCCATCCTGGCTTCCCAGCAGCCTGACGGCTATATGGGGCCCGCGGAAGACCACCCCTTCATCTATGGCCTCCAGCGGGGCAAGACGCACGACTGGTGGCCCAGGATGGTGGTGCTGAAGATTATGAAACAGTACTATCAGGCCACTTCCGACCGGCGGGCGCTTGATTTTCTCACCCGCTACTTCCGCTATCAGTTCGAGCATCTTACGCAGACGCCGCTCGACCACTGGTCCGACTGGGGCCGATGGCGCGGGGCCGACAACATCGACGTTGTTTATTGGCTATATGACCTCACGGGTGAAGCCTTCCTGCCGGAGCTGGCCAGCCTGCTGCACGAGCAGACCGCCGACTGGACGTCCCTGTTCTTATACGGGGAGATATTCAATAACCCGGGAGAAATCCACTGCGTCAACCTGGCCCAGGGATTCAAGGCGCCGCTTGTCTGGTGGCAGTTCTCCCACGAAGCAAACGAACAGAAGGCGATGCGAAAGGCGGCCGAGGCCATCAAGCGCACGGTAGGGCTACCCAACGGCCTCTGGGCCGGGGACGAGATGCTCCACTACGGCTCGCCGAACCGTGGCAGCGAGCTGTGCACGGCCGTGGAGATGATGTTCTCGCTGGAGACGATGCTGCGCATCAGCGGCAAAGTCGTCTGGGCCGACTGGCTCGAGCGAGTAGCCTACAACGCTCTTCCGGCGCAGATTTCCGACGATTTTTCGGCGAAACAATATTACCAGCAGACCAACCAGATATCCTGCACGCGCACGTGGCGGCCGTTTTCCACGCCGCACGACGACACCGACGTGCTCTTCGGCACGCTCAACGGCTACCCCTGCTGCCTGTCCAATATGCACCAGGGCTGGCCGAAGTTCACCCAGAACCTCTGGTACGCCACGGATGACGGCGGCCTGGCCGCTCTAGTGTACGCCCCCTCTTCCGTCACGTCGGAAACTGACGAAGGTGTGGAGATACGGGTAGTGGAGACGACCGATTACCCCTTCGGCGAGACGGTTTCCTTCCGGGTTGAACTCCCCGGGGGCGAAGCCTCGGCCGCCTTCCCGCTGCTTCTGCGTATCCCTGCCTGGTGCAAAGAGCCCCTGGTGGAGGTCAATGGCGAGGCGGTCCCGGGGGTTGAGAAAGGCATTGTCCACCTGGATCGCAAATGGTCCGACGGCGACAGCGTCCTGCTCCGCCTGCCGATGAAACTCCGGACCGAAGAAGGCTACGACAAGGCCCTGTCCTTCGTTCGCGGACCTCTGGTCTATGCGCTTAAGATGAATGAAAACTGGAAGCGAATCACCTTCAAGGGCCGCGACCGCTGCTACGGCGACGGGGCTTGGGAGGTCACTTCGGACAGTCCCTGGAACTACTGCATAATGCGCGACAGCTTCAGCGTCGACTCCTGCGCGGTGGAGGTCCGCCCCGTGGAGGGCTATCCGTGGAGCACGGAAGCCGCCCCCGTCAGCATCCGCGTGCCGGCCCGCGAGCTCCCGCACTGGCAGGAGTGTGACGGCAGCCCTGGCGAAATCGCCTTCTGGACCGAAAACGGCGACGACACCGGCGACGCCCGCGTCCTCGAGCTCATCCCCTACGGCTGCACCACCCTCCGCATCGCCGCCTTCCCCACCCGCATCCTCCCCTGGGACCGCCCCTTCCGGGACGAACTTTAGGCAGGGGCGGTGCTGACCGTCAGTCGTGGGCCTCGGTGAAGGAGACGGAGGTGCAGTCCTGGAGGATGGTCTTCAGGCCCATATCTACCAAACCGAACGGAATGGAAGACATATCGGCTTGCGGGCGGGGAAGAAGAGCATCCTGATTACTCACGCAGATCACGCCGATGGCGCCTGCGTCTTTCGCGTTCATCTGTTTATCGATGAAGGGAATGTCCCCCCGGTTGAGCCCCACGACCTTGCCGGAGACATCCTTTCCCTGGAAGTCTTCAGAATTGCCGATGACATCCAAATATACGAACGGAACATTCTGCCCCATAGCGAGGAAATCCTCCTGGAAATCGCTTTGCCAATGACACGTCATCGGATAATCCGTTTCTCCGACTGTCAGCATCAAGTCGTAGGTGCGATGGGTCCCCTTAAGCGGAGGATTGACTGGAATCATAAGTCTGTCGGATCCATTATCCTCGCCGTTCTCCTCATAATAGGACCGGATCATTACGCAATCCCCGAGTGACCATTTACTCTTGAAAATGAGTTTCCGGCCGTCGTTTTGGATTGAAGCCATTTCCAGACCGGATTCGAAAGATTCGAATTCGTGCGAGTTGAATATGTGATTGCCATAGTAGTCGTCATACCACCATTTGACAAGCCTGTGCGGAAGTTCGGGCACCAGGAAGGTCGCGGATGTAATATTTTCCCCTTCTGTATAGACTATGAAACCTGAATACATATCCTGTTTCGGTCCCCACCACAACAACACGTTATCGGCCGTATATCCAATATCGTAAAGCCAGGTTTCCCCTAAGACCTCATCCACCCCCAGCCATTGTTTTCCGACAATGGGCTTTGCGGGAGACAAAAGATCTTTACGCGTCTCAAATTTCACTTCAAAACAATCCGCCTCCTCGTACTTTTCCAATGCGTCTTTTATCGTCTCCCCGGCGCTTTCCGGAAGAATCCCCACCGGGATCTGATCAATGAAGGTATAATCTCCGGCATTCAGCTTCTTGTCCGTGATGACAAGCAGTGCATAGCCGGCCTTGTCGTCCACCAGGTCGTAAACTTCCTGCAATGACTTGTCTCCCAGAGGGACGCATAGCGGGAATATCTCCCAGGAACTACTTGTCCCGATAATCTTGATGTCATCGATGTCTTCGGCATAAATGACCTTGTCTTCAGTACCGTCAAGCATCGCAAAGTTGGCCGCGTGATGCGTCGTGAGTGCCTGGACGGGGATAGCGGTTTCTCCGATGCGGATATCGGAAACGACATCCGGAAGGGCGGGGCTGTCCTCGCCGCCGCCTTTGCCATTGTTTTTGTCGCACGACACGGCCAGCACCATCAGGACGGCCATTACGAGATAAAGAAGTCTTTTCATAATTATGGAATGCTTGATTTAACGTTGCAAGATAACGATTTTTTACAAACCCGTAGGCAAAAAGGGGCTTTTTTGCATACGAACCGGCCTTAAACCACGACTCGTAGGCAAAAACGGCCCGTTCTGCATACGAACCGGCCTTCAACCACGACTCGTAGGCAAAAAGGGGCTTTTTTGCCTACGAGCTACCGAAATCGAGGAGGAGGCGTCAGGCGTACAGGGCGGTGGAGAGGTAGCGCTCGCCGGTGTCGGGGAGGAGGGCGACGATGGTCTTGCCGGCGTTCTCCTCCCTGGAGGCCAGGGCGAGGGCCGCGCTGAACGCGGCGCCGGAGGAAATGCCCACCAGGAGGCCCTCCCTGGCGGAAAGCAGGCGGGAGGCCCGGAAGGCGTCATCGTCCTCCACGGTGAGGATTTCATCCACGACGCTGCGGTCAAAGGTGGCGGGCTCGAAGCCGGCGCCGATGCCCTGGATCTTGTGCTTGCCGGCCACGCCGGTGGACAGAACCGCCGAAGAGGCGGGCTCCACTGCGACGACCTTTATGGCCGGATTATGCTTCTTCAAGGCCTTCCCGGTGCCGCTCACGGTCCCTCCGGTCCCGACGCCGGCCACGAATATGTCGACCTTCCCGCCGGTGTCGCGCCAGATCTCCTCGCCGGTGGTGCGCTCGTGCACGGCCGGGTTGGCGTGGTTGGTGAACTGCCCGAGGATGACCGCACCGGGAGTGCTGTCGCGGAGCTCTTCCGCCCTGGCGATGGCTCCCTTCATCCCGGCGGCGCCCGGAGTCAGCTCCAGCGTCGCGCCCAGCGCCTTGAGCAGGCTTCGGCGCTCCTGGCTCATCGTCTCGGGCATCGTGAGAATCACCTTATAGCCCTTTGCGCGCCCCACCCAGGCGAGCCCCACACCGGTGTTTCCGCTCGTGGGCTCGATGATGGTCGCGCCCGGGACCAGGACGCCGCGGCGCTCCGCATCCTCAATCATCTCCAGCGCAATGCGGTCCTTGACGCTGCCACCCGGATTGAAGTACTCCAGTTTTACGATAATCTCGGCCTTCTGGCCGTCGAAAGGCTTGACTTTCAGGAGCGGAGTGTTCCCGATGATTTCCGTGAGAGAATTGTACACCATAGTCATTTTATACACAATAGACAAATACGTGTTGTCTACATATTAATTTGTCACAAAAGTAAGTATTAAATTGTAAATATGAAGATGGTGCTCATTCTCGTCGTCCTGACCGGCTTCCTGACCTACAACCACCCGGACACTCTGATCTTCGCCGGCCTTTAAATCAACCTGGCGCCGCCGGTTGACGATCTTTGAACTCGAAATTGACGCCGAAACGACGAAAACAAAATTTGGGGCGCATTTCAAGGCCAAAATCGTAGCCGAAACGGCAAAAATGAGGTTTGGGACACGCTTTGAGGCCCAAAACGTAGCCGGACCCATAAACAACAAACGCCGGCCCGGGATGGGCTGGCGTTTGTTAAGAGCGGAAAACGATCGCCGAACAATATTTTACAAAGTATTTATAATAAGCATTTTATAAACGCCATAAAAGACATCGGGAGTAAAATAGGAGTAAAAATAGTGTCTTTTCAAGGCAGTTGTTGGCATCTTCTTAATGCCTACTGGAACAGGTCATCCATTGTGAGTTTGACCGGGATGTCGGCCGCATTGGCATTATTGGTGAGTCCAAATGTGGTGATAAGCGAAAGCATGATCCGCTTCTCCGTTCCGGTTTCCCTCTTGAAAACGGTCTTGCGGTACTCCATCTTTGAAAGGTCCTCTGATGAAAGCGGGTAAGGCGATTTGCTGTATTTCATTTCGCAGAGGTTGATGGTATCGTCGTTGCGGTCGATCAGTAGGTCAATCTGGACGCCTTCTTCATTTGAGTCCTTGGGGGCCTTCCAACTCCAGGAATGTGCGGTGCTTATGATCACGCTGAGGCCCATCGCCTTCTTGATTTGCTCGAGGTGCTGCAGGCAGACTCTCTCAAATGCCAGGCCCACCCAGTTGTCATAGACTCCGGTGTCTAGGTTGGAAGTCCAGAAATGTGACTCTCCACGGGTGTTCTCTCTGATGAACTTGAACCAGAAGAGGGTGTAATTGTCCATCAGTTGGTACAAGGTTCCCTTCTTTTTGTTACCTATCATCGTGTACTTGCGGATGAAGCCGCATTGTTCCAACTCCTTGAGAGCCTTGGAGAAGGTTTCGTTGTCGCTGATTTTAGTGATGTCCAGGATTTCCTCCCGTTGCAGTCCGCCTTTCTTGGTGGCCAGAGCATTGACAATGGCGATGTGCGTCTTGGGACGTTTGAAAAGGGAAGCATACAGGGCATCGTATTCGTGGACCATCTCTCCGTCTTCATCGAAGAACATCCGGTCGATATTCTGGGCGATGGATAGGCCCGGGCGGAGGAAACTCCAATAGTAAGGGATGCCACCCATAACCATATAGGCTTCCAGGATTTGCCGACGGGTGAAATCCAGTCTGTTTTCCCGGCTGTACTGCTCACATTCCCTCAACGTGAAGGGACGGAGTTGGATTTGGCGGGTGATGCGGTCATGCAGGCCGCCGTAGTTCATCACGATATTGTCGATAATCCAAGACGTTGCACTGCCACACACGATAAGGATGATGTCCTTGCGGGTGGTAGCCCAAGCATTCCAGAAATGATCCAGGGCACGGATGAAGTTGGATTTGGGCGTGTCCATCCAAGGAAGTTCATCAATGAATACCACCTTCTTCCCTTCCGGGAGGCTTGTAAGGAGGCGCTGGAGGAGGCGGAAGGCATCTCCCCAAGTCTTGGGCTTCGGACTTTTGGGAAGGCCGGCAGCATAAAGCGACTCGCGGAATTCGCCCAGTTGTTCGTTCATGGGTGCATCCAGGATACCAGTGTGCTGGAAAGCGAACTGGTAGTTGAAGGTCTCGCGAACAAGGTAGGTCTTTCCTACCCTGCGCCTGCCATACAGGGCGACGAATTCGGACTGTTTTGAATGAAGGAGCTCGCCCAGCAGCGCCTGTTCTTTTTCTCTTCCTATCAGCATAATGTTGTCTTTGGTTACTGTGCAAAGATAGGGTTTTTCTTTCAAAAATAGCGCTATAAGTCGTGGAAATCTATCAAAAATCGACACATTTCCACGGGCCATATCAATGTTTTTAGCATCGATGATATATCTGCAAGTGCGATTGTCTGTTTGTAATAAACAGAAGAAAAACACCACCTTAGCTTTTAATCAGGCCGAGGTGGTGTTAATTCTTTTCTAGGCTGTGGGGTTAATCTTCCCAGACGGGACGAATTGATTGACCGTAGTAGCGGGAGTCTAAGCGCCTGTCGACATTGTCGGAATCGCAGAAGACATACAACGCCGTCAAGAATCCCTATTTCGTTGAAGAATATTGTAGATTTCTATTGTACCGTTTTATTTTTCCCCGGATTTCACGAACTGTCCATTGTCAGCGCAATTATTTGGCGGCATATACGGATTTCATTATATTTGTAACTAAATACATTATGGATTATGAAATCCCGCATAAGCGTATTGATTTTTTGCTGTCTGACGATATTCCTGACGGACGGCTGTGACAAGCAGGAGGTGACATACCGCGACATCCAGGTGAAACTGGGGAGCACCCTTCCTACAACGAACAGTGCAGGGGATGT